>PBPW01000092.1 GCA_002725545.1 Fidelibacterota bacterium | reverse complement strand
AACCCAACCAAGTGGTCAGGAAAAGTTCCTGACGCTACTCCAATCGGTTTCATAGGTTCTCGTTTTCGAGGAAATTTGGATGAAGTTAGGGTGTGGAATATCGTTAGAACAGAAGCTCAGATTAAAGCCAATATGGATAGTTTACAGGATTTAAACTCCACTGGGCTTGTAGCATATTATTCAATGGANACCGATNAAAATTTTAATATTATTGATCGATCTCCAAACGAGCATCACGCTACCATTGANCACGCAGAAATCATGCAAGACCTTTACAGTGATAATTGTCAAGAGCCAAACGGTACAGTTGATTGTCCCTATCCAGATATACTAAGCGCATTAGAAGCAGCTGAAGGAGGACAGACAATTTTAATTAAGGAGGGTCGATACTCGGATCTTGTTTTTGCAGATTACATTAACCACTCACCATACACAGAAGGTGCAAAAATTACAGTTTTAGGTGAAAATAAAAACACCAAAATTGATGGAACTATTTCAGTAAAAGCAGACTGGCAGCTGACCACCTTGAATGGTAAACAAGTTTATAAAGCTGTTCTCGACATGGGGTCAATTTCTCATAAAGCCAAAACGCGAATAGACACCATTTACGGTGTTTTTGTTGATGATCGTTATATGATACCAGCCATGCCAACNAATTTTAAAAATCCAACCGATCCCACTATAGGTAACAAAGATAATCCCGAACCCAATACCATCTGGGAAAAAAGTGATGGTGCGCCTTACAAAAAAGGAGAAGATTTTTACCCTGCAATAGATTATCTATATAAAGTTGGTCAGATTGCTAANCTTGACACGCTTGAAGAATGGGCTTTTGAAAAAAACTCCAACACNCTTTANCTGTACCCTGGNCAGAAAATCCCCAATGAGACAAATGTTCGNGTACGAATTCGAACACATACTATCAACTTGCATCACTCTGATAATATTGTTTTTGATAATCTACATTTTTACGCAAATGCATTTTACAGTAGGCACGGCAGTTATATTACAATAAAGAATTCCAACTTTACACATAGTTGGGAGNCAGATCTGCGTCATCGTGAAATGATAGATGGTTCTGATACAAACTCTAAAGTTGATTATCGATATCGTGGAAATCTGATGATCGATGGGAATAATAATGTTGTTAGAAATGTAATTTTCCGATACGTCGTAGACGCATATATTTTTAGTTTTAGAGGAATAAAATATCCACTTTATGAAAATATTCTAGCTGAGTACAATGGTTGGTTTGGAGATATTTATTGGAACTTAAAAGTTGATGATAACTGTTTAAAATGCAAAGAAGATATTAACAACGATAATAATTATTTTTCTGATACCTTTCGTTATGTGACTATGAGGCAGAATCGATCTGGCAATATTGGCCCTGGAAAAAGATCATTAGTTGAATATGCTTGGGTTGAAGATCACTATCAACATACGGATGGTTCAGGTATNGGCAGGGCTTCTGGAGCGGCTAATAGATCCACTACGAGATACAGCTGGATGCTAAACACTAATCGCAATGGAATACGCTTTGATGGAAGCTGTGCCGGTCAATACGGTCTCGTTCATCATGTAGTTTCNGTTGGAAATAAAAGGGGATATCGACTAAAAGGCGACAAGCACAACGTATACCATGTCATGGCTTATGATAATTGGGATGTAGATATTAATCTTGCTGCTCATAAATACTGCGGTGATTATGGTTCCAGCGAATTTGANAAAGGTGTCCAAAATATGAAAGGCAACCATAATTCCGATATCCATAATTCGATCGCTGGGAGACTGCTAAATTGCGCTTCACCGGATTGCGGCGATCAGGCTATTACTAATAACGGTGCAAACAATGAAAAAGCAGATCCAAAATTTTTATTGAATGAATCTAGTATCTGGTATGGTCGCAATTTTCCAATTGATAATAGAGAGGGTAATTGGTCTCAATCTTATCCGCAGCTTGAATTAGAAGATCCATGGCTTGATAATAGAACTAGAGACCCTGAGCAGTTGATCAAAATTTTTGGTGTTGATCCCTTTGAGCAAGATCGTATTCAATCCTATGATTTTAGACCTNGAAAAGGCTCAATCTTTATTGATGGNGGTAAAGTAATTGAAGGTATAAACGATGGGCAGGATGAAAANTTCTATCACGCCTCGACATATAGCAAGCAAAATAGAAAATANGTAGGAGATGCACCGGATATCGGTCCTTATGAGTACGGCGATTCAGTCTATTGGATACCAGGGTTTCGTACAGCTTATCCCTCAATCCCAATACCTAAAAATGGCGCTAAAAATGTATCTTTAGAATACGGTTTAGCCTGGAACTATCCATGGAAAGAGGATTACAGTGGAACCTCTGCTATGGTCGCAATTAGCGGTCCTGGTCTAAATGAAACTCAAACGTTTCAATATCCAAATAACGTTATGTTTGTTAAACTAAAGCCAGGTGGTACTTATAATTGGAGAGTAACCGTTGATGGTGCGGTTAGCGATTCTTGGTCNTTTACTGCGAAAGATAAGATTTACCCGATTAATGATCGATCTTTGGATATTTCAATCCAGGANAGCACATATCTCCCTCAGCATATTCAAAAATTATTAGTCTCTAAGAATAACTATGCATTTCTAAAGTTTGATGTGCCCGCTAAAGTTGATAGTTCTTATAANATTGAGCTAAATCTTACNCCAGGTAAAATATATTCATTGAAAGACGGAATTGTGTTGTATAAATATAATTATAAGGGATGGGATGAAAGATTAGCTAANAGTAATATTGGAATTGTGGACAAAAGTAACCTTACAGTNCTAGATACAATACGAAGCCTTGCTGAAAACGAGAAAATATCTATTGATGTAGCTGCATATATCGACTCTGTTGGTGAACACTCCTTTGCTCTGGCTGCGGCATCAGATAAAGATAGTGTTTATTTTTACAGCCGNGATAAGTTGGTGTTGAATGGTCACTTTGAAGGAAGTATTGAATTTCACAACTCTGGATTTGCTACGTTGCATTCTGTTTGGCCAAGCATATCCTACACAAGCGATGCAACTTTAGCTGTGAATGATAAATCAGATATACTNCCAAAAGAATTTGCATTACATGATAATTTCCCCAACCCTTTTAACCCAAGCACCACTATTCGCTTTGATCTTCCTAAGGCAACAGATGTGTCCATACTTGTATTTAATGTTCTTGGTCAGAAAATCAAAACAATTGAAAAATCTCAAATGAACCCAGGCTATCATTCAATTGTTTGGAATGCTACAAACGACCATGGAGTGCAAGTAAGTGCTGGTATGTATTTTTACCAGCTCAGGACAAATGAATTTGTAAAGACCAAGAAGATGATTTTATTGAAATAAAGAAAGAGGGTTTCGTATCGGGGGTTCGAATCCCTCTGCTTATAAGTATAAATTGTTAGTAAAAAACATTAACAAATATTTTTTTGTAATTTCATCTATGTTTTTTAANCCATTATTAAAATTCTTATTAATACTTGTTTTATTTTTAACTTCTTGTCAGAAAGAAAAACTCCAAGATTCCTCTAAATTGTTCTCAAAAACTACCAGTGTTTTTGATTTACAAATTCTAGCTACCAGCTCAACATCCGATGAAAAAATAATTCATGCTGCTAAAATTATGGCTCAGTATCTTGATAACGATGAGGATGGAATAGTTGATAACAAATTAGTGCACGATATGCTAAAATCTCGTAACGCAACATTGGTTATGTTTAATAATGAAAATGAAGCTGAAAGNGCATGGAGGTCTGGCAAATATGATTTTCCGGAAAACGCTCAAGCTTTATTCGATGAAGAAACTATACCAACATTTGATAAATCTACCTCAAATCAAAGATTTGATGCCTCCCTGGAAGAGGTTTTACATTTAATCACCCATGAAGGATATTCTCAAGTCTATGATGAGCTTAAAGAAGAGAGNGGTTCTCTCATATCAAAAGCAATGGATACNGCTAGGGGCGGTTATTTTATCACACCTCCACGTCAATATCCTTTATCGGCATGGTATAGCTATGATGATATCACCTGTACCTACGATTGCATGATAGTTGAATATTTTTATTGGGCACTCACAAGTATTTTAGGCGCGCAATCATATCCAGGAAGACTTGATGAGATTGGGCACGAATGGAAATTAAATACGCTAGATAAAGTTAAATCTAAAGATGTGCAAATATATTCTTTATTAACTAATAATAAATTTAATTTACCAACTAAACTTCCAGATAATAATTATAATGGATTTAAAATAAGATTGGAGTAGGGTATGAAATTATTCTTAGTACACGCAGGTTTTTATGATAGCAATATTTCTGGTGGTTTTTATGAATCCCACACTAATTATTTTGTTGTTGCTCGTGATATAAAAGAAGCAAAANCAAAAGCAAAAAATATATCTGAGTTTAAAGATAAAAAAATGCATATAGATGGTATAAAACAGATAGATCAGGTTGAAGATTTTGATGTCATTCTAAAAAAAACNGGTAAATTATCGAAAGATGATTCACATTTTACATACGATGATATAAAGAAACTTTAGAGGATTAAGTCATCCAATCATCCTATATCAATATCTTTGAAAAATACTTCATACTTGTTATCTCAATTTTTTTAGTATTTCTTCCAGCTGTTGAGGTAGTCGCTAGAATTTTTGGAAGTACCGGTGTAGTAGCATCCTCGGTTTTAGTTCAACACTTAACATTGTGGATTGGTTTTGCTGGCGCAGTAATAGCTGCACGTAAAAATAGATTACTCTCTTTAACATCTACACCTCTTTTTNGCNTAGAAGAGAGCATTCAATGGAAGAGCTTCTTATCTAAGTCGGTATCGATTTTTGTGGTGATATCTTTATTTTATGGAGCTTGGGGCCTAATTAAGGTTGAAATGGAATACCCAGTTAATATTCACCCTCTATTTCCCCGATGGAGTGCTCAGTTAGTCATGCCATTAGGATTTGCTTTAATCGCTCTGCATATGGTTCAAAATTCTTATCGCAGTTTTATCCATCGCTCTTATCTTGTATTGGCTGTATTTGTTTTTTACCTATTATTTTATTTTGATTTGTTTCGAGATNGTAATTTATTTATCTGGCTTATAGTTGGTATTTTATTTTTTTCACTTTACCGTGGTGCNCCAATTTTTATAGGCCTTGGCGGGTTAGCAGTATTTTTCTTTTGGCGAGATTGGACACCATTATCTGCGATATCAGCAGAGGCTTATCGAATTGTTGTGTCACCTACATTGCCTACCATACCGTTATTTACTCTTGCTGGATATATTTTAGCTGAAAGCAATGCATCTGAACGCCTGGTTAAATTATTTAGATCCCTCTTTGGATGGATACCTGGTGGAACCCCGGTAGTACTTGTTTTATTATGCGGTTTCTTTACGGCCCTTACGGGAGGTTCGGGTGTAACTATTTTAGCCCTAGGTGGATTATTTTTACCCTTATTGATAAAAGAAGGCTATTCTAAAACTTTCTCATTAGGACTGGTTACGGTTGCAGGTTCNTTAGGTTTATTATTTCCTCCAAGTTTACCATTGATTCTCTATGCATTAACCGCTGGTATATCAGTTAAAAGTGTTTTTTTAGCGGGTTTATTACCTGGATTGATTAGAGTNGCNATTGTAAGCGGATGGGCGGTGTGGCAAGGTCGCTCTCAATCAATAACTCGCCATCCGTTTAAAATAGATAAAATNAAATCAGCGCTTAAGGAAGCAAAGTGGGAAATAGCAATTCCAATTTTCATATTATTTGGTATATTTGGTGGNTACACAACTCTTGTTGAAACTGCAGCAATAGCAGTTATTTATGTAGTTATAGTTGAAGTTATAGTTTATCGCGATTTATCCTGGAAAGAATTAATAAATATANTTTCTGAATGCGGAACTTTAATTGGTGGCGTTCTGATAATCTTAGGTGTAGCGATGGGTTTAACAAGTTACCTAGTAGATGCACAAATTCCATTACATCTTCTTGAATGGGTTAAGGCTAATATTTCATCAAAATTTGTATTTTTATTAATGCTTAATATTTTTCTGCTCGCTATTGGATGCATGATGGATATTTTTTCTGCAATAATTATCTCAGTTCCTTTAATTGCACCTATTGGAGCATATTTTGGTATTGATCCGATTCACCTAGCAATCATTTTCATCGCTAATTTAGAATTGGGCTTTTTAACTCCACCAGTTGGAATGAATTTATTTTTATCAGCCTACCGTTTTAAAGAGGATATGCCCACTATTTACCGATCAACTATACCCTTCTTTATAGCTATGCTTGTNAGTGTGATAGCGGTCACATATATACCAAGTTTATCGACTTGGGTATCAAATTAATCAATAATTCTATTTACTTGCTTGGATAGAGAATAAAAGTTTAATTTCCATAAATAAACAGGAGTGCTATTAAAATAACGCTAACGGTTGATTCGTTTCTCAAACAAACATAAACAAAATAATCCCTTTATGGGAGAGGACTTTTTATGAAACGTATTTTTTCAATTGTGGCGGCTCTTCTGTTCTTCAGCAGTCCGTCAATTAAAGCTCAAAGTGATGCAGGTGCGATTTTCCTTTTGATATCTCCTGGCGCCCGTGCAGGTGGTATGGGCGAAGCGCAGGTTGCTGTAGCGAACGATGCATATGCGAGCTATTGGAACCCNGCTGGCTTAGCATTTCAAGAAGGGTCAGAATTGGCTGTAATGCACGTGAATTGGCTTCCTAGTTTAGCTGATGATATGTATTATGAGTTTTTAGGATTTAGAAGGCAATTTCCAACCCTTGGGACATTAGGCGGTCATTTAATCTATCTTAACTTAGGTGAGCAGGTTCGTATGGATGAATATGCTCAATATCAAGGTACATTTACTTCTTATATGATGGCTGCTGCATTATCTTATAGTACTCAACTATCTCCATCTTCCTCTTTTGGTATGAGCGCTAAGCTATCTTATCAACATCTAGTTGAGTTAGGTACTGGCTCTGAAAAAGGAAAAGGCACTTCCACCGATTTTGGTTTTGATTTAGGATATATGAAGAAGGGCTGGTTAACNCCGCAGCTTGATATGGGTGTAACAATGACAAATATTGGTCCGAAAGTTTCATTTATTGATCCCGACCAAGCAGATCCTCAGCCAACTAATTTAACCTTTGGTTTAGCCTATAAAGCGTTTGAAAATGAGCAAAATAGCTTCACCTTAGTATATGATGTAGATAAACTTTTGGTTTCATCTTATCCTGATATGGATTGGGATGGAGATGGTGCTGTTGGTGGTTATGATAAAAATGGAAAGGTTAGCTTAAAAAATAATGATTATAATAAGAATGGCAAGATAGAGGTTGCCCATAAAGACCCGCTATATAAAGCAATATTTACTTCATGGGTTGATGATTGGTTATTAGGTGGAGATATTGATAGAGCTCCNCCAGGAGAAGATTCTGACCGTATAATCGGAGGCTGGGAATGGGCAGGAGATGCAAATGGAAATGGTTCAAGAGATGCAGATGAAATGATTAATACTGCAACAAAATATGGTGCTTCATTTGGTGATAGTAATTGGGGTATTTATAACCAGTGGGGTCAAAAAGAAGTTGGTTCTGCCAAAGATAGATCGCTTCAAGACGAATTGGATAAATTAGTTCATAACCTAGGGATGGAATTTTGGTATTCATCATATTTTGCTCTAAGAACGGGTTATTATTTTGATAAAACTGGAAAAATATCCAACCCAACCTTTGGCGTCGGTTTTCGATTCTCAAATTATGGTTTTGATTTTGGCTATACCTCAGGAGCCGTTGGTCATCCCTTGACTAATACAATGCGCTTCTCNATGAATATGCAATTTTAGTCTCACTGTAGTTTGATGAAATTTCTCAGTTGCAGACTCGCAGCTGTCACCTTATTGTTCCTTTTGGGAATAGCGAATTCCCAGATAACCGGTGATCTTAAAATCGCGTTCCTTCGTGTTTCTTTTAACGCTGAAGATTTTCCGGGCTTTACCGGCGATGGTGACTTTTTGCTAACCCCATCAGATATATGTGGGAATTATATTGTTGACCCACCACCGCATGATAGAAATTATTTTTCATCTCATATCGTAGCAGTTGATAATTATTTTAGAGCAATTTCGTATAATAAGTTTGGTCTGGATTTAAATGCATCTTCAATATTCCCTTTGGCAAATGAATCAAGTTACAAGCTTGATAAATCAATGAATTATTATAATGAACTGGGCATGGATGATGAGCATGAATATCGAATTACTTTATTACTTAAAGATGCCATTGATAAGGCCTATCAAGTGGATCAGATAGATTTTAACAATTTTGATTTAGTAGCAATTATTCATCCTGGATTAGGTCAGGATTTCAAATTACCTTTTTTAGANCCTACCCCAGAAGATATACCTTCAACATTTATTGATAAAGAGATGNTAGTTAAACATTTAAATGGTCCTATCGTGACTGGCACAGCATCGGTTGAGCAGGGAATTATCCTGCCAGAATCACAGAATCATCCGCTAATGGATTCATCTATATATGATGTGCTTACAGAACCCTGTGATCTGCAATATAGCATTACTGGCACGTGGGCCCTTATGATTGGTTTTGCGGTAGGCTTACCTCCTATGTGGAATATTGAATCAGGAAAATCTGGAATTGGTATTTTTGGCCTCATGGATCAAGGTTCTAATAATGGCAGAGGCATTNCACCTGCAATCCCAAATCCCTGGACAAGAATTTATGCAGGTTGGGANGAGCCAAAGATATATAAAAAACCTCAAAAAGTTTATTTATCTAGTGCTGAAAAAAACAGCATAGCTAAGATTCCTATAAATGATACTGAATATTTTTTAATNGAAAATAGAAATAACTGGTACAGAGAAGAGGTTAGTATAGACTCTGCGCGCTTAAAAGTGTGGGAGTTAACAGGTAGCTACCCTAATTATATTAATATCTTGTTTGACTCAACCGGAATAGTTAAAAATGAATATGGTGTTGTAACTGACATCGATAATTATAGCATCGGTTTACCAGCTTCAGGATTACTATTTTGGCATATCGATGAAAAAATAATTTCTGATAAGATTTCTTCTTATCAAATAAATGCAGAAATTGAATTAAAAGGTGTTGATCTGGAGGAGGCAGATGGCGCTCAGGATATTGGCTATATATCTAATTTATTAACAGATCCCTCATCGGGGTANTGGGGTGATATGTGGTTTCGGGAAAATAATCAATACTTCAGATCGAACACTTCCGATCAATTAGAATTTTCATCTTATACTTTTCCTAATACCCATAGTAATAATAACTATGTTTCTGGANTTCATATAAATAATATTTCTGAAACAGATACAATTATGTNCTTTGATTTAAATTCTTCTTACGATGTAGACTTTTTTGATGTAAAAAATAAGTCTATTTTATTTCAATGGGATATCGANCAGGATGGAAGATTAGAATTTATTGGATCTGGCGATAGCCTATGGTGGTCGAACAATTTAAATCAACTCAATACATTTAAAGAAAATTTTACTGACAATATACAGTTTTGTATTGTAAAAAATTCCAACCCTACTGCATTTGTTGTTGTTGAAAAGATTTATCGTGCATATAATATTTTTTGGTATGAATACGATGATAAGATTAAGAATTTTTTACTTCTTTGGGATAGACGTTTAGAATCCAATGNGGGTGNGATAGATTTATTAGGNGCTGTACAAAAAAGTATATTTTATAAGCGAGGCGNTGTTTTTTTTCAAATTGATGAAAATGGTTACAATAAAATTGATTACCCTAAAGATCTTCTCAGTTTTTCAGCTACAAATAGTTCTCAGATATTTTATACAGATCAAATTTTAAAAACAAATAACGGTCAGTCATCTTTATCTGCGGATTTCAGATCATTTTCATTGGTAGATCTTGACTTGGATGATAGGGTCGATATTATTGCGGTAGATCAAATTGGAAATATTCACGCGTTTGATGAAAATTTATATTATATAAATGGATTTCCATTAAAAGTATCGGCTATTGGTACGGTATTAGCTATGGATCTATTAAACGATACGTATCCTGAAATCGTTTTCGAACAAAGCGATAAAAGCTTAATTATTGCAAATCATGAAGGCTTGATTCAGCAATCACTATCATTAAATATTGATTCAAAATTATCATCTCTTGGGGTGTATCAAAATAAAAACTCATTAATACTAACCGATCAAATACTTATGTATAAAGATAGTCAAAATGATCAAAATAACCGTTGGGTATATAAATATGGATCGCCGGATTATTCACGATTTCTGGATCTAGATACACTAGATATAAATTTAACGAATCAGGGACTACTTGATAAATCGTTAACATACGCATATCCAAATCCATCTTATGGTGAAAATATAATCTTTCGCTTAAAAATTGGATCGATTGAA
>PBPW01000091.1 GCA_002725545.1 Fidelibacterota bacterium | reverse complement strand
CTAAATAGCTGGTATTATTATTATGATACATATTATATGATTCAAAATAAACTGATCCATTTTTTATATCAGCTAGGCCTGCAGGATTCCAATACATCCCAGATGGGCCATCGCCTAGTGCAGTAAATGCGCCACCCATAGATAAAGACCTTGCCCCATACCCCATCTCATGCTCAACAATATGCATTGCTTCAGAAGCATATTGAGCTTTTGGAAAGTAAAAAAACAGAATGAAAACAATGAAGCGCAGGGTATTCATTTTTTCAGTGAGGTAAAGTAAGATTATTCTCTACGTGTCGCGCGTCTTCCACTCGAAGAACTAGTAGATGAGCTGGAGCGAGAACTGGAAGAATTACTCGATGAATAAGATCCAGAAGATCGAGAAGAATAGATTGAGCTGCTATTGGTAGAATAGGTTGAGCTGGTATTAGTTTTGCTACCATCACTCGATGAGCTCGAAGAACGCGTTGTGTAAAGCATTGTAGTGGTTCCTTGCGAGCGATCTCTTCTAAATTTTCTTTTTTCTCTATTACCAGTTGGAATAAGAGAGCCATACCCGATCGGATCATCTGTATAAAAATAAGGGGCATAACCATAGCTATTATAACCATTATAGCCATAGCGATAACCGTTTAGTCCATTGTAAAATGGATCAGAATAATAATAAGAATCAAAGAAGCCGTTATACCCATAGTAATTTCCAGAATAAGGAGAAGAAAACCTGCGTTGCATCGCTGAGTAAGCCAATGGCATAGCTGCTCTACCATCCCGGGCATAGGATTCACCTTTTAAGCTTGGCAAGGCACGACTATAGGAATCATAAAATTGCTCCTCTTCATCGGATTCAATTTCTGGCTCAGGATAAAACATTGCCAGCTGAGTATAACATCCCTGAAGGAATAAGCTTAATAATAGACTAGCGCTAAGTATAATAGATTTCATCATTGTGTCTAAAGTTACACCCTGAAACACTGATTTACAAAATAAATGCTATTTTTTTACTCCACCAAGATCTAGCAAAAATGCATATTGCAATGCATACTCTTTATAACGACGAAATCTTCCAGATTTTCCTCCATGGCCAGCATCCATATTCATGTGGAGATATAATTTGTTCTTGCCTTGCCAATAATCGCGCAGCTTTGCAACATATTTTAATGGCTCCCAATATTGAACCTGGGAATCAAAAAATCCTGAAGTTACTAGAATATTAGGATAATTTATATTTTTGATTTGATCATAAGGGGAATATGAAAGCATATAATCATAATACTTTTTAATTCTAGGGTCTCCCCACTCATCCCATTCTCCAGAAGTTAATGGGATAGAAGGATCTGCCATTGTAGTTACGGCATCTACAAAAGGGACAGCGGCAATTGCGCCTTTCCAAATTGATGGTTCCATATTTAAAATAGCTCCAATTAAAAGACCGCCTGCACTACCACCCTGTGCAAATAGTTTTTCTGAATCTGTGTATTGTTCTTCAATTAAATACTTACCGGCATCAATGAAATCATAAAATGTATTTTTTTTATTTAACATTTTACCATCATCATAGGATGGCCTACCATAGATTTGTCCTCCTCTAACATGTGCAATAGCATAGATAAATCCTCTATCTAATAAACTCAATCTAGTCGAGCTAAAGTATGGATCTATTGTATTGCCATAGGCACCGTAGGCATACAATAAAAGGTTTTGCGGTTGTTTTTCCTTTTTATCTATTCGATATACTATTGAAATAGGAATGATTTTACCATCTCTTGCGGTAGCATACATCCGCTTAGTGGTATATTTTTTTTGATCGTACCCACCAACTACCTCTTCCTGTTTTTTTAGATCTAGCGCTCCAGTTTCCATATTATAATCAAAGGTTGAGTATGGCGTGACCAGCGATGAATAAGTGTACCTTAGTATATTTGTATCAAACTCTTCGTTAACTGAAATCCATGAGGCATACGCTTCTTCGTCAAAATTAATATATTCATCTTTGCCCGTATCTTGATGAATGACTCTTAATTCTCTTAAGCCGTTTTTTCTTTCACTCAATACAAGATGCTTATTAAAAATTTCCATTCCAATTAAATGAACATTTTGCCTATGAGCAATGACCTCTTTCCAGTTTGAAATTGAGGTTTTATTATCTGGTGTTTCCATTAAGCGGTTATTTTTAGCCTTCCAATTTGTGATGATATAAAACTTATCATTATAATGATCGATACTGTATTCATGATCAAAGTCTCGTGGAGTAAATCTTCTAAATTTACCATTTGGGTTGCTAGCATCTAGAATCTGATAATCACTAATTAATGTGCTGGAATGATATATAATGATGAATTTTCCTGATTTTGATCGATACACACCATTATAGTAGGTCTCGTCCTCTTCATGGTAAATCATTTTATCAGGGCTATCATCTCCTACCTTGTGTCTCCAAATCTTTTCACCAAGCAGCGTAGTTTCATTCTTACTAGTATAAAATACTGTTTGGTTATCATTGGCCCAGGCAACGCTTCCAGTGCTATTAGAAATAGTTTTATTCAGGACTTTACCTGTTTCTAAATTCTTGAAATGAACTTCATATATACGCCTACTCAAGGTATCAACACCATATGCCAACCATTTATTATCAGGACTGATAGACCTGCCTCCAATAGCAAAGTAATCGTAACCTTCTGCAAGCTCATTTTCATTAAGGATTATCTCTTCTTTTGCTTCTAATGAGCCTTTTTTTCTACAATGAATTCGATACTCCTTTTTTTCTTCAAAGCGGGAATANTAATAATAGCCGTTTTTATAATANGGGACAGACTCATCATCTTTTTTGATTCGCGAAACCATTTCATTATAAAGTGTTTTTTGTAATTTTNTTGTATGNGAAAGNTTGGATTGGGTNTAATTATTTTCGTCATCAATATAGTCAACAACCTCCTGNGTCTGTGAATCGTATGTTTTTGCATTTTTCTGCTCATCGGTAAGACGCATCCAATAATAATTATCAATTCTAGTATCATTGTGCATCATAAGCTCGAAAGGTTTGATCGAAGCGTCTGGTGGCGTTTTAGATTGATTCATGCAGGCAAAAAAAATTATAGTTATTGACAATAGGAATTTAGTTTTCATTTATATTTTCTCATTGTTGAATTTTAGTTAATAGTTTAGCTGCTGAGTTAATTTTTGCAGCTGCGCGATCTAAGGCTTTAGCAACTTCTTGAATATAGTCCTCCACTTCATTCCATTTTCGCTCTTCAAGGCCTTCGCGAACTCCAGGAAGAGTCTTTACTCCATAACCGGTATAGTAACCAGGAGCATAAATCATATTTTTAAACCAATCTCTACGCGGCAAACCTTTTTCACTAATAAAAGCTTGCTCAACATCTTTCAATAGATCATTTAATTCTGATTTTTTTTCAGCGGAAAGTGAGCCTTTTTTATAATTCGATAAAGCTTTCTCATAATTCCATGCGCTATTGGTTAACCTATCNAAGGCATCNTCAAGGGGCTTAAAATCAAAGTCTGGAACCTCTTTAAGTCTNTCTGGTGGTGCGTACATTTTTTTGGGGTTACTTGCAATTGTAAAGTCATTTTTATCCAATAATTTATTTCTTAATTGAGTATGTTTTTTAATTTCATCAGCCAATTGTTTATTNTCATCGATAAATTTTCCGATATTATCAACCATATTCACAAATCTAAACGGTAGAATATCTGCCTCAGATAAACGNANNACCAGGCGTCCATTTACTTTTGCAAGCGTAATACCGTATTTAAAATCGCNATCGTTAAAACGTTTATAAAAATCATATGTATCATATAGTGAGTGATAAGANCCGCCACCACTTTCACCTCCAAAAGCCATATTTAATGAGGGTATCCCAGCGTGATGAAGAAATGCGGTATAGTCAGACCCTGACCCCATTGGATATAATCTCAAATCATCGCGATCTGATTCTTTCTGATCTCTATAGTCTGAAGCATTGTATTCCCTAAGCCGTAATCGTGAACGCAGTCTACTTTCTAAGCTAACTTCATGAACNGGGTCATTAACTTCACGGATTATTTCATTAACAAATTTTTCTAATGAATGCGAACCGCCCATNCTTAAGTAGCCAACACCCGTACCATCCGTATTAATATATACAATCATCTTTTCTTTAATTTCATCCCTATGGTATTCAACCCATTCGGTTGACCCNAGCAGNCCTGGCTCCTCTGCATCCCAACCAGCATAGATCAATGAACGCTTTGGGCGCCAACCCATTTTAACAAGCTCGCCTATAGCTCTAGCCTCTTCCATCAGCGAAACCATTCCGCTTATTGGATCCGAAGCTCCAAAAGCCCATCCATCATGGTGGTTGCCTCGCATAATCCATTCATCAGGGTATACTGAACCTNTTAAGCGGCCAATTGGNTGGTATGCGGTTCGAAGACTCCAATCAAATTCAAGATGTAAATTTACTTTAGTTGGGCCTGGGCCAACGTGATACGTAATTGGTAGACCACCCTTCCAGCTATCTGGGACTACGGGTCCTTTTAATGCTTTTAAAAGTGGCAATGCATCTGCATATGAAATCGGCATAACGGGAATTTTCATGATCGTAAGAGCATCTTCTATTGATAAACGCTCCACATCTTTTTTAGCACCATAGCCTGGTGTCAACGCATCTCCAGGGTACATCGGCATATCGACAACTGATCCACTTTGAATACCATATTCCATTCGATAGGNACCTGTAGGATAGACATCACCAACAACGTATCCATCGTTTTTCGGATCTGAATACATTATACATCCAATAGCGCCATTCTCATAGGCTACTTTAGGCTTTATCCCTCTCCAAGAACCTCCATATTTGGCAATAACGATTTTGCCTTTTACATCAATTCCCATTCGTTTTAATTCTTCATAATCTTTTGGAATACCGTAGTTAACAAACACTAATTCAGCAGTAACATTTCCATCAGCAGAAAAAGCATTATAACCGGGTAAAATATTTTCTGTTATATTTGAGGATGCATCCTCTTTTAATCCTGGTTCGAATAATTTTAATTCTACTTGCTCAGGAGCGATCATTTTTAATTTTTTTATTTTAGGAAATGGTACCAATACTTCGAAAGTTTCAATCTCNGATTCAAAGCCCCATTCTTCAAATTTATTTGCGACATATTCAGCATTCTGCTTGCTCCAAGGGGAGCCAACATAGTGGGGCTTTGAAGACATATGCTTCATCCAGTTATCAAGATTTTGAGGGTTCAGAACTTTATCAAAATCAGATTCAAGCTCCAATTGCGATTNACTATCAAGGGCAACATCAAATGTGGAAACCATTTTTAAACGCGAAAGNGTGCGCTCTGAACTTGGCTGCTGACTGCAACCCGCAATGAGCAATAATACTAAATATGAGGATATATATTTTTTCATTAATCNATCTCTTTTAATTTGGGTTTTATACGACTGGAATAGCGCGCCTTTGAAACTACACGGCTTGGATCTTTTCTTAAAATTCGCTGTTCTTCAATTGGAAGGCTTGCAAACTCCATGCATTCTTTTGAGCAACATCCATTATAAACAACATTGCAATCATCGCACTGAATAAAAAGGATATGGCAAGCATCATTNCCGCAATCAATGTGCGTGTCNGAGGGCTTTTCACATTGATGGCATGAGCCTATAATATCATCAGTAATTGACTCCCCCATCCGATCATCAAATACAAAATTCTTTCCGATAAATTTTGATTTCAGTCCGTTTTTTTCTATTTCATGGGCGTATTGAATAATCCCGCCATCAAGCTGGCTCACATTGTCAAATCCATTCTTTATTAGGTAAGCGCTAGCTTTTTCACATCGTATTCCCCCGGTACAATATAAAAGAATTTCATCTTCTTCGTGGCCTTTTAGCATTTTTTTAACTTTAGGTAATAGCTCGCGCGAGGTATCAACATCAGGTATAAGAGCATTCTTAAATCTACCAACTTCGCTTTCATAATAATTTCTCATATCAACAGCGACNACATTACTCTGTTCTAATTTTTGATTGAATTTTGATGCNTTTAAATGTCTACCCACATTACCCATATCATATTCTGCTGCTTNTACATCGTACGCNACGATTTGATCTTTAATCTTTACGGTTAGCTTATAAAAAGATTGCCCATCCTTAACTGCGCGTTTAACGGGTACGTTGCTTAGGTATTCGTATGAATTTAATTTTTTTCTAAAAGCGCCCCATTGATGATCAGGGCAGCTAATTTGAGCGTTGACGCCTTCTGCTGCCACGTAAACTCTGCCAAATACATTTATCTTGCTCAAGTCACGGTATAGNCTATCTCTAAATGATTGTACATCGGATATCTCTGTATAGCGATAGAAGGAGCAGGTAATTCGTTTGAATGTTTCTGCCTTTAATTCTTTTTTTAGCAGCGCTCTATCTTTTTTATTATACAATACTTCTTTAATCATTTGAAAACTCTATACCTGAATAACCCGGAATTTGATCGACGAGTTGTTTTCCCATTAAAATGCTGGGAGTATAATAACCTTTATGTTTGTGATCTTGCAAAAGATATTCAGCGACCACCACGATTCCAACAGCGGTTACATCATATCCATCACCGGTTGAAAATCGCGCTGTTGCAACATTGCCTTTATCATCAATAACCTCCCCCCAAAAAAAAGATTTCCCTTCTTTTCTTATTTCTGGTGTTGGGTTCTTCCATGAGCGCTCAATGCGATTTTGAATCATTCTAATGATCCATTTACTTTTAAAAATATAGATAAATTTTTGATATCTTTTCATTTTCTTGACTGCTTTTGGTGAGCGTGAAAAATAAAATTCAATGTTTGGAATTCCTGTACTATGGTAAGCCGTAAAAACATCTCCCCAAGGAATAGTCATCGCATTAAATTTTCCAATACCAAAATCAATTATACGCTCTTTATATGCTAAAGGTACTTTTTTTATTTTTCCATTTTTTCTAACCTTGCCCCCACTAAATAATCCCTCCGCAGAAGTTTTTGCAGTACCCTTACTTGCCTTTGATCCTTGTGTATGCCAAGCCATTGTAAGTTGTGTAGCATTTGGAAGTCTATCTTTTAGATATGCTGCTAAACAATCAGTTGGAATTACATCTGACCCTACACCAGGACATAAAACTATGCCAGCAGATAAGGCTTTTTTATCGCATTGATTTGCATAGTCATATACAGAAATTTCTCCAGTGATATCAATGTAATGTACTTTCGCTTGGATACAAGCTTGAATCATTGTCTCGGCAGTTTTAGAAAAAGGACCTGCGCAATTAGCAACCACACTCATTCCTTTTATTTGGCTAGCTACTTCATTTACACTTGATAAAGAAAAAATTCGAGATTGCAATCCCTTTTCCTTGGCAAGCTTTGCAACGCTTTGAGATCGTCCTGCAAGAATGGGGCTCAGTCCACGCTTAATTGCTTCATCGACAGCTAATCTAGCCGAGAAGCCATTAGCGCCATATATCATCCATTGTTTATCATTCATAAGAGGTAATTATAAACGGATCTTATATATAAATGAAATAAAAAGAAGAAAAAATTATTATTTAATCAATTTCGTAGTTTTCATTATCTCTATCCATTCCACCCTGCCTTCTTTGTCTGCTATAACTACTTTTATCTTCCATTTTTCCAAATCGATATTCTAATGTTAACCTTACCGTACGCGATGAGAAATTCCTTATTGATTCTTGCTCCCATGAATCATTCTTTAGGCTAAACCCAAAACCTGACATGGCAAATGGATCCGATACATTAACCGTTAGGTTTAATCTCTCTTCCATAAACTTTTGTTTAATGGAAAGGCTAGACCATGTCATTGCATTGAAAGTACCAATGGCGATTTGTTTTTTTGGTTGATGGAACATAAAGAAAGAAAGTTCGGTAGTTGGGGTAGCATTGAACGTTGATGTAATTCTAAAATTGTTTGTTCGCGATGTATTATCATATACATCCCCATAAATATCAGTATTTATATCATCCCAGTACGTATTTCCACCAAAAACCAATCTCATTTTTTTACCCAGAGACCCAACAATATTATACTCAAAACCTTTGGTTTTTTTCGTGCCAATATTTTCATAGGACGCTAAAGATGTGCCATCTTGATTAACCACTTTATGTCGAGTGATTTCATCTGTGGTGTATCGATAATACGCACCAAGACTGAGTGAAAGACCTCTAGAAAAACGTGAAAGGTTTAACTCATAAGAATCAGTGTACTCAGGCTTCAAAAAAGGATTGCCTGAGCGATAATTGCGACTATCCTGCCTAGAAATAAACGGGTTAAGCTGTCTACTGCGGGGCCTTTGAACGCGTTTAGAATAGCTTGCTTGTAGCTGAGCAAATTGCGGAGCTCCAAAAGTAAAAGAAAGACTAGGATAAAGGCTATTGTAAGAATTTTTAAATTCATCTGGATTGCTTTTAAGCTTTGATAGCATATCAACCACCTCATAGCGTAGACCCGCATTGTAGCCAATAAACCAATACGATCCCCCATATTGGAGGTAGGCCGCATGAATATTCTCATAAAAATTAAAATCATTTGAGAACTCATTGTCTTTAACAAAAGCATTCAGCGTGTAATCATACACCTCTGCTGTCTGCATATCATTTCTATCGTTTGACTTACTGGAAAGACCAAATTCAAGCTTGCTACCGCTTTCAAAAGGTCGCGTATAATCTAGCTGGAAATCAAAACTTTTATTGGATCCATCTTGACCATTTTTTGCAGCATTTGCATTATCAAAAAACTCTTCAAAGCTTTCCCACTCTTTATTTTTATATTCATCATT
>PBPW01000090.1 GCA_002725545.1 Fidelibacterota bacterium | reverse complement strand
TGATTTTAATATTGCTTCCTTTTTTAATTTTAAAATTAAATCGAGACCAAATGCTGCTAAAATAGCAATATTAAATTGAACCAATATCAGGATCATATGTGGTACTCTAAATTTATTAAANTAGGGAAAGAAATTGAAAAATAAATCATAAACAAGACTAAAATGTCTTCCGAAAGAAATAAATAATGCTATTAAAGTAGCCGCTAATAAATACCATTTAAGTATACCTTTTTTATATATTATAGCAATAAATGCTAGAATAAGAACTATAATGCCCATATAATTTGGATAATCGGTAAATGGCATATATCCCCAATAGATCTGTCCACCAAAACCAAAAGCAGATGGAATTAGAAATGTTAACATTTCTACTGGATGAAATGACCATCCAGTAGCGTAGCTATAATCTGATCCACCCGCAGAGGATCCTCCTCTTACAGAAAAGGGTGTATATTCTATAGCAGGAAGATAAACCAATAGTGAAATACCTATACCTAAAACACATGCCAGAAAAGTGAATGATAATTGNTTAAAAATAAATTCATTTTTTTCTTTTTTGATCTTTCTTTGATGAATCAGCATCATCATGAAATAAAGCCCAATTAATAACCAGGTATAGTAAGCGACTTGAGCATGCGCACGCTGAAGTTGAAAGCCTAAAAGCAGTGCAAGAAAACCACAATTAACTAAATTTGGGGATGACCATAGCCTTACCGATAGCCAAACTACCCAAGGTATATATGCTGCTGTCATTAGCTGGCTACCATGACCGTAAACAGCCATTGTAATCATATAAGGTGTAGTCATAAATGCGATTGAACCCATNAATGAAGCAAGGCTTGAGCATTTAAATTGTTTTAGGAGAAACATACAGCCTAGACCAGCAAAAACAAGATGCAAAAGCTGGATAAAAGCTCCCGAAAGTGAAAATAATTTAAAAATATATTCAGGAAAATATAGCTTTGACAAATATGAAAATGCCTCAGCAGTTGGCATACCGCTGAATACCCAAGGTTGCCAATGTGGATAATTTCCTAATTCTTCAGAGGCCTTATTCAATGCAATGCCAACAGATCTCGGACTAAGACTATCCGGGGAACCAAACATCTTTCCACCAAAAACTATCGGCTCAAATAAAAAAACTACAAGAACTAAAAAACCGATCGATGATAAGAAATATATATTTTTCCAATTAAAAATCATCTATTTCTTTTTAATCCTTTTTTTATTATTCCTAAGCTACTAATAAAACTTCTATCTTCTTCATCAAGCTTCATAATAAACATTATTAAAGCATAAATTAACATACAAACAGGTAAGGCGATTAGTAATTCAACTAAAAAATTGAAATTACTTAAAAAAGGCTTCAAGCTAATTATAGCATAATATGTAGCAATTCCTGATACAAGCGGCTTAAGCAATTTGAAGGAAAAAAAGTTCATTTTTAGCAAAAAACGAACTTGAATGGTCCGAACAGATCCAATAACAATTAAGGTAATTAGGGTGGCGTAAGCCGCTCCATTAATTCCATAGTTTGGAATTAGATTATAGTTTAGTCCAAAGTTTAATATAAATGCAAAAAGTGTATTAAAAAGAACTACCCGCGTGAAGCCTGACATCCCTAGTGTAGGTGAAGCTGCACCAGATACAGCTTGTAGCAATGTTGCAATGGTAAGTATTATTAATACATCGGCGCTAGCTATATATTCCTTTCCAAATAATGATAAAATATTCCCTGGAAAAATAATAAAGATAATTGCAATAGGGATTGAAAAAAGCAGCAACCATCTTGTTACCATCTTATAAGTATTATTCATTTTTATAAGATTTTTTTCACTATGAAACTGAGAAATCATTGGAGCATATATGCTAATAAATGACATTAATAAGGCTTGCAATAAGCCTGCTGTTCTTGCAGCTGGATGATATAATCCCACTGTGGTTGCATTTGTAAAATATCCCAACATTAATATGTCCATCCAATGCATAAATGTTTGTAAGATAATTACGAACATGAACGGGTAAGAGAATTTCAGTAAATCATAATTGAATTTAGCGCTGATGAATTGTGATGGTTTAACACCAGATAAATGCTGGATTGGCTTCAGCATTGCAACTAGTCCGACTATTCCAGTAATTAGCATAGGAAACATTAGGGCGGATTCAGCAGAAAAAAACCAAAAACAAGTTATCATCGATAAAAGGAGAATCGTTGGATTAATAAATTGAGTGACAAATGCCTTATATTTCAATTTTTTATAACCCTGAGTTGCGGCAGCGGCAACTAATGTAGAAGCATTAAAAGGTATGGATATTGCAAATATAATTAGAACGCTCACCATTAGAGCTTGCTCGGAAAGGATATTGAAAACAATGTATGTGGAAAATAAAATCAGCACTACCATAATAAACAAAGAAAAGGAAACACACATTTTCATAGCAGAGGCAATAATCTTTGAAATTTTATCTTTATCTTCCTGGGGGTCAAGGCGGCTAATAAAGCGCATTACACCTGTTTCCATTCCCATCTTTGATAAAACTTCACATATAAGCATTATGGCGTTAGCCATAGAATAAATACCTAAATATTCGGGACCTACCCATCGAGCTAATAGAGCTGAATATAAATAACGATTTATACTTCCATAGAATATTCCTGAAAACGAGATAATTGATTCCTTTGCTATTTTCTGAGCAGTATTCATTGCGGTTTAGTAAAAAATCCTTTAATAAATCCTATTTTTGTCCAAAAAATTGCAGTAAATCCATGTTTACCTTGGATCAAATCTTTAACTGCTACTCCAAGTAAATACCATAACGCTGGAAAGATTCTTAATCGCATTTTATGTTTTCTCAAAAAATAAATCGTATTATGAGCCCTATAAAACATTCCTTTTGAAGCTGATTCTTTTCGAGTTCCTCCTAATTGAGCTCGCAAATGTTCCATCACTGGCTTTGGTGAGTACATAACGTAACCCCCCTGGTTAATAATGTTAAATCCAAAATCTCCATCTTCTAAAATAGCATTGCCAAGATAATTTTCATCAAATCCACCTACAGCANAAAATTTTTCCGCTTTAACTGCAAAATTTCCACCTGGAGCCCATTGGCATAATCCAGTTTCATTAGAATCAAAGTTTTTCAATGTTTTTCCATACCAAGTTACCCANCCTCCAAGAATTTTATCACTTTGCCTCATAATGCTACTTCCTTTTTCTATAACACGTCCACCTATGCACCAAATTTTAGGATCTTGTTTATTAAAAATATTTATATANGATTCAATTAATTTATTTTCTGGTATACAATCATCATCTAAATANATTAATATTTTAGAAACAGCGTGTTGTGCGCCNACGTTTCTAGCATTAGGTAAGCCTACCTTATCAATATTAAAATATTTATACTTGGTTATTCCATTNCTAAAACTAAAATTTTCCAAATCTTTGGATACTGATTTTGTCTGATCAATCACGATTACTTCAAAATCTTTAATTGTTTGATTGTTCAAATAAACTAAGGTATCGAAAGTAATTTTTTGGCGATCAAGGGTAGGAATAATTAATGAAGTTTTTGGCATTTCTCAATCAATATTTATTTGATACTTTTTTTTACTTCTAAACCAAATCTTATCCAAAGCTAGTCGCATTGAATCCGGTAAAAAAGTTAATATTAGATATATAATATTTTTTATTGATATCGGATTTGAAATAAAAGAACGTAAAAAATACTTCCTTGCTAAGCGCATTCTTTGATTGGAATACAGACGCCTTCCACAGTAAAAATTATAATTACTCTTGAGTTTTCTTAAAGAATATTCTTTAAATCCATCATAATTAATTTTTTTTATCAAATGAAGAGGTTCTTCTTTTGTTAATTGTCTAGCTTCAAAACATAATCGTGCAAGTTCGGCATATTCGCCCTGACTATTCTTATTGTAAAAACTAATACTATCATCGGAAATTGTTCTTGAATACAAAACTTTATCCAGATTTGCGACATTATAATGCTCGATGACTCTTAACCATAAATCATAATCTTGTGATCTAATAAATTCACNCCTATAACACTTAAGCCTCANCAACNCTTTTTTTTCAATTANAATTGAACCATGGCAAAATGNATTTTGGAAAAGAATATGTTTTTTTATTTCATGGNTCGAAACTGGCAATNTTAATNCTCCTAAATGTTCCCCTTCTTTTGAAAATTCATTAACCCAAGTTCCACACATAGAAATACTAGGGTTATTTTCTAAAAATTTGATCTGTTCAAAAAGACGGTTTTTATCTGAAAAATCGCCAGCATCTTGTCGAGCAATATATTCACCTTTTGATTTAGATATGGCAAAATTTAAACATGCGGTTAAGCCAATCTTTTTTTGCTCCAGAAAAACAATTCTTTTATCTTTTATCTTCTTTAAAACTTGGTTTACATCTTTTGAGCTTCCATCGTTTACTATGAGAAACTCTATGTTCTTATAGCTTTGACTTAATATACTATTTATTGAATCATATAAATTTCCATCATCCTTATTTACGCTCATTACAACAGAAACTAAAGGTTCAGAATTAGTCATTCTGTAGCCATCCTATTGAAGGAATGGGTCTAAATTTGAAATCTATATCGTTTGATTTAATGCTAGGATGCATTTTCTCAATTGCAGCTATAGATAATAATCTGAACCATGTAGACCATGCATCGCTAAAGCGAATATTGAATTTCATTTCGTCCCAATTGCTATATCTATAAATTTTATTTTCTTTAACAAATGGGAAGAAACTTCCAATTAGATTATTTTTAACCACCCATTTAAACATATTATAATTAAATAATTTTGAAGTCGGATTCAAGTATTCTATGCCATATAAAAATGTAAAACTTGGGCGTTTTGCCCAACAAAACCCACCATCACTATTATAGTTCTTTTCCAATGCATCATATGAATGTTTGAGCGATTGTTCAATCCTATTATCAACATTGATTACTACTTTTGAAAGCACATCTATTGCATCTAAATCTTCACAAGAGCCTCCACCCCCAAATGGATGATATAATCCATCTTTCATCTGTAATCTTAAAACGGATGTTGCTATTTGATCAGAAAAATTTATGCCTCTATTGAAGTATTTATAAAAAATGAGGAAATGATATGTCGCGGCCATTGCTACAAATGAACTAGCATTAAATTGAGTGCCCCATAATCCTGTTTCAGGATCCTGTATTTTATCAAGTTGATCTAAAATGATATGAATAAAGTTTAGCGATTGATTGTTTTTGACTCTAAGATATTCATATGAAAAAAACTGCAGCAAAAACATTATTTTATTGCTTTCGTGCCAAGGATTATTCCAATTAATCTTATCAAAAAATTGTATTATTCGCTGCTTTCCTCTAAAAACATCTAAGAAAATAAATTTATGCTCAGGGGTATGGCCCAATGCATCTAGGGCGGAAATTGAAAAAGCTGTAGTTTGATAATGGATATAATTTTTTTCTAAGTCTTCAATATTATTGAGAGGAAAGTTTAATTTAGGATCAATAATCAGTCCGCTTTCCTTATCCTGATTTTTCAAGAATTGAGACGCTTCAGTTTTGATATCAATGTGATTTAAACTATTAACTAGCTCTAGTGATAGTATTGAAAAAGCCGAACTCATGAGGGTGGATTGGTTGTATTGTTTTTGCAAAAAAAATCCACCTTGTGGATTCTTTAAAGAAAGAATATAATTTTTTATTTCTTCCTTGCTTATTTGGTGCATCTAAACAACATCCATTCTTCTGGCTGACTTTCAATAACCACATTATTAAAATATTTTGAAAGCAATGTATTCAACATTTTAATAGAATAAAGATGTAAATGAAATGGGTCAATTTTTTTCATCGCCATAATCTTTAAAGGATTTTTAGTTTCAACTTGAGGAGTGCTACC
>PBPW01000089.1 GCA_002725545.1 Fidelibacterota bacterium | reverse complement strand
TTTTAACCATACAGTCGCCTTTATTTGCTAAAACACATGATATGGTAATAGAATATTTTGGTGGTCGTCCTTATGCAATACGAGGCGATGTGAATGTTAAAAAAGATGGGTCTCATAAAACATTAACAGAAATTGATTTTGATTCCTTTTTTAGCCCGGTAATGATTAAATCGTTTTTAAACACAGCTAACCGGGATACATTGGTTTTTCATGCAGACTCCATTCCGGATACGCTCAAGGCAAAAACAACATATAAATCGTTTTATTCCCCAGTTACTATTATTAAGAAAGCAGATGATGAATCTTTAAAATCTCCTGAAGATTTAATTGATAATAACAAAGAAAATTCAACAGAAGAAAAGTTGCAGGAACCTGAAGTTCAAGAATCAACAGATATAATTGAGGATTCAGANGTCTTGAATGAAACTCCAGAACCTGCAGAAATTCCTACGGATACACTACAAACATCTACACCTGAAGCAGCACCCGCAGATACAGCGAACACTGCAGAGCCTGTAGCAGAAAACTCTGATAATGAAATATTGGATGATGNAGGGGGAGCTTCTGAGGTCTTGAATGAAACTCCAGAACCTGCAGAAATTCCTACGGATACACTACAAACATCTACACCTGAAGCAGCACCCGCAGATACAACTGGATCATGATCAAAAAATCCATAGTTGGGCTGATTATTATAATTACAACCTGCTTGGCTCAAGGTTTAAAAATCGTACATATGGAAGGCACTTATGACTTAGATGGTGATGGCCTTAAAGAATTTGCAACTATTGAGTCTGGTTCANTCGGGGGAAAACAATTATCTGTTGTTCGTTATTATGAAATTAATAAAAACGGTTATCAGGAAATAGGTTGGGAATTTGAAGCGCCTGAGGGNGTGTTAGGAAATTTTGTTGATGTTGAACTTGGCGATCTAGATGGCGATGGAACACCAGAGCTAATCACNGTTTCTAATATATCTGAGAACGGTGATGATGAGCTACTTCAACCAATTGTATTTTATTATTATTGGGATGGTGCCCAGTTTAGCGAAGAGCCAGGTGGGGTAATAAACCTTTCTGATGGTAGGAGCTTTGTTCGTGCTCAAAATTTTACAATAATGGATTTCGATGGGGATATGGATCAAGAGCTCGCTGTATCGGTTGGTAGCCCNCTAAGACAAGTAATAGTTTTGGACTTAGATGATAATGGTGACTGGCTAGAGGTTGAAACATTAAGACCAAATGGGATGCGCTCAGGTATTGGATCAATTTCTGTAACAGCTGTTGATTGGAATAAGGATGGATATGACGACTTAATCACTTCATCTGTTGAAGGTTCTTCCCTCAAAACACAGCCGTANTATAATGCAGGTGGAGAGCTNTTAGCTGGAAAAGGTGAAGAGATAAATATTCCTGGCTTAGATGGGTTAATTCCAATTAGTATATCTGTTTTAGATTGGAATAAGGATGGAATAACTGATATTATCCTCCCTTTTTATAATGGAGATTTGGTTTCTATGACGCTTTATGGAGACTTTATTGACATTCAGAAAATGCCTATAGAAGGTGGGCCCTTATCCGATATCCGCGTTTCAGATTTTAATCAAGACTCCTACAATGACTTGCTTTTAGTTTCGGGCGATATGAATGTACTGTCTATGGTATATGGCGGTATAGATGGAATGAGCGGTCCATCAGAATTTTTTTCAATAGAAGAAGCGGGNGATAAAGAAGCCCAAGTATTTACAGCGNTACCTGTTATGTCCCAGGGAATTTATACTGGTACGGTCATTGCTGCAGGCTGGGATGGNTATGAATCTACTTTATTTATGGTTGAAATAGGAAAAGGTCCTCAGCCTGATAAGCCAGATGTTGCCACAAATGATATTCCTAAAGAAGAGATTGGTATATATCCTGATATTCCTAGCGATGATATTGTATTAGCAGATCCACCCGCCACNCTTGAAACAATGGCTCAGCCTTTACCAGATGGTATTTTACCCAAACACGTATTAACTGTAAATCAATCATTTGCATATACATTGCCCGAAGAAGAAAAAAAGGAGTTTTATAGCTTCCGCTGGCTACAGCCCCCACCCAATGGTATGTTTTTTCATTACGATTCTAGATCTATTCGTTGGGTTCCTGATGATGGACAATTAGGTGCTTATAAAATAGCATACCATGTGGAAAGAAAATTAGGAGAAACCGTTACGCCTTCAATTGCAAAAGAGGATACGCTTTTAACGTATAAAGTTATTCCTGATCTAGAGGGTGATGATGAAAGACTTTGGATATATGTTAATGATCCCCCAATAATAGCATCTGAGCCTGAAGGAACTGAATTTGTTGGTGGAGAGTCTTTTGTATATAAGCCATTAATACTGGATAGAAATATTGATAAGAANATTCGGGTTGATCTTGAGTCGGCGCCCCAAGGAATGCGAGTTGAAAATAATGAATTTGTTATATGGGATACCGACTCATCGCATATTGATATATACGATATAAGGTTGGTTGTAACCGATGGTTTTGATAGGNCTATTCAAAATTTTAGTTTATTTGCTAGGGCTGGAGTCAAAATTTTATCGGAAGCCAACACAGAAGCTGAAATTGATGAACCATATAGATATAAAATTGATATATGGAGACCAGATCTTGAGCATATACTTAATTTTTCTCTAAGCGATGCACCTGATGGNATGACAATTGATAAAACAGGGCTAGTCACTTGGACCCCATCTACCACACAAATAGATACACAGAAATTCACTGTAAAAGTAAATCACGGTGTTGCGGTTGATTCTCAAACTGTTAAACTATACGTAAATCATCCCCCAATTATTCGCTCTGCCCCTTTAAAAATGAACGTTATTAATTTTGGTGAGGAATATCGCTTCGCATTGGATGTTTTTGATCCAAACAAAAATGATGACTTAATTTTCACAGCGATTGAAATGCCTGATGGTATGCGCATGGACCCATATGAAGGCATGATTGTTTGGGAGCCTGTGCGTGAAAACATTGATTTTTCAAAATTGCATGTAAAAGTTAGCGATGGGCGTTCAGAAAGAATGATCNTTGCNGATTATTATGTTAACGCCCCNATTAATATTGTATCAATACCNTTGATGCAGGCAGGGGTTGGGGAAGAATACAATCACCANGTTATTACTTCTGATATGAATTTAGATGCCCTNCTTCCATACGNTGAGGTTATCCCTTTAAAATCAGCTCAAAACTATAGAATCTATTCTATTCAAATTAGTGATGATGTATATGCCGAAAATATTGATCGATATATTATGGATTGGAATAACTCTGAAGCAGTTTATTTATCTGAAGATGGGCCCGATTCGTTATCGCTTGAGGTGTCCCGTCTCAATTTAAAAAAATATGTTGATTATATTTTTTGGGAAAATGAAAGGCTAAATATCATTGTAGAGTCTATTGACGACAGAACAGTTGCGATTAAAGATATACTTTGGGAATTTTTTCAAGGAAACAAAGGCAGGCCGCCAAAGGTAGTGGCGAGGAAAATGAGCCCGATAAAGTACACCTTAATGGAGTTTCCAGATGGGATGGAAATTGATGAATACACTGGTGTTATATCATGGACACCCACCCTTGACCAAGTTGACAAGCAACAGGTTTCATATGTTGTTTCGGATGGATATACAAAAGATGAACAATCATTTGAAATATATGTTAATCATCAACCAGTTATTGTTTCAAGCCCACCAATTTCAGCGCTTGTTGGCGAAGTGTTTAAGTACAATATTATTGTAGAAGATAAAAATAAAGATGCTGACCTATTGTTTACATTAACCAAAGGGCCTCAAGGTATGCAAATGAGCAAAAAAGGAAAGGTTGTATGGATTCCAAAATCTGCACAAATCAATGAAAACAAATTTACCTATGAGGTTTCTGATGGATACTCAAGCGACAGGCAAGATGGAAAAGTGTTTGTAAATATAAATCCTAATATTATTTCTACGCCACGACCCGTTGCCCTTACCGGTCACCAATATAAATATCGGGTCGTGGCTGAAGATCTAAATAAAGATAAAGTAGCTTATAAAGCAGTTAAGCTTCCAAGGTATTCTACATTTAGTAAAAATACTGGTGTATTAAACTGGAAGCCAAGGCCAAACCAGCGCGGTCCAAATGATATTATCTTAGTTGCAATGGATGAACGAGGAGCAATGACTTCGCATGAATTTCAAATACATGTTTTTGAAGACCCAAGCGCACGTCAAATGATAAACACTGGTTGGCCGCTTATGCTTTCATTTGTTGGTGTGATTTTTGCTTGGGGTATGGCCCAGATCTAATATTATTTAAATAGATTGGCAATATATTGTTCTCCGGGCCCATCTAGTTTAAAATCAATACCTAAGCTATATATATCAATTCCATTAAGGTCTAAATTCTTTAATCTAATCATATCTTTTTCTGTCGTAACTACAATTTCTGCATCATTATCAATTAGGGCTTTTTTTAAGTTTTCAATATCTGATTGTTGAAACTCATAGTGGTCAAAATAAGCTATTTTGTCTATCATCATTATATTTGTTCTTTGCAATGATTCATAAAAACTACGCGGGTCGGCAATTCCTGAAACTGCCAATGCTCGGGTATTTTTTTTGAGTTTAAACGTTTCATTGTTTATGGTAAAGAAATGGTTATGATTGATCGTGCTGTAAAATACTGGTAGGTTAGACTTTTTCACTTTTGAAATTAGTTTTTGTTCTGGCTTTCCAAGATTAAACTTGGTTAAGATTATTGCATCAGCCCTTTTTAAATGCCTGGTTGGCTCGCGTAATAGTCCGTGCGGTATAAGCCTATAGTCTGATATGGGGGCTTGACTATTTATTAAAACTAAATCTAAATCCCTTTCAATGGATCGGTGTTGAAATGCATCATCCATTATTATTATATCAGGATTAAACTTTTCAATTAAATACATTGCTCCACGGTATCTGTTTTGATCAACAACAATTGGAACATCTTTTAATTTTTGTGATATCAGTGTTGGCTCATCACCAAAGTTTCTCCAGTCATCAACTGTCTCTTTCCCATTTGTTACTAACTGCGTACCTGCGGTTTTTCTACCATATCCCCTGCTAAGAACCGCTACTTTATAATTTCTCTTTTTAAAGAATTGTGACAAATATATAACTGCTGGCGTCTTTCCTGTTCCTCCAGCCGTAATATTGCCCACGCTTACAACTTTTGTCGGAATTTTTCTTGAAACAAAAAAATTAAAGTTATAAAAAATATTTCTCCAAAAAATAACACCCCAATAAAAAAGCGTTATTGGGAAAAATAAAAACTTAGCCCTGTTTTCAGTTATCTTTGACCAACCCGACACGGCTGTTTACCTCCTTTTCCAGCTGATCAAGTGATGATTTAAGCTGCGCTGAGCAGTCTTCAAATGAATCTTCAAGATTAAAAATTAAAGGCTTACCAAATAATAAACTAATTCTGCCGAAAGGTTTAGATAAATAGAATGTATCCCAGTTTTTGAAGGACCAGTGTTTAGTTGATTGCCCAGCTATGGGAACAATAACTGCTCCTGTTTTTTGAGCGGCTCTAATTGCGCCAGGTTTAGGAATTTTTGCTGGACCCTGTGGACCATCGGGCGTAATTGCAAATACAGTTTTTTGAGATTTTAATATCTCTAATATTTCATTATAAGCTTTTTTACCGCCATCGGTTGATGATCCTCTTACTATGTTCCATCCAAGTTTTTTGCCTACCCTCGAGATTATTTCAGCATCAGGGTGGTGATTGCCAGCTAAACCATGATAATTATTCTTGGCTAAGCCCATAAATGCAGTTAATAGAGTACTGTGCCATGACGCAATAATTACAGACCTACCGCTTTTTAATATATCCTTGTAATAATCCTCCCCCTCAATATCCCATTTGTTTGTATTGTAAAAAAATCTTAAAAAATATGGTCCAATTGAACCGCCAAGCCAAACCAATAACCTATTTTTTAATTTTTTTTCGTTTGCTGGATTTGCCATTTAAACCCTTTTTAATATTGCTTCAGCGGCTCTATCATATGCACCAGGCATTCCTAATGATCTACGCACTTGGCTCATACCCTCAAGCATCTTTTTACGTTCAACTGTATCACTTAAAAGCGGGATCAAAGCTTCAATAATATTGTTTTGGGTAACTTGTCTCTGTAGAAATTCTGGAACAACCATCCTACCCGCTATTAAATTGACCATAGATATAAATGGTGATTTGTTCATTAAGCTAGAAATTAAATACGAAATTTGCGATAGCTTATAACAGACCACCTCTGGCGTATCCATGATTGCGCATTCTAAAGATGCGGTTCCAGATGTAGTTATTGCGGCCTTAGAGTATTTCATAGCACCATATATGTCGGTAGATTCAATAATTACATCATCAGGTAAATTAAAATCAACATTGTCAGCTTTAGTTACAATGATTTTTAGGTTGTCGATTTTGCTTTTTAATGATAAAGCTGAATTATAATAAAGCGTTAGGTG
>PBPW01000088.1 GCA_002725545.1 Fidelibacterota bacterium | reverse complement strand
AAATAAATTATTTTTTTCAACTAACGTACTTCCTAGAATCATTGGAACTGAGGTATGGTTTGCTATTTCATCAAGCGCTGCTGCAGCGCTAGTTAAAAAATGATCTCTAAGCAAAAGATCTTGTGGGGGGTATCCTGTTAAGGCTAGTTCAGGAAAAACTACTAATTCAGCACCCTTAGAAATTGATTTATCATAATAATCTAATATTAGCTGCTTATTCTTATCGATAGCACCAACAGTAGGGTTTATCTGGCAAATGCCAATTTTCATTAGTATTTAAGGCTCTATTCTATAAATAGTTCTAGGATAAGGAATCGTTTCTCTAACATGCTTGGTGCCGCAAATCCAGCCTACCGTTCTCTCAATTCCTAACCCATAGCCAGAATGCGGTACAGACCCATATTTTCTAAGATCTAAATACCATTGAAAGGGTTCAATAGGTAATTTATGCTCTTTGATTCTTGATAATAGTGTATCATGATTATCTTCTCGTTGACCTCCACCCACAATCTCCCCAAACCCCTCAGGAGCTATCATATCAATCCCAAGAGCTAGCTTATCATTTTCAGGGTCACGTTTCATATAAAATGCCTTGATATCAGATGGCCATCGATGAATCATTACCGGGCGATCAAATTCTTCAGAAATAACAGTTTCATCTGTCCCTCCAAAATCACTACCATATTTGAAATCAACACCCTGTTTTTTCAATATATCAACAGCGTCATCATAGGTGATTCGAGGAAACGGGGGAACAGTTTTTTCTAGTATGCTTGTATCTCGTTCAAGAATTTTTAACTCTTCTTGGCAATTTTCAAGACACCACTGAACAACATAGCTAACATGTTTTTCAGCCCATTCCATATTCTCGCTCAAATCACAATACGCCATTTCTGGTTCTACCATCCAAAATTCAGTTAAATGCCTTCTGGTTTTTGATTTTTCAGCACGAAATGTTGGTCCAAAAACATAAATTTTTCCAAACGCCATTGCGCTTGCCTCTCCATAAAGCTGTCCGCTCTGGGTTAAATAGGCAGAGCGATCAAAATAATCCAGTTCAAATAGTGTGCTCGTACCTTCAACAGAATTTGCGGTTAAAATTGGGGAATCCATTAAAACAAATCCATTATTATCAAAAAAATCACGCGTAGCTTTTATAACTTGATGTCTAATTTTCAATATTGCATTCTGGTTCTTTGATCTTAACCAGAGATGCCTATTGCTCATCAAAAAATCAGCACCATGTTCTTTATTGGATATTGGATACTCTTCAGCAATTTGATGAATTTTAATCTTTGTTACCCCTAATTCATACCCCCCTACAGAGCGAGGCTCTGATCTTACTACGCCATTAATTGTTACAGATGATTCTTGAGTCAATGTATTTTCTAACTCAAAAGTTTCTTTGTCTGTTTCTTTATCAACCACAACGCACTGCACAAGCCCTGTTCCATCTCTTAAGATCAAAAACCATATTTTACCAATAGATCGTATGTTGTATACCCATCCATTTAGTGACACTTCTTTACCATCATGCTTTTTTAATTCAGAAATTGTTGTTTTCATTTATTTTCTACTTTATTNGTTGTTGACTACCAAGANGTCATGATTTCATTCAAAACATCTTCAGCTATTTTATTTACTGCNACCGTAGTAGCAAATTCTCTTGGATCNCCAAATTCATCATTNTCCTCTGAATCTATTAACCCATCNCCATCATTATCAATACCATCGGAGCTAATATCCCCAGAAAGNCCATATGCNCCCCANCCTGAAAAACTTTTCTGCAAAAGAATNTTTTCATTAATTATATCATACCATTCAATTTTCATATGAATAGTAAAGCGGTACTCTGTAACNGCTTCNTGTTTAGTAAAGGTNTANGGNGCATCGGTTACTCTAGTAATTGTAGCATTCAAAACTGATGATGCATTATTTTCATCTGTAACGCGAAGTATATTTTCCTCATTAAATTTAGCCAATAAATTTTCTGTAACAGATTCACTCATACCAAATTCAGCAGTTTGATTTTCAACAATAGGTATCGCTANAGAATTTATGTGTGNNGGTATNCTTCCTGCTAAAGAATAATACATACAGGAACTAAAAAAACATANCTGAGAAAAATANAATAGATACCNCATTAGCTTTTTATCTTTCTTTCTAATCCATATTGATTGATTTTTCTATAAAGTGTACGTTCNCTCATTCCTAAAGATTTAGCCGATGCTCTNCGATTGTTACTGAAAAATTTGAGCGTTCTAACAATAGCTTCTTTTTCAAGATCTTCAATGGTCATATCGCCAATAGAGCTGTTTTTAATAAAAAATTCCGAATCCTCATCTATATGTAAATTAGACTCAATTCTATCTTTATCAGTATCAATTANCGATGTGTTCATGGNGCCTAATGTAGATTGCGAGGGGGACGCAAGTTGCTTTAAAAATTCAACATCTTGCCTAAGCAAAAAAAGCTGTCTAAGAATCAATTCCCTTTCAGCGGTATCTGCGGGTTGATTTGTAAGCACTGGTAGCGCGTCATTTTTTGAAATATCTCTATCTTTATTTCCNAGCTGCNTTTCAACCATTTNGCTTGTTATGCGNNCNCCTTTTTCAAGAACAATAATGCTTTCTACNAAGTTTTTTAGCTCTCTTATNTTTCCTTTCCANAAATGGCTTTTCATNNATCTNATNGCCTCTGGTACAAANCCACGATAAAGCATATCATTGTTTCGGGTAAATTCAAGNGCAAATCGTTCCACTAATAGTGCNATATCTTCAACGCGTTGATTCAATGATGGCAGNANGATTGAGACTGTATTTAATCTNTAAAATAAATCTTGTCTAAATTTACCTTTTGATNCTANCTCGGATAAGTCTTTATTGGTTGCNGCAATNATCCTTACATCTGTTTTTTTAATCTTTGATTCGCCAACGGGCATGAACTCACCGCTTTCAATTACACGTAAAAGCTTAACTTGAGTCTCAAGGGGTGTTTCACCTATTTCATCAAGAAAAATTGTTCCTTTATTTGCGGTTTCAAAATATCCTTTTCTATCCCCTTTGGCATCTGTGTAAGCTCCTTTTTTATGTCCAAATAATTCACTTTCAATTATGCCTTCCGGTATCGCACCACAATTAACTGTTACCATAGGTTCATGGCTACGCTTACTGTTTTGATGTATGGCTTTTGCAAAAATCTCTTTGCCAGTTCCTGACTCTCCAGTTATTAGAACTGATATATCTACCGGAGCAACCTGCGCAACCATTTCAAGGACTTGCTTTATTGATTCAGATCGACCAACTATGCCTGACTTTTTTTGGATTTTTTCAATATTCATAAATAGCCTTAATTAAATATTTTTGAAAGCTCATCTTCGAGCTTATCGATTTCATCCCTTAATTTAGCAGCTCTTTCAAATTCTAGATTTTCAGCAGATTCTATCATTTCTTGTCTCATCATATCTACTGCTAATTTTTTATCCATACTGCTAAAATCATCCCCCTTTTTATTTATTATTTTAATATCATCTGATTGACTCATTGAATCTGCCACAGATGTTGTTCCCAATATCTCTTCTGTTGATTTTTGGACAGTTGCTGGTTCAATATTATTTTTCTTGTTATACTTCTTCTGGATTTTTCTGCGCCTTGATGATTCCTTGATTAAATAGTCCATAGCATCTGAAATCCTATCAGCATATAAAATAACATGGCCGTTAACATGTCGCGCAGCACGCCCAGAGACTTGCATTAAAGAGCTTTTTGATCTTAAAAATCCTTCTTTATCTGCATCTATAACAGCAACCAATGACACTTCAGGTAAGTCAAGACCTTCTCGAAGTAAATTTATTCCAACCAGTACATCAAATTCACCCAATCTTAAATCGCGTAGTATTTGAACGCGCTCCAAGGTGTCAATTTCACTATGAAGATACCTTACTCTAAGATTTACACCTCTAAGGTATTCTGATAAATCCTCGGCCATTCTTTTGGTAAGAGTGGTGACAAGTGTTCTTTCATTTTTTGATGATCGTTTGTTTATCTCTCCAATTAGGTCATCTATCTGTCCGTGGCTCTTTCTAACCTCAACAGTTGGGTCAAGGAGGCCAGTGGGACGAATTAGCTGCTCTACAACAACTCCCTTTGACATGTCTAACTCTCTATGAGAAGGCGTTGCGGTGACATAAACAACTTGATTTTGGTTTGCATGAAATTCATCAATTTTCATTGGACGATTATCTAAAGCGCTTGGCAATCTAAATCCATGCTCAACTAAGACTTCTTTTCGAGATCTATCTCCATTGTACATTGCCTGTATTTGCGGAAGCGTAACGTGCGATTCATCAATGATTGTGATAAAGTCTTCGGGGAAAAAATCAATTAATGTGTATGGCCTTTCTCCTGGCTTTCTACCGGAAAAATATCTTGAATAATTTTCAATTCCAGAGCANTAGCCAACCTCCATCATCATTTCAAGGTCAAAATTTGTTCGCTGTTCAAGTCTTTGTGCTTCAAGCAATTTATCCATTGACCGGAGCTCTTCGAGTCTATCAATTAGCTCTAGNCTAATTTCACCAGTTATTTTGTTTATCGCTTCTTGATCTGTTACAAAATGTTTTCCAGGATAGATAAATTCTGAATCCATTTCTTTTAAAATTTCACCTGTNAAGGGATCAAATCTGATAATTTGATCAATATTAGATCCGAATAGCTCTATTCTNATACCAACATTTTCGTAAGCTAGATGAATTTCTATAACATCACCTCTAACTCTAAATGAACTACGATNAAATGATGTGTCATTTCGCGAATAATGAATATTGACCAATTGCTTTAAGAAAGACTTTCTTTGAATCTTATCGCCCCTCTTTAAACGGATGACTTTGTTCTTATAATCATCAGGTGAACCTATACCATAAATACATGATACTGAACTTACAACAACAACATCTTTTCGGCTCATCAATGAGCTTGTTGCTTTTAAGCGTAAAATATCAATCTCTTCATTGATTGACATATCTTTTTCAATAAATGTATCTGTGACTGGTAGATATGCTTCTGGTTGATAATAATCATAATAACTAATAAAATATTCAACGGCATTTTTTGGAAATAATTGCNTAAACTCACCGTAGAGCTGAGCTGCAAGAGTTTTATTATGGGAAATAATCAATGCTGGTCTCTGAAGCTCTTTAATAACATTGGCCATAGTGAATGTTTTTCCTGAGCCGGTGATGCCGAGCAGCACTTGATGTTTGGAGCCATTCTCAAGACCGGAGACTAATTCTTCAATCGCAGAAGGTTGGTCCCCTTTGGGTGTAAATTCTGAATTAAGCTTAAACTCTGACATTTCGGCAAATTTACGTCAATTAATTAATACGATACAATGGCAGAGATTGAATTTTATTTTAACAAATAATATTGGATTAACTATGCAAGACTTAATAATCAAACGGTTCGAACAACCGGATAAAATAATCAATTTTAATCATGGCAAATTTGAGATCATACAAATGGATGGGCTAACGATAGGAAGAGCAACTTATGAACCNGGTTGGAAATNGTCGGTAGATGCTAANCCATTAGCTGGAACCAGTTTTTGCGAAGTAGAGCATTTAGGAATGGNAATCTCTGGATCTGCTACTGNTGCATTTGAAGATGAAGATATTTCAATATTGAAGCCTGGAGATATATTCTATGTTTCCTCAAAACCTCATGATAGTTGGGTAGTTGGAGATGAGGCCTATATATCCTTACATTTTCTTGGAGCTGATAAATATATTCAATGAAAGGAATTAAAATGAGAGCAATTATTTTCATTATACTGATTAGTGCTTCAGGGTGCAATAAATCTNACCCTCAAAAGGAAATAAATANCGTACTGGATTCATTGCACTACTTTGCATCNGTTGCTGATCAAAAAAAATACATTGATTTGTTTTCAAAAAATGCAGTGTTTTTTGGAACAGATATTGATGAAAGATGGCCAATAGATGACTTTAATTCATATGTGAAATCACGTTTTGATACAGGAACAGGTTGGACATACAAAGCTAATAGTCGAAATATTTTTGTTGCCAAAGACAAAAGAACTGCTTGGTTTGATGAAATTGTTGAGAATAAATCTTACGGNGAATTCAGAGGAACTGGGGTATTGGTTCTTGNAAACAATGAATGGAAAATATCGCAGTATAATNTNTTGCTACCTATACCAAATGACTNCTTACAAAAATATGCCAATGAAATAAAAAAGTATTACTCAAGNAATTAAAANCNTNNAAAAGTATGCGATNATTAAATTGGAGTTCCAATCAGCTCAAATTCATTTGCCGATTGAATTTTTACATTGTAAAACTGCCCNACTTCTAATTTTGCACCAATATTGACAATGTTATCAATTTCTGGGGAGTCAAATTCAGTTCTTCCAACAGAATGTTTCTCTCCAGCATCATCAACCAAAACCCTAAACTCTTTACCGATCATTAGCTGGTTATTTTCGTTGCTAATGTTGGCTTGTAAATCCATAATTTTGGCTTTACGATCATTTTTCACAGCTTGAGGAATATCATCTTTCAAGGCTTCTGCCAGCGTCCCCTCCTCTTCTGAATAAGTGAATACACCCAATCTGTCAAAACGNACTTCCTCAATAAATGAACATAGTTTTTCAAAATCCTCTTCTGTCTCACCAGGATANCCTACAATAAGCGTAGTTCTAATTTTTATATCTTGAACGGCATCTCTTAAAAGCTGAATCCTTTTTTTAATTCCCTCAGCGTTTAAACCTCTNCGCATNGATTTTAAGATTGGGTCTGATGCATGCTGAATAGGCATNTCTAAATAACTGCAAAAATTGTTTGCATTCGCAATAGANTGAATGATTTTTCTAGAAAGATGCGCGGGGTGCGCGTAGTGAATCCTTATCCATTCAAAATCTAATCTATCAANTTCTTCAANCAAATTATTAAGATATTGTTTAGGCTTTAAATCCCATCCATAGCTTGTGGTATCTTGCGCAATAATTAATAGTTCTTTTACTCCTTGATCNGATAGNTTTTCTGCCTCCCAAATGATTGAATCTATACTTCNACTTTTTTGNAAACCACGCATTATGGGAATACTGCAAAATGAACACCCGTTATCACANCCTTCTGCAATTTTGATATATGCGTAATGCTGAGGCGTCAATATTGATCTTAAGAAAATTGGGTCATCTTGAGAAAATTCTTTACCTGTCAATAATTGCATTATTTTTACATGGTCATTGCTCCCAAAAAAATAATCTACTTCNGGTATATCTTTTGATAANTCCTTNGGATATCTTTCAGANAGNCAACCCATAACTACAAGNTTATTTAGCGTTCCTTTCTTTTTTAATTCAGNAGCTTGTAAAATAGTATCAATAGATTCTTGTCGTGCCATATCAATAAACCCACAGGTATTTATTACCATTGTATCTGCATCTTCAGGATTATCTGTTATATCATAATTCGTATTCTTTAACGCGCCAATTAGTTTTTCAGAATCAACCAATGCTTTTGCACATCCAAGGCTAATAAAATTTAATTTTTGTTTTATCATTATTTTTTAAAAAGTATATAAAAATCTTTTAAGTAGACACACCAGCTAATANTCATAAGAACTGTTGCAATGTAAATAGTTAGGTCTTTTATCCATGGAAATGCTTCCCATGGCCATATGTGGAATAAAAGCGCTAATGCCGTTATGCCAGTTGCCCACTTACCCCACCAATTTGCGCTTAGAAAGAATTGGTTTCGGTTGAAAGC
>PBPW01000087.1 GCA_002725545.1 Fidelibacterota bacterium | reverse complement strand
AATACTACAGTTAATTGTGCAGCTTGGTTTATACTTGCATCACTAGTGCTTTCAAATAAATCATATTGATCATTAGATCCATTAAATGTAGGACCAGCCCCATTATGAGCTTCACCGTTATCTTTAACACCTAATATCTTAAACTCACCTGTAGATGTAACCTGACCCCATGCAGAGCCATCGTACACATACATCTTATTAGCTGTAGTATCAAAGTATAAATCACCTTCATCATTATTAGATCCAGGTGCTGAACCTGCTATACGGTATCTACTGTTAAAGTCATTGATATCATCAGATAACTGTTTAACATCAGATTCTGTTGCTAATATTTTATGATAAGTATAATTATTACCTGAGCCAGTAGAGCTAACTTGCATACCTACACCAGCTGCTATAGTTTCACTATATAAGCTAGAAGGTGCTCCGCTAATAGTTACTGTTGCAGGTGTTCCATCTGTGGTTCTACCTGTTGTAGATACACCACTACCATTAAATACTATACCTCCAGCATCAGCAATACTAATTACAACTCCAGAAGCTGGTTGATTAGCAGTAGTTGGAAAAGCTACTTCTGTTGCTATAACCTTTAAACCACCTATATTACCGATTTGTGTAGTAACATAATCTACTACAGCTCCAGAAGTTGGTAGTTTGGTATCATCGTCTGTGATGGTTGTTTCTTCACAACCTATCTCAGTCATTGTAATTGCATTATCTTTCATCTGAACATTACCAACTGAGTTGGCATCTAATTCAGATGAACCTACAGCACCGTCTGCAATCTGTGCAGAGCCTACAGCATCAGCAGCTATATTAGCAGCTGCAACTGAGTTATCAGCTAACTGAGCATTACCAACAGCATCAGCTGCAATCTCAGAACTACCTACTGCTCCGTCTTGTATCTGTGCAGACCTGACAGCATCAGCAGCTATCTCAGAAGCTCCTACAGCCCCATCTGCTATCTGTGCTGATCCTACAGAATCTGCAGCTAAAGCAGCTGAACCTACAGCTCCGTCTGCTATTTGTGCAGCTCCAACAGCATCTGCAGCTATTTCAGAGCTACCTACAGCTCCATCTGCAATGTGTGCTGAGTTAACTGCATTACCTGCTATCTCAGATGAGCCTACAGCTCCATCTTGTATTTGAGCAGCTCTAACTGCATCAGCTGCTATTTCTGAAGCACCAACTGCTCCGTCAGCTATCTGAGCAGAACCTACTGCATCAGCTGCAATCTTAGCAGATGTAACAGCATTATCTTTTATCTGAGTATTACCTACAGAATCAGATTGTAACTCTGAAGAACCTACTGAGTTATCTGCTAGATGTGCTGAGTTAACTGCATCACCTACAATCTTAGAGGAGGTAATTATATTATCTTTTAAATCATCAGTTGTTAAGTTCTGATTCTTTTCTTCTTGTTGAGCATATAGAATCTGTGTCTGATTATCATTAAGATCCTTTGCTTTAACGGATGAACCGGCTGCAAATGTTGCCTTAGCATTATCTACATCTGTATCACGGAAAATACGGATATCTTCTCCAACAGCAGGTATATTACCAGCAGTAAATACTACTGTACCACCACCAGTTGTTGTATAACTAGTGATATTATAGTGGGTAGAGGTGGTTTTTATAACGCCATCGACATGTACTTTGATGTCTGATTCTTGAATGGAAGGGAAAGAGAACGCTTTGTTATTGTTCCCATCCCCTGCATAGTCTACGAATGTTGTTGCCATAGTTATTTATACATGGATAGAAGTTCAGGGGATACTCCCATAGTTTGAAATTTTTTAAATTGTCGTTTTGATTATTTAGCTAATTGTTCAGTTGAAAGTTTAATTACATCTTCATCTTGTTCGATCTCTCCCCAAGCTATCCATTCAGCTTGACTAAATAGATCTCTAAGAACCATATTATGATAATAGTCTTTATTTTCATATTCTCCTCTATTACCAGATCTTATATCATTATGTCTTTGTTCCATAGATTGTCTAAATAGAGGATCAGTTTCATAGATTCTCTCTATTTGAACTCCTAATTGTTGTCTGCCTATAGCTTGACCATATTTACTTCTAATCTTTGGAGATCTATCTAAACTTATACCATCAGGTGAGGACATAAGAGAAGGTCTTAAATCAAAACCAGAATTAAATAATATCTCTGCACCTGGTTCATAACTTAAAGTAAAGCCACCTGGAGTTAATTCTGCTAGGAATCTAACAATAGGAACCCACATTTTTAGAGGTTCACCAGTCAATATACTATATTTAATAGGTATATCTTCACCAGGAAGATGTTCCATAAATAAGTTTCTATTTCGTACTGAATCTATTATACCAGAATTCAATTCTCTAGTATATGGTGTGAATATTTTACCTAAATCTTTTCTGATACTAGAAAGTGGTAATTGGTTATTAGCAAGACCAGCTATAATATTAGCCATTGTACCTTCCTTACCACCAAATAAATCAACAAATTGTTGCATACCAGCGAGGTAAGATTTAGAAGTTAAACCCTGAGCTACTACAAGTGATATCTTTTGTAATTCTCGTTCTGTCCATTCTTCACCCATTAGTTGACTAGCATCACCTATATCAGCGACAATAGACATAATTTGGTTGAATGGTTCTATTGAGTCATAATTAAACCATACACCAGGTACTAATTCAATAGACCTTGGTTTATATCCAAAGGCTTTCCATGCTTGATTCTTTTGCCTATCTGCAGTTCCATTACCAGTCAGTTTACCTTGCATCCAAGCCCATGATGCCATACTAATAATAGAAGAACCCATAGCTAATCTACCAACTTGTAATGCCTTAGCATTAGTCAGTTCTCTAGCATTAGTTATACCATATTTAGATACGGCTTCCATAGCTCTAGGATTAAGTGGATTAGCAAAAGCTATGTCATTCCATTCTTTAACAAAGAAGTTAAATAAAGGAGTATGTTTAGCAGTTAAATTTAATCCGTTAACACCAGTTCTTGCAAATAAGAAGAAAGGTTCAGCCCATGCATTCTGTTGGAATACAGCGTTTAAGTTCTTAGCAAAACCAGTTAAAGGTTGTGTAAGAGTTACTTCTTGTCTAGCAAATTTAGTGGCTTCATCTATAATCCTACCATTACCATCAAAGATTTGACTATAGAAATCTTCTTCATATACTTTAATTAGCTCAGGAGTTATCTCTGTATAAGCTTGTAAAGCTCCAGACTTCTTAGCATCATATGCTGATAAGAATGCCTTCTCTCTCATCTTAGCTCGACCTAAAATATAAGCAAAGGCATCATCAGTTGCTGCCATTAACTTGGTAGAATATGTAAGGAAGTTAGAATTATTAGCAGATCTAGCCATATTAGCCATAAAGAAAGCTGCTTTATCTCCAGCATCTGCTTGATCACTTTCAGCAAAACGTCTTAAGATTTCCCAGTTATCATCTCCTTTTGTATATTCTTGGAAACGAGATTTAACTGTAGATAATTCTCCACTCCAATAACCATCTAATTTAGTTTTAAATACTTTCCATGCTTCTGGTATAGTTTCCATCATAGCATTTAAAGAAGCTAACCCTGCTCTTGCAGTAGTAAAATCTCCCATCATTGTAGCACCTAAAGCCATATTAAGTGGTCTAGTAAAGGTTGCTATACTTGTACCCATTACAGCTCTCATAGGTGTCTTAGGGCTACTTAAAACACTATGTATCATCATACCTTGAAGCTCTCTAACCATAGCTCCAGTATTATATTTACCTTCTATATCTCCTCCTTTAATCATTCTCTTTGCCCAATAAACAAAGTCATCAACATTGTTAACAGTCTTCATTGAGGAGAATGCTTCAAACATAGCTAACATTAAATCTCCATCTTCATCTCTATTAGCTATTTTAAGTATAGTCTGTATCTGTTCTCTAGCATCTGCTACCTCTTTAGTTATAGTGTCATTCATTACATCTACTTGTTTAGCACCTAAAGCAGCAAACTGTCTAGATAAAGTATATTTAGCACGTTTAGATTCAGCAATAGCAGTTAACATGGTATCAACTATCTGCTCTGCAGGTCCATCGATATCTGTTAAATTAGCAAAGTTATATATCTCTCTACCAGCTATACCTCTATCTCTTAATTCTTGTAATAAAGTAGCTACAACTAAATCACTAACTACAACATTCTTTGCTGTAATAGTAGTAAGTTCATCTACTTTAGCACCACTTATATCTGTAATATCAAACTTTTGTGATGTTTCAAAGATCTCTTTTAGGTACTCATCAGCTGTCATGTCAGCTGCATTTCTACCTTGTGTAATTCTTTGGTGAGCTGCAATTGCATCTCCAAATACTTCAACTAATCTTTGTCTATTACCTTGTACTGACTCTAAAACCTTTTGGAACTTTTCTGAACTGTAAAGTTTTCTTAGTACATCTTCAACTAGTTCTTCAGATATACCAGATTGTCTAGCAATCCTTTCCCTCATTACAGGTGTAGTAACACTACCAGCAGATCCATCTTCAGAACCCCATTCATTACGTATTCTTTTCTGTCTTTCCCAAACAACAAAAGGATCATCTCTAGATATATTATTACCTTGATGAGAATCAGCAATAGGAGCATTCTTAGCAGCACGGAATGAGTCTTCAAAGTTTCTTATTTCAGAGATACCTTTTCTTATAGTATCTACTTCAACACCTTGCTGTCTTGCTTGTACTTGACTTTGAACATATTTACTGCCTTTACCTAATGCCATACTAGCACTATCAAAGACAACACCTATACCCATACCTTCTACTATATTTTTAAATTTCATCCATATAGGATGGTCAGTATCTTTTGTACTAAGTGGTGTATCTATCCAACCATAGCGATCACGCATCATTCCTAATACATTCTCACCATCGGAAGTATGGGATATCATATCAGATACCGCACCTATACCAGCAGCTCTTATAAGACTCCAACCAGCTAATCCAGTTAGAGAAGCAGGTGCTGATATACCTGCTGCTCCAGCTGCTGCTGTAATACCAAATGCTAATGATCCGAAATGTACAGTACCTCTAAGTAAATTACCCCACCATGTTCTAGTTATAACAGGGTTTTCTTCATTTACAAAAGGACTCCACTCAGGTCTATATATTCCTTTTTCTTTCCGTTCTCTCTGCATCTCACCTGATACCATATCAATGGTACGTTCAGGTAGTGTTTGTACAGAGTGTAGTGTATCTTGTATACCACCTACTACAGCAGATTGTATTTCTTTAACTACTCCAGCAGCTCCTCCACCGCCTTCTTTTAGTCTTGGGTCTTTTGTTTCATCAAGCGTCTGTTGAATTGATTGTTGTTCTTCTAGTGCACCTTGACCTGATTGTTGATCTTTAAACAATTGAGCACTATCTAAATTTAAAGCTACTTCATCTGCTTCTGGGATTGAGGAAGTTAATTCATCCATGTTACCTTAGTAATTAGTTTTCTCCAACCATATCTACAAGCTCATTTGCTGCTGCAGTAGATAATACGTGAATTTGATTGTAGGGTGATTTGAAATATGTTTGTAGTTCAGGATTTTTTGATTCAATAATGGCATTAAATCCTTGGATTGTTTCTGGTTTTAACCATTTAATTCTTCTATAATCAGAAGTTAAAGTGCTAAATTCTTTACCTTTATTAGCCATTTCAAATATTAATCCTAACATTATTTGGTCTTGAAGTTCTTCACTAAATGGAAGATTAGGATCAATCCCTTGTTTTCTAACTTGTTCATCTATACGTTTTATTGTTAAACCATATTTACCATACCTCTGATTTCTATCAGGTAGTGGTGTTCCACGTATTATTTCTGATAAAGATAGTGTTGATAATGGTCTCTCATCAACAAGAGATTCCTTATAATTATTACCATTTCTAATAGTATTAATATCAGATTCTTGACCTTGATAATGCTCTACAGAATTCTCTAACATCCAATTAGTTATCTCAGGATTAGAGCATAGCTTTTGAGCTGGTTTAGATTTACTAGGGTATACACATAAATCTTTATAATCTTGTGCAGATATATTTTCACCTGAATTGAAAACCAAAGGTTTCTCATTATCCTTTTTTCTTAAATCTTTAGTAGCTTCTATCCTTGCATTTACAACTTGTTCGATAGGAATCTGTGGAAACTTTCTGCCATTCGGAGTTACGTTTTTATAATAATCTATATTTTCTATAGATTCTCCTGCAATAATTGATTTTAAAGCTTGCTCTTCACCAATACTCCAGTAATATGGAAACCCTACTGTTTGTTCAAAGTCACCACCTGTTTCTGCAAAAGTAGTTGCTAATTGATTACTTTCAACTTGATATGGACTTAGTGTACTACCTTCAACGTATACTTTAGGTTCCATGGATTATCACTTAAAGCTTTAAATTCTGCTGAGTCTGGATTTTTATAAAGTTCAGGAATAACAGTAAAAGCTTCTGCCGCAAATCTTTGCTCTAGCAGGTCTTTCTTTTTGTTATCTGGTTCTAATCTTAATTCACGTTCATTCCTAACATTTACCTTATTCAATTCAAGATAGAATCTAGCTAAAGTATTTTTATATTCATTTGTATCTTTAATGAAAGCACTTTTCGAACCAGCAAAATTTTTACTTACTAAGTGTCTATATTTACCTAGATTCATTACTAGTGTTTCTATTCTCCTTTCATATATTCCTAGTTCCTCTGGTCCTAATCCTATTGCACCATACTTTTGAGCTTGTTTAATCCAATAGTTTTTCTCATTTGTACGACCATAACCACCATCCCAATTCTCTGGAATTCTATCAATAAGAGCCCAATTTAGATATCCAGTTTTAGCTTGTAGCTCTGATAATTCAGTAACTGCATTATGTGCATCAACATAACGTAATTTGTCTGATAATAACTTAAAGTCATTAAACTTAGGATGTGTTACAGGTAAGCCAGTTTCTCTAGAAGCTTTTTTCATTGCTTCAACTATCTTCTGATTTGCCATAGCAATATCTGATGCGTTACCTGAATCAAAAGCATCATTGGCTAATGGCGCTATTTCCACATAAGCATTATCAATAGTTTGTGTTTGTGCTAAATCATTTGTTTGAGTTTCTTTAGCTTTTAAATCATTTACTACTTTAGATAATCTTTGATATATCTCAGGTTTTAATTCAGCTAAAGTTGTTTTTTTACCGTTATCTCTACGTATGAATGGTTGGTTTAATATTTTCTCTAATCTATTACCATCCCATATTATCTCTTGTTTAGCCATGAATTCTATATCATCAGCAAAATTATTCCAGCCTTGGTTATTATCTTTAGTACCATCAGCAAGGAGTTCATTTTGAGAGATATAACCACCTTTAGAAGTAACACCTGCCATACCACCAATTAAAGGATCGGTGCTTTGTAAAGTATTAAGTAGACCTATATAACGTTGTTGCTTTGCTTTACCTACACGTTTCTCAAGTAGACTGTTTACTATTGTACCACGATTCTTACTAACCTCTTCTAAGAAAGGTTTAAAGATTCTATTCTTTACTTCTCTATCTGATAGTCCATCTAAATTATAATTCTTATTCCAATAGGCATAATATGCAGACCATAAAGCTTTTTCAAGATATGGAGCCCAAGCATTATCGGATATATTATTAGACTCTAAAGCTTCAAAATAGCTCATGTCTCTAGGTAATGGCTCACCTCTATCATTGGTGATACTACCAGCTTTGAACACATGAGCACCAGAAATTTGTACTCCCATTGGTTTGAAGTCATCTACCTTTTGATAGAATGCTTCTTTATTTTCAATTTCTTGACCGCTATCTGTATCAGATGTTAGTAGATATAATTCAAATGGATCGATACCTTCTAAGTTATTTGCATCCCATGCCATTAAATCAGCATTTAATTCAGATTTAAGTAAAGATCTTTCAACGTAATTCTCTCTTTCTAGGATTTCATTGATATCAGTACTTGTAAAAAGAGGACTTTTAAGATCAGTGACATCCCAATTAAAACCAGCTTTATCTAATTTATCTAAAGAAAAAATATCTTTACTTATATCAAGAATTCTATTAAGCTCTTTATGATTTCTTATTTCTTTGTCAAGTTTCTGATGCTCTTTAAATATTTTATCAGCTTTTCTTTCATCTTGAATCCATTTAGCTAATGCAACACCACCTGATACAAAACTTTTTAATTTAGCCTTATCAGTCTTTTCTTTCTGATCATAAAAATATTTAAGATCCTCCTGCATTTGCAGTGATTGTTGCTTATCAGATTCTATATTTTCTTCTATTTGCTTATTGGTAGCTTCTAATAAAGTACTAGTATTAGGTGTCCAATTGGTGGTTGCTTTGTCATGGGTAGGTAGGCGGTATGCTGTAGTTTCAGCTATTAAATCTTTTAATGTATCAGCCATTAATTAAAGTCCTCCTACTATTTGACTCGAAGCACCAAGGAAGTTACTCATTCCACCAGTAGCAAACATAGAACCAATAGATAAACCAGTAGCTAATGTAGACATAAATCTATTATCTTGTACAGGTACATAATGTGTAGCTCTACCGAAGTTAGGTGGTAACCCTTGTTGCTTTCTTAGATTCTCATTCTGTGCCATTTGGTTACGTCTTTGAGCTTCTAATGCTATATCCATACCTCTACCTCTTGCTGTTTCATATCCTGCTTCTACTCTCTGAAGTTTCTTAAGATATCCTTCTGCTTTACTACCACCTCTTAACATAGATTGTCTTGATACGGAGCCGCCTCCTTTAGCTACTCCAGTGGCTCTATTTTTTAATATACTTGCAGTATAAGACTCTACAGCTTTAAGATACTTTCCTTTCTGTTGTTCTAACCCTACTTTTAAATCAGATAAATTTCTTGATTTAATTAGACCTGCAACATCTTTTTGTGCAGCTGCGACTATTCTTGATTTATTTGTGTAAGCAAGATTCTTTCCTGCAAACTCAAATCTACGTTGTCTATCCCGTTCTTCTGCTTGAGCTTTTATTCTAGCATTGGGATCTGGACCTAAACACACTTGGCAAACTCGATAAAGGACAATTGATTTGGACCATTAGAAATTTTTCTCAAAAATTTAAAGCCCAAGAATTTTAATAATTTTAAATGTACCAGATTACGTGCATCCACAATATTCCAGAGTAACGATTCGTTTCGACCTTCTACAAATCGTTTAGCTTCTCTAGCGAATGTAATTGGAAATTCATGTATAGCTGGTGTTGTTAACATCCAGATAACATTATCTTCGACTCCAGCCATTCCGGCAGTCTTACCGTTAGGCACTGTGAAATACACACAGGAGCCTTCCAGAGCTTTGTTAACTAAATGTTTTAATGGATCTACCCCATGACCTTCAACAACCTCTCTAAGGTCTTCAGGACGTAAGTTAGTGGCTACCTCAATGGCAGCCCTAACTGTAATTGGGTGAATGTATTTAGACACGACGGTAGTTTTTGGGTGTGAAATCACCTTCCCAACTCATTGAATGTAATGTAGCTGGTGCAGGGTGAGCAGATTTTAAAGTAATATCTACATTACTATTCTTTTCATATATAGGTACTGTTTGTACTTTCTCTTCTAAATAAGGAGCATCTGATGCATCATATTCATCTAATGTTGTAGATTCATATGTATGAGTATAATCTGTTTTACCTACTCTAGATAATGTAGTTTGATATAATCCTACCTTACCAAAGTTTAACTTTATTCTATGTAAAACTAGTGAAGAATTAATATCAGTTATTGCAGATCTACCTTCCATTTTCTGCATATAGATTCTAGGGAACTCTACTTGATAATCATAAAGATAACCTATATGTAAAGTTGCACTAGAACAATCACCTGGTACAGTAAATGTAGCACCTGCACTTGTAACAGTACATTCTGCATATCTACCTATTCTAGTTGCAGCTGTATTAGAATCAACTAGTACTAATTTTGAACCAGTACCAGCACTTACGTCAGCTTGCCAATTAAATACACAGCCACCACTACCATGAGTAAAGGTAGTCTTCTGCGTAGTAGCACTATATACACCTCCTGAAATTGTTGTATGGTTATCTAAATGTAATAAGTAATTTATACTATCTTGATCTATACTAGGATCTTCTGTTGCTTGTATTAGATTTACTTTTTGAAGGAAGTTATCACTATCTAAATAGTAATATGCATCATCTATACAGAAATGATATTTAGCATTATTTTTAAATTGCCATTTAAACCATGCAGCTTGAGATCTACCTTCAGAAGTATTCCAATATCTAAATCCGATAACGTCATTAGATCCTGTCTTACCAAAGAAAACTACATTATTCTCTCTAGAATTAGTAAATAAATCTATATCTTTAGGTAGTAAACTAGGTACAACTTTACTTGTATCTACTACTGTTGGTTCTCCCTCTCTAAGTATATTAGCACTTTCCATGAACCTACTATATTTACCACTATTATCTATCCAAGCTATACTCGGTCCTAAAGAAATCGGAGGTATAACTGTATTATAATTGAAGGCAGATACACTTCTAAGTTTAGCAGTATCTGGATTAAGAACAGTATCATCAGAAGATAGTAAAAATTGTTGGTTACTACTAAAACATAATAAACCTGTAGTAACTTCTATACCATCAAATAAATCAGAGGGGTAATTGGAACTACATTCTATATCTATAGGATCTATAGCACTTATTGCTAAAGCACTAGCACTCCAGAAATTAGGTTTAGCTGCTGTATTAGGTTGTGATAAGATGACATGAGAACCAGTTAGAAAAGCTACTCTATTTCTAAAGAATAATACTTTATTTATAGTAACATCTTGTGCGTAAACAGGAGGATCAGCTGTATTCTTTGTACCAACAAATGATGGTGCTTGATTAGTTACATCATCTCCTACCTCACGATCAGCCCATTCAAACTGTTTAACAGTGAATGTAGCTAACTCAGTAGATGTACCATAATTAGCAATACTTGTTCTTTGTATTACATGAGGCATAGTAGCAGCATCAAAGGATTTAACTATACCTGGTGCTGCACATTCAACCCACTTTCCTGTACCATCCTTACCATTAGCACCTTCAAATTTTACATAGTAATCATCTTCATCTGACATTCTAGTGTTAGATACTTGTACTATATAACCATCTAAACACTGGTTAGGTAATTTAGTTACATCATTAACATCTCCAGCCATACTTCTCATCAAGTCTTGATCTACAACTTCAACTTGAAAAGCAGAGCTTTTTGTTAAATATACACCATTACCTATAATTTTTGCTGTAATACCAGTACCATCTAATTCGGTTATTATCCCACCTAATATAGCATCAGCTGTAATAGCTGTGTCTGCATCAAAAGGTGTGGGTGTAGGTCTTACAGCTTTTATATCAGCTTTAATAGCTGCTGTTTCTATCTCTTCTATTTCGATAGTATAATCATAACTGGTCTTAGCTTGATCTAAAGTTACAGTTATTTTATCACCTACAATAAAACCTTCTCCACCATGTAATAATGTTAACTGTCTATTATAAGAACATGCGTAATCATTTGCACCAGTACCTGATCCAGACTTACCTTGTTGTCCAAGTGAGGTAATTTTAAATATTATATTACTTTTTGTACCTACTCCAGTATATCTAGTACCAGCTGCGTTAGTAATACTTTTAACAGTACCAGCAAGTTCGGTAAATATTTGATCATTATTACCAGTACCTGTAATATTTACTGCTGATCCACCTGAAGTAGCAGATACTTTAAAGGTATCAGTTGCTGCATCTATTACATAATATTCTTCACCATCTGTTAATCCTGCAGCCGTGGTACCTCCCATATTCCAGTACCTTATTTTCTGACCATTAGACCAGCCATGATCTGTTTTGGTTATAACATCTGTACCTGTATTAATACCACTAGTAGGTATAGTATGTTCTACAGCTGTACTGCAGGAGAATATCTGTGTACCTATACCTGGACATAACCCACTACCATTACCTTCATCTAATGTATCACTTTCTATTTTAATTCTAGTTGCAACATTGATATTAGTAGTAGATTCAGTGTTATAAACATTTAAACTATACTGCCTACCATTTTCTGTTCTTAATAATTCTATAAATGCAAAATGTGTATCAGGTCTAGCAGGAGTAGTACCAGTAGTACTTACGGTCTTACTTCTATTAACTAAGAATGTAGTATCATTTAAAGTTAATGATTGTATATCTTCAGAACCAGAAGCACTAGCTGTTAGGTAAGACTTAATAGCAGTAGCACCACCTGTACCATAGGTTACTGTTTGCTCGGCGCCTGGGTTATCACCAGAAGCTTTCCACATTCTAATAGCACCATCAGTTGCGACTTGACCTATATAAGATCCTTCATCCTCATCTCTATAATAATGAAACCAAGATCCTCCTGATTGTACATTAGGTAATTTGGTTACACCAGCTCTTTCTGATCCAGGTCTTTTATATAAACCATATACAACATCAGGTATAGCATTAACGATATTTTTCACCTGACCTGGTAATATTCTTGTTTCTACTTGTTGTGATATACCACCTTCATATGTAGGTACGGTCTGTGTAATACTTGCCATTAGCGCCTTAACCCCCTCCAAGGTTCATAAGTAGTATAGACTGTATCTTCAGGGTATCCCATCATAGAATGATTACCTTGATTACATTCATACTCCATCAGTGTAGCTCTAGCGAAAGCTTCTTGTTGTTGTAATAGTTGTACTAATTGAGGATTAACTACTAATTGTGTTGCTGCTTTTGAGGAAGCTTTAGCAATAATATATCTTTTAAATACTGCAGGTAGATCGTTAAAAGATACTAGTTTAATTATATCTAATAGTATTTCAGTAGCATCTGACCAGTCATCTGTATGGTCATACTTATCATATAAATATCCTCCTCTCTTTACTACATCAAATTTTCTATGTGTCCAACCATCAGTAACATCCATCTTTAAGATATCATTACCAATAGCTATTTTACCTGTAACTGAATCAGGTGTATAAGTTACATGCTTTTCTGTATTGAAGTGCCAGCCTTCTGCCTGTACATCAACATTAGCATCTCTTAATAAATTATATATGAATGATACTTCTGGGTTATCAAAAACTATAGAAGTTACTGGTGACTGCCCGATAGCTCCCAGTATTGAGTTCACTGCGGATAGTTCGGTATCGGTGTCAATTGTCGTGGAAGCCATAAATAAAAAAAGGGAGCCCGAAGACTCCCAATATGTTGGTTAATAAAAATATAAGCTTAGGTGAAGCTTGCGTTAGAAACAGCAGTGTTGTTCCAGTTAGATGATACATCAACTCCGGCTACTAGTTCAACAGCAGCAGCAGGATTTAAGAAATCTGCCCCCATTGCTAAACGTCCGAGTATCACATCTCCTTGGTATACCACTGACACATCTCCACTTGTTACTTGAACTTGTGGTCCGATAGCTTCTACAACACCTGCAGCTTCCTTCTGGAAGATAAGTCCACAGGAACCTCCAAACTTAGCAGCAGTACCGTAGTTGTTTACAGTCTTCTGTCCGTTAGGAGTAGTAGATGCATCTTGGTCATCCATATCTTCACCAATGAAGGAGCCTTTGGAAGCAGCCTCAGTGATATTAGATACAGCACCAGATGGTAGGTTAGCTAGGTTAACACCATAATCTCCAAGGAATGGGATATTCATTGACTTGTAGATCTTGATGCCTGCAATGTCAAGGATTCCATTACCGGATTGTAATGCGTCACCTGTTTCGTCACGATTAATCAGGTTGTTTGTAGCACAGTTTCTGATTAATTCATAGTATTGTCTTGGGTTAAGAACAGCTACTCTACCTTCACCACTGATTCCTTTCTCATCTAGGATAGCAGCTGCCTCGAAGAAGGACTGTACTAACTTAGTTGAATCATAAGCATCAGTTGCATCGGTACTATTAGCAGCACCAACTTTAACAATACTTCCACCAGGTTCTACGAAGTTACTCATATTAACTGGTGCTGGCTGTCTAGCAGCCTTTGAGATCGCACGGAAGATCCGGCGGTCATAATTTTCTGCTAATGCATAGCCGATTTTACGACTTATTTCACCACGCAGATCGTAATGTGCAAGTGTCTCATCGAGCTCATAAACGAATGCACTTGAGATGAGTAGATCATCACAGGTGATTGTCTTTTCTGCTACTGGAGGAGACTTCTCGTCATTACCTAATATGGACTGCCCTGGTACATGGAATTCCGCTTTGGTTCTACCCGTGTAGATGAACTGTAAAGACTTACCATTCTTTAGGGTACGTCTTGTAACAAGATCTCTAGCGATTGTATTACGCTGGAAACCTTTGAACATCTCTCCGCTGAACAGCTTAAGATATAAAGCTCTTCTAGCAGAGGTAGTGGTATCAGCACCGTTATCGGCACCTCCCCAAATCGGTCCATTAGCATTGGCAGACGTTGCTTGTTGTGCCATTGTTATGGATAAAGATTAATATTTACTTTCTTGCATGCAAAATTTTTTGATCATTTTTTGTGGTCTATCCCACCGTCTAGACGGCTAAAGGTATCCTGCGTACAGGGCTAAAGCCAATTAGTCAGAGGTCCGACACTGAGGTGCCTCTGACCTATGGTAGTTTACATGTAGTGTTTCTACCATTATAAAAAAGGATAGGAGTAAGAAAACCCCTATCCATAATTCATTAATCCCCTGTAAGAGCTTCTTCAAGGGATTGGTATTCTGGTTCTTCATCTACTCCGGGAGGTTGCTGATCACTAGGGTTAGTATCTAGATTCTTTAACCTTGAGTCAGGTGAATAAGGAACAGGGTTAGCTACTCCGAACCCCGTTTTAGATTGTTGTCCCATAATTAGAATTTATATTTAGCACCTATTTTTGTGCCGTATGCTGTATCTGCAGTCTCATCTGTAAGGAATGAAACTTCTCCATAAACATCAAACTTCTCTGAAGCAGCTACGGAAGCACCGAGCTTACCTGAGAAATCTGTGTTACCATCTGCACCGTCAGGTGATGTAAATGCTGGACCACCCTGAATATAATATCCAAGAGAACCTGCATTACCTTCATAACCTATGTGTAGATCGGTAGTACGGGAAGTAAAATCATTACCAGTATAAGAAGCATTTGACTCGGCATTAATATAGATGCCAGCCATTGCAGGAGCTGAAGCGAGTGATGCCGCTAGGGCTAGTGCAATTTTTTTCATGTGTTAATTAAATAGTTTTTGTGTAAGTAACACCACGATACTTTAGTTTTACTGACATAGTAATACTCCAGTACCACACCCCCGTTCCATGATGTGGTTTCATGCGTTCCCTAATGGGAATGAACGGACGTGGTGTTAAGCTAGATCAAGTGGGAAATTATGTGCGTTTCTTTCGTGCATTACCTCCATTCCTAAGTTAGCCCTGTTGAGCACATCAGCCCATGTTGGAATAATTTTATCATTGGAGTCAACGATTGATTGATTGAAGTTGAAACCGTTGAGATTAAAAGCCATGGTGCTGACTCCCATAGAGGTAAGCCATATGCAAACGACTGGGAAAACAGCAAGGAAAAAGTGAAGGCTGCGACTATTATTAAAGCTGGCGTATTGAAAGATAAGCCTACCAAAGTAGCCGTGAGCAGCGACAATATTATACGTCTCTTCCTCTTGGCCGAATTTATATCCATAGTTTTGAGATTCATTCTCTGTAGTCTCACGTATTAACGAAGACGTAACCAAGGAACCATGCATAGCAGCGAACAAAGCGCCACCAAACATACCCGCAACTCCCAACATATGGAAAGGATGCATAAGGATATTATGTTCCGCTTGGAATACAAACATAAAGTTGAACGTCCCTGATATCCCCAAAGGCATACCGTCAGAGAAAGATCCTTGTCCGAACGGATAAACCAAGAAGACTGCAAAGGCTGCTGAGACTGGAGCTGAATATGCAACACAAATCCAAGGTCTCATTCCTAGTCTATAACTAAGTTCCCATTGTCGTCCCAAGTATGCTGAGATGCCGATGAGAAAGTGGAACACAATAAGTTGATATGGTCCTCCGTTATATAACCACTCGTCGATGGTTGCAGCTTCCCAGATTGGGTAGAAGTGAAGACCGATTGCATTAGAGCTCGGGACGATGGCTCCTGAGATGATGTTGTTTCCATAGAGTAATGATCCTGCGACGGGTTCTCGTATACCGTCTATGTCAACTGGAGGAGCCGCAATGAATGCTATGATAAAGCATGTCGTTGCTGTTAGTAGTGCAGGGATCATCAATACACCGAACCAACCTACATAAATACGGTTGTCAGTGCTTGTAGTCCAGTCACAAAAACTCTGCCAGCTGTTAGTTGGTTTTGTTATTTGTACTGTTGTTGCCATTAAAAAATGCCAGGTATAATATTACCAGTGAATACATACGAACCTAGTGCAGCAACGAAACCTAGCATAGCTAGTTGTCCGTTTACACGTTCAGCATTTTCAAAGTAGTCTTGCTCGATTACTTGTGCTTGTGCTTCGGTAGCGAATCTGTTGTTGCGTCCGCCTGATTCAGTAGTAGTTGTCATTGTATCGTAATTAAAAAGAGTGCAAGTTGTGGCAGGGACGATACCTTCGGGCTGCCACGTTTTGCTATACACCCTTCCAGATATTATATGCTTCTTTTAATATCTTTATTTTTTGTAAACCTTTAGTGCCTTTGGATGATCGTACCTTGGCGTCGAACTCTTTTCGACTATCTTTTAAAGGATCTTTTACCATTATGATTTCTCCGGTGTGTAAGTTTTCTTTTTACCCCCGCCACCTGGTACTGGTTTATTTTTATAACTACCATTCGTTCCCTTGCCAGCTGCGTCTTCAGTATTCTGTTCATCAAAAGGAATAACTGGTATTTTTATAGTTGACATAATTTAAAATGCTAAGTTGTCTGACCGTTCTAGTTTAGCTATAACATCCTGACGGTAAGCAGGATCTTGATCATATCTCCTATCACTCATAGCACGAACAAGTTCGGCTTGACTTCTGAAGACATCTCCACTTTCAGCTTTAGGTGCTTTTCCTGATAANATTGTTCCTTCATATCCATTTGCATCTTGATACTGTTGTTTTAATCCAGAGACAGCTATCTTTATAGCAGCAACAGTACCAGTATTTATTATATTNTCGAATGCTTCTATTGAATTATTATCTAAATTATTACCAGCCCATTGTATTAAATTAGAATAAGCTTGTTCACCACCAGCAAAGTTTTTCACTTCATTGATAGTAGCTTCACTAATATCTTGTACATTTGCTTCACTATTTCCTAAAGCTTCAGGGTTATTGGCTTGTAATTCTAAGTAAGCATTAACTAAATCTTTACTACTCATAGAAGTAAACTTCTCTATAGTTTCAGAAGAAAGTTTACCATCATTATCCCAGTATTCACTAGAAGCATCAGTAATTAACTGAGCTCCTTCAGATACTTCTGTAGCTTCCTCCTTTTCTTCTGATACTTCATCGGTTTCTTGAACCTCAGTCTCGTCAACTGTCTCGCTATCTTGATCACTTTTCTCTCCAAGTTTTCTTTGGAGTTCTCCATAGGCTTTCTCTAATTCTTCTGCAGTCCTATACTTACCAGCAAGAAGTTGCTCCTGCTGGTTTGTCATCTCCTCTCCTAATTTCAGAGAATCCTGTTCATCTGCTGTTAACTGTACTCCTTCACTTTCACCAACTATCTCAGCTGGTGGGTTAGAATCAATTGTTAATGTTTCTGACATGTTTATACTTCAGGTGGTGGTGGTGTTTGAGGGGTCATTACTTGTTGTGCCATCTCTTGTGCATTAGGATTCTTAGATGGATCCATCATTGGAGTACCAGCTAATTGACCTGCTTGTTGTAGTAATGCCTGTTGTGCTTGTTGCTGTTGTGCTTGAGCCATCTCTTGTTGTAACTGTTGTTCAGACTTAACAAGATTTAATACATCAATACCTTGGGCAGCTGCTAATCTCTTGATAGCTTCTGGAGGGTTAACGTATTTAAGTATAGCTTCTGGTCCTAATGTATTAGCTACAGTAGTTATGAATTGTGTTAATGCTTGAGCATCATGACCTCGACCTAACTGATTAACACCAGCTACAATCTTAGGTCTAACATAATCTTTAGGTAGCTTAGGTATCTGATTGTTACGTTGAAGTACTAACAACGTTCTGTTTAAATATGGTATTAAAAATTCCTGAGTTAGTAATGAGAATAAACCACCAAGGGCTTGCTCTAATTCTAACTGGGTCATCCTAACTTCTTCAGCTGTTGTACGCTCAGAGTCTCTAACATTTAATATAAGAAAAGCTTCAGAGATTCTCTTCTCTAATCCCATCATTAATTGGGTAGCTGTTTGAAAGTCTGCTTGCTTCCCTACTTGTACAACGCCAACATCTTCTGGTCGTCCTTGTATTATAGCACCGTTACCAGCTTTACTTAATGTCTGTGGTTTAGTTGTAGCACTAGGGGATACTAAGAAGATAACTTTAGAGGCTACACTTGCTCCTTCTACAAGGGCTTGTGATAGACTATCAAGGCTTCTAAGATCGCCTATAAACTCTTCGACTCTACCACGACCATAATCTTCTCCATCAACTGTGTTGAATCTCAATACTAACCAAGGAGATGCATGTTTTGGTGCTGTACTACGACTACCAGGAATGATTTGATCTTCAACTTCCTGATACCATACCCAACGACCACTATCCTCTCTCTTTACACAGGTATATACTTCAACATCATCTTCTGATGGTCCTTGATATGAATCATTGACATCATTAGTTTGTAAAGGTTTAGGTTCAAGACCAAGTACCTTTCTATCTATTAATTCTTTAGTAACTATTTCTAATATGTTACCATCACCATCCCTATTAACTACATATCTTTGTAGTGGGAAGTGTTTTAATCCATCTTTACCCATGAATATGAGTGCATTACCTGATACAATTAAATGTTTTATTGCTTGATGAACAATAACTCTATCATTCTGTGCATCTATGTAATCCATAACCATCCTCTCCATCTTGGAGAAGGATAAGTCTAACTCACTACGCATTTCTGGATCTATTTCCTCACCTAACTTATCATCTCTAACTTGTAGTTTAAAGAAGCTTGTTTGTGGTGGTAGCATTGCAAGCATTAACTTTGCAGCTAAAGTTACAACAGCTTTAGCTCCTACTGATTGCCAAGGTTGTAAGAGACTTCTCTTTCCACTCCGTTGGCTTGAGTCAGGTTGTACTAAGTAGGGTAAGGTAAGTTCAGAACATTCAACAGCTGTATCTAAGAACTGTGATCTGTTTGTTGACAGCTGTGAGTATCTTTCTCTAGCCTTAAGCACTTGTATTTACTCCTCCTGAACTAGCAGCTTGTGCTACTTGGGTTGGTTTAACTTTTATTCTTAATGCCTTAGCACCTATACCTTGCCTTGCTTGAGCAGATGAAGACTTAGCACCTGTTGCATATTCAACACCAGCCTTGTCATCTGGATCAACTAGGTCTTTTTTCCTAGGTAGTTGAGATGTATCTTGAGGATTAATAGGTTGCATCGGTGATGGTGCCTGGGAAATCATTGTCGGTGCTGGAGCTGGGCTCCTAAATATACACATTAGTTTTCCTCTAATATTTGTTTAACATATGCAACGACACTAGCTTGACCAGCTCGGTACATAATAGATGGAAGCTCCTCTTTAGGATGGATGGGACTTGAAGGGAACTTTATCTCCAAGTCCTCAACTAATTTTGCTAACTTTTCTGAATGAAAGTTAAGCGTACTGGGGTAGATTTGTGTTGTCATGTTCAAAAAATGCTGGCATTCTTGCTGCCTTGGTGTCAGAAAATTCTGGTGCCTTGCCCTCATACATTAAGCGATCACTAGCATCCGTCCAAAATTTTTTGTCCAAATATTTATCGGTAGTATTTATACCTAGAGGTTGAAGAATCCAGTTAATGGTGGCTTTCCTAAGTTTATCCAGAGAAGGAGAAGCAGATAGACCCAACTCAGCACATACAAGAGTATTCGCTCCGACATGGATCTGCTCGTCCCTTGAGATGTCGGCAGATACAGTACGCATAGCAGGATCCCCATTAAACCTAAAGAAAGGGAGTAGAACGAAGAAGATAGCCCGTTCTGCGACCAGAGCTTTGGTAATTGTATGGTCAGGATGTGCAATCCAAGCATCTCTTAATCTCTTAGCCTCCAATTCTTCTCTAGCGTCGTCCTTAATACCATAAGCATCGACTATATATCCCAAGGCAAGATCATGTTTAATCTCGTCTTGTACGTTTGATTCAAGGAGCTTCCTAGCAAGTGAGGGAACTTCTTTTTCAAGTCCCTCACGAATAAATTCTCCAACTGGCAGCTCCATATGACGTACTGCGAGCGCACGTTTGATGGTTTCATATGCACCTTCTTTTACCTCTCCTTTAGTAGGTTTAACTGGTGTCCAGGTTCTTTTTCTTTCTAATAGTTTTTGATAAGGATGTTTTCTCATTATTCTTGACAGTCACAGGTTATNGGCTCGTTTCCGAGAATNTCCTGNAAGTAATCATCGACTTCNGACTTTATCTAATGCTGCATACGCATCGCTCTTATCTTGTACATCGCCCATTACTTGCAGGGAGTAGTAAAGGGAGGTCTGGGGTGAAAGTAACCACTCTTCCACGAAGTTCCTGTCGTAAGTAACGACATCGCTCCAGCTATTAAATGAATAGCCGTGAAGAAGTCCCGTTTTTTCTAATAATATCATGATGCCATCAGCGACACTCTTGTAAGCATCCCATCCGACTTCACTAGCGATCTCTACATCGCCGTAATCATAGTGTTGTACACCAAAGGTACCACTATCTCTATCTACACTCCTAGCTATAGGAGGTGCTATCTCAGGAGTAGCTGTAAAGCCATCCAAATCCTCACTCTTATAGGAGCATGAGGCAGTGGGAGCTATAGCAAAAGCTCTCACCATATTATTATTTTTTGCTATATATGCAGCACCTTCGATAGCTTTCTTTAAACTCCAAACTACTTCATGTGCTTTATCATCTGTTATAGCTTCATTGTTATTTAATTGTGCTAAGGCTTTACCAAACTCAGCATATGTTAAGCCACATCGTCTGAGGAAGTTGGCCAAGCCAAGCATTCCGAGCCCGACTTGCCTATCGATGTCCGAGGGTAAGTACTCTCCAGTCCCTCCAACACCTGTTCTGCCATGGAGATCGCACAGCTCGGACATACCTTGAGCGAAAGCCTTTTGTAAGTCCCGTGGCTCACAAGCTGAGAGATTGATATGCTGGAGCAAGCATGTTCCTCGTGAGGGCAGGTAAACCTCAAGACAGACATTGCCGTATATTCTTTGTCCTTTGTCATCGTATTTTATTTTGTTGAGCCAGATGTCACCGGACTTAATTCCTTCAAGGATGGCGTCTTTAACTCTGTTGTCGGTACTATTCCAGAGTCCGGGATCGAGATCGACGCATCTTTTAATCCACGGAGCATCATGCCTTTCCAGCTGCACGAACTCAAGAATATCGGGGTGATTAATATCAATATGGACCACACAAGCCCCGTTCTTGTAATGGCCACCCCTTCTAAGTGTTTCATTTAATGTTGAGTAGATTTTTGCGAATGATACTGGGCCAGAAGCCGTAAGACCTTTTCCGTTTTCACTTCCTTTGGGTCTGAGCTTAGATAGATGGACCGCAACTCCTGCTCCATATCTGAGCCCATGGCTGACGTATCTCCAACTTGCTTCGATTCCATTTTTACCCTCCATTGAGTCTTCTACTACAAAGACAGTACAACTCACTGGGAGGCGTGATTCTGGGTTATCCAGCCATGACTGGACCCGACCAGTGCGGGAGATTAATTCTGCTGTCATGTCAAATCAGATAGATCAGGTGGTTTATAGTTTGGTCCTTTAAGAACCTTTCCATCTTCTCGGTATATTGGTTTACCGTCCTCACCGAGCTTGGACATATTACTTTCATGAACTCTGTTCATCGCTTCGTCTAACAACCAACCCATATTCTCAGCATATTGGTAGCATACATAGACTAAATCAGCTAGTTCTTTCAGAGCTTCAGCTACTACAGTAGGGTTTTCCCTATATAATTGAGCATCAGCATCTAGGAATTCTTTAAATTCTTCAACAATCAGATTTCTCTGATACGAGCGACTCGAACGACTCGGGGAGCTCCTTAGTTGGTACTTCGTACGAAATTCCTTGGCTTGCTCTGAAATAAATGTCTTTTTCATGGTGGAGTTCATTTTCTAAATAATGAATAGCTTTTTCTAAGTCTTGTATCTTGCTATCTTTGTAACCTGCTCTGCAGATATACTTAATAGCATTGCCGAGGTGGAAGTTTAGTCCTTGTTCTCTAATAAAATCCCAAACATCGCAGGAACCTCGTTGGTAGTAATCTGGACCTTTGGCCATTTTTCAACTAAATTTAAGAGTGAATTTGTTAATACAAAGTTTTGCCTTTGCAAAGCTAGAAACACAGTAACAACATCATCATACTTTGCTTCCCCGCTTTTTAGCCTGTCCTCTATCAATCTCATTTGGAGATCCTGTTCCATCGTTAACGTGGTAATCGGAGGTGGGGGTCCAAAGCTTGGGTTCTTTTTTGTCGAAGTCATAATCATCAACTGTAAGTATACGTGCTAACCTAGCATTAGCGAGAGCTGTTACTTGAGTGTAACCTTTTTCTTNAAAGGCATCAACAACTGTTTTCCATGAGTAACCTTTCTCTTTAAAGAGAGCTTCCGCTCTTTTGACTCCAATACCAGGGACNCCTGAATATCCATCAGTCTGATCACCTGCCATNGTTTGGATTAGATGCCATTTAGCACCTNCCTCCTTTTCGATTGTGAAAGTTTGCTCAAAGTTATATAGTTTGCCAGGAATTTGTTTCATATCCTTATCAGGAGAAACAATCATATTACCTGGATATTTTGTAGCATATACGCCCATTGTATCATCAGCTTCGAGTGTAGGTTTAATAATAACCTTATACTCTTTCTTTAATTCCTCAATGACACGTTTATAGCCACATGGTTTTTTTCTATTTCTATGCCCTTTGTATTCAGGCAGAATTTTTTTTCTAAAATTTTCACTGTCTGAAAAGAACAGTATCATAGAAGAGAATGACCCAAATTTGTTTTCAAGCTTGGAAAGTTCTCTCTTTGTTGCACGGTATGCATCGCTAAAGTTAGAAGTGACAAGGATAACATCGTTACCAAAGTCCACCTCAGTCTCTGCAGCAGCGCACGACTTATATACGATGAAGTCCGCATCTATTAATAATTTCATACATTAATGTGTGTCGGCCCATGTCAATCCATCCTTTGCTTCTGCACCTACGGGTATTCGCATATTGTAATACTCGCCTGCTTCAGCAGCGGAGAGAACAAGAAGAGATTTGAGATCATCAACATGTTCTGGTGTGGATTCGAACTGCAACTCGTCATGAATAAAAGCGAGCTGATTGCAGCATAGACCCATTTTTTTGATATGGTCATGAGTGGTAACCATCCAACGTTTAGCTATTATTGCAGCCGACCCTTGCAATAGGTAGTTTAATGCCTTATGTCCTTTGTCAACGAGGATCTTACGCTTATCCAATCCATAAACATAACCCCTCTCACTAGCTTTGTGTACCCCTTCCAAAAGTTCTTTAAGACCTGGAATGGCGTCAACATAAGCTTTGCGTATTTCTTTACCTTTCTTTCTCGCCTTGTCCTCGGAAAGCTGTTTGTCATATGAGTGTCCTATTTTAATATCGCCTGCTCCATAAAGGAAGGCATACGTTACAGTTTTAACTTGCGATCTAGTAATTCCAATCTTATCAGCATTTGTCTGGTGAATGTCTCCTGTGGTAAGGATTTCAGCATATCTTCCGTTGTCAAATCTTGCAAGATAATGAGCGAGCATCCGAAGCTCGATACCAGAAAGATCAGCAGCAGCCAATCGTAAACCTGGTGTAGCAATAAACAAACGTCGAAATCTTTCATCACTCGGCACCTGCCCTAAATTTGGAGTTCGATGGGCACATCTAAATGTAGCTGTTGCTACGGAACAGTGGTGATGTATTCTAGACTTCGTACATAGCTTCTGCCATGCGTTCACGCCTTCTGATATCATCCCAAGCTGCTTTGTCAGATCCAGTAGTTTCAGAAAACTCAGAGCAATATCCGTCCCAAGTTCTTTTAATACGGTCTCGTCTATAACTGCCTTCCCTGAGGTCGTCATTGATCCAGGCGTCCAGCCATAGTGTGTTTGTAAGATCCACGATATATGGTCTCTTGATGTGGGGTTAAAGTCTTTAAGTTTAGTTAGTGTTGCTCCTTCGACATAGCCACTTCTTTTGTTAGCTCGTTTAGGAGTAAATTCTGATCCTTTGACGAAAGGATGCCTGTCTCGTAATAGCTGAGTAGTCTCTTCATATTCTCTTCTGAGAGTTGATTCAAGTTTCCGTGCAGCTCGTTCATCAAAGTACCATCCATGTTGCTCCTGTTGTGTTAGTATTTCTGCTACCTGATGTTCTAACGTAATCCATTCAGGTATGGTTGGAAATGTCTCCATAATTTGGTGGTAACATTAACGTCTTGGACACAGTAATCCTCCATTTCTTGAGACCATTCTTTCCAGTCAGTGGTTTTAGCAAAGTTACCTTTGTATTCACCAAGCCTGTAACCATAGGACTCAAGGGAGTGGCGTCCATATAATTGTAATGGCATGTGTTTCCATGCGTGTTGTTTATCTATATCGAGTAGATTCGGATGATATAACCTAGATAACAAAAGAGTATCAATGATAGTACCCCTGGGATCGAAATAAGGATAAAGCCTTTTAATAATAGGTATATCGAACCCAATGATATTATGCCCAATGAGATAATCAGCATCCTGAAG
>PBPW01000086.1 GCA_002725545.1 Fidelibacterota bacterium | reverse complement strand
ACACAGGTGGTGCTGCTGGTTCGAGTGAACCAGAACCGATGACCAATCGGGTCTCAGGCAGAGGAGTAATTCTAAACTGTAGAAATGCCCTCCTCTTGTTGGTACACAGGAATCCAACCTCCCACACTCTTTTACTCATGACATATGAACTAATTAAAAATCGTTTTGAGAAGTGTAAGAATGTAACATGGGATGATGTCATTGATAAAATGAATCACGATGTTGCCACAAAAGATTATAGAATTGAGAATGGAGGAGACGGTACGTTTCCTTCATTATTTACTTTCAGTGATCATTATTTTCCTGGTACACTTTATGATGCTCTTGAAGAAGTTGATCTTCAGGAATCTATTACAAGCATGCATGTGTACGCTTCATTTACTAAGGGATCGTCTACATATGGTAGACACAATGATGATACTGATGTTATTATAGTACAAGCAAAAGGCACAATGACATATGGATTTGATGATGGTAAGTATGCTCACTTAGAGCCAGGAGATAGTCTTTTTATTCCTGCTTATACATATCATAATCCTTTATGTAATCATGGTCCACGTATTAGTTTAAGTTTTGGTTATGCCAACAAGAGAAGAATTACTCCACTACCGACTACAGGCAGTATTGAGGGAACATAGTTTCCCTGACTTAGAATATATTGGAGAGCGTCCTAGTTATAAAACTGGTAATATGGTTCATTGGTATCGTATAGGAAAAGCAGAAGTTCCTGTTGATGCTATTACAGAGTTCGACACCGAAGAGGAGGAAGAAGATGCTACTAGTCAGATGTAAAAATTGTGGTACAGAAATTGCTAGTTCTAAAAAACCTCAGTGTTGTGGGTGTTCTAATCAAATGATTGTGAGCGAAGACACAGTTAGTGCTAAGGATCTTAGTAGTGTCGTTATGGTCAATCATATTCATGGTGTGGAAGAGACCTCACTCAGCAAAGAAGAAGTAGAGTGGCAAGAAAAAAGGAAGAGGAGAAAAGTTAAACGATTGGATTTTGAAGTACGATGAAAATTCATGATTATATAAAGACCTTAGGGTATGAAGATGACTCACCAATTGAAGGAGTTCAACTTAAGGTTGGAACAAAATTTGCCTTTGAATTTAGAGGTAATGGAATAGTAGTTTGTCCTTATGTAATTGAGTATAAGAATAAATTAACTTATATCAACCTTGAATATGAACAGTTAAGATCTAAACATTCTCCTTCTAAAGTGACGGATAAGATTAAACATCTAATCCAAAATATTAGGTATCCTGAACCAGGTAGAGTTGGTGACGTTGGATGGGATGTTAAATACCTTGTAGATCCAAGGGAGTTCACTTCTAAAGAACGTGCTAAAATTGCTATTAGTAGTTTTAGAAAAATGAAGGAGTTGCTAATAGGAACTCAGTCTGGTATGGCAGGACTTAAAGGGGAACCTGGAGATATAATTGTCTCCGATCCACTTGGTATTAAGTTTGATTTAGGTCATACCAAAGAATCTGAGAAGCAAGGAACTATTCAGAGAAGTGTTCTATCAAAGAAAGTATTCAACTTTGGTGAAGTCAAGGAAGATGGTATGCAGTATGCCATCTATGATGAGGATTACAATTTACAACCCATTTAAAAATGTTTATCAACGAAGCCACAAAAATAGATCCTAAGATCTTTACAGATAATCTTGATAAAATTAAGCAAGATTATATTCGATTCAGGGATAGGAATTACTTCTTTGATTATTCTCATACTTATAATCTTACTGCTGACTCTACTGACTTTGAGACTTTTATTCCAAAGTACACTGGATATATGTGGCAAGTATGTCCTTTAGTCTTTGCTCGTAAAGGAATCAAACTTACACCATTAGAAGTAAGAAATTCTTTTACTACTGATTTGCTTTTAGCACAGGATGTAAGACCAATTCTTGCAGTCTTCTCTATACTAGAACCTGGTGCAGAGTTAGATCCTCATGCCGATGGAGATAAGAGAATAGATCCAGAGTTTATGGATTCAACAGTATATAAATTTCACTTATCTTTAGACATACCAGAGGACGGTGATAGTGCATTGGTATGTGGTGGTGAGACTAGGGTATTAAAGAATGGTGATCTAAATGTATTTGACGAAGAAGGAGAGCATTTTGCATATAATAGAAGTACTGGTAGAAGAGGAGTTCTAATCGTCTCATATATAAAAGCAGAGATTGACAAGTAACAATCTTAAATGTAAAATATCATCATATAGAAGTGTGCTATGGCAAGTGATCTTGAAGGATTAAGCATCGAACCGCATGTAGTTGCTGAGAGTCCTGTTGTCTTTTATGAAGAGATTCTTCCATCTGAACTGGTAGATCTCATGGTAAAGGAACTTAAACAGATGGAAGAAGATAGAGTTCCATTTGAGGATGCTGGTGTTGGTGGTGAGCAGTATGGAAGAACTGATCATACAGTACGTAACTCTAAAGTTAATTGGTGGTATGAGAGTCACTGGGCATGTAGTGTTGTGTCTCATTATATAAATCTAGCAAATAAAAGGAATTGGCAATATGATTTAAATACGCTTGAGAGTATTCAGATATCTGTATATCAAGAGGGTGGTCACTATGGATGGCATAGTGATTATGGAACCTCAACTAAACAGAATTGGACACGTAAGTTAAGTGCTAGTGTTTTGGTATCAGATCCTAGTGAATATGATGGTGGTGATTTAGTTTTTATTGATTATCATGGGAATGAAATTAATACACCAAAAGCAAAAGGTACTATTTTAGTTTTTGATTCTAGAGTTCCTCATAAAGTAAAAGAAGTAACTAGAGGTAGGAGAGTATCACTTGTAACTTGGATGTATGGTCCTAAGTTGAGGTAGTCTCATGCCTGAATTTTATGGAGAAGATCAGGGATGGAATGGTGTTAAGACTGATTGGAGACCTTCAGTTAAATGGCCTAAGTTTACTAAGGAAGCATGTAAGAAATTAAAAATACCTGATGATATCTATCAGGATATGATGGATCATTATAGTAGATGTACATTTGAAGAGGAGATCAATACTGATAGAGGATATGATCAGGATTATGGTGAGTATGTTGTTGGTGGATCTATAGCAGTTAGATTTGCCAGAAAACCAGAAGAGGTGTATTATATGAGGTCTACCCTACCACAAGATCTCATTCAGAAATGGTCTAAACAATTACAACCATTGATGGAAGAGTGGTGTGGTACTAAACTTGAGTTCTCTGCTGGATATGGAATACGGGAATACATCCCAAATTCTGTTCTATCAATTCATAGAGATAAGGCAGACACTCATGTTATTAGTTGTATAATCTTTATTGACGAGAGTCCTGAAGGAACTAAGTGGCCTTTAGAATTTGTCGATCATGATAAGCATATACATAGGGTGACATTTGAAAAAGGAGATATGCTTTTTTATGAAAGCTTATGTCCTCACTCAAGGAATACACCATTCTTGGGTAAATACTATAGGAATATGTACTTCCATTGGCGACCTGTCAATTGGGATTGTACAGAGTACCTGGGTCAAAAATGTAAATACTCCTGCTTCCAGGAGGTTCTCGATGAGGAGATCGAACAATGAATCCGATTACATCTGAAAAGACTGAGAAAATTTCTCTTGAATACTTCAAGGATAATTTCCAAGAAGTATGGAGTCAATGTGGACGTGGACGAACTTATCAAATTGAAGGAGACTTTGAACTTATTGAAATGAGAAACCTTGGTGTTCCTCAAAGGAAATTAGTAAAACCAGTTTGGCCCCCTGCTGATACTAATCATGGAGGGTGGGAACCATCTTGCGATATCTAAGGGTATCGTCTATAATATATAAACGTAAACCAAGAGTCATCGAGGAAATGACACTCACTTCTAAATTTAAGAAAGATCTAAGCACTCTACGTGCTGCTGCAAATAAGGAAATTTATTTAGATGTAAAAAATCCAAAACTTTATAAAAAGGTTATGAGATATTATGTGAGTGAAGGTATAGTAGAATTATCTGGAGAAGATCCAGAGTATGATTATAATATTATAATGCAGTGTGTAGCAGAGGATCTTATGGAAGTGGTATGAAAAAAGACACTGATATACAAACAACATATTTGGATAAGTTCATAGGGATCTGGGATAATGCCTTTGATCCCGACTTTTCCAATTGGATTCTTGAATATTGGAAGACGACAAAGTATATCGCTAATAGGAATAATCCAGTACAACAAGATAAGCAGATTGTGTTGAGTAGTTTTTCTCCTGGTGAGGCAAATTATATACAAGAGCGTGTTGATGACTGCTTTGGTATGTACATGGATAAGTATCCATATCTTTGTAATTTTAATTTCTATAGTGGATTAGTTTTACTTCAAAAGACTGAACCTATGGAAGGATATCATGCATGGCATAGTGAAGACAGTACATGGGAAGCACAGCAACGTACTCTTGCTTGGACAGTTTACTTTAATGATATTGATGATAGTGGTGAGACAGAATTTTTATATCAACAAACTAAAGTAACTCCTAAGAATGGTAGGATCGCTATATGGCCAGGTTCATTCACTCATTTACATAGAGGTAACCCACCTAATAAGACTAAGTATATTGCTACTGGGTGGTATGCTGGAGATGGTGGTATGAATTATTTTAAACCTGGACAAAATGGAAAGGTTCAAGGTAATTGATGTACCACATTTAGAATGGCATATAACCCATTCATGCAACTTCACTTGTCAGGGATGTGGACATTTTACTAATGATGGTTATAAAGAAGATATTACTATAGATCAATTAAAGTCTTGGTATCTTCCTTGGGTTGATAAAATCAGACCAAGGGAGTTATCTATGCTTGGTGGTGAACCACTATTGAATAAAGATCTTGTAGAGATCATCTATATGACCAAAGAGGTTTGGAATATAGAACCAGATCAAGAATTTGAAATAGTATCTAATGGTTTACTAATTGAGACTCAACCTNATNTACCTAAAGCATTAAGTGATACTAATTGTATTCTAACAATTACAAAGCATTCTGATGATGAGAAGTATATAAAATTATTTGATAGATCTATTAANATTATTGAATCGTTGGGTATAAAATATCGTATACATGATGCAGTAGATTATTGGTTGAAGACACATGTAGGATATGGACCTACTATAGAACCAATAGGAAGTGATGACTTTAAACAGAGTTGGGATAATTGTCCAGGTGGTCAAGAGAATTTTATATTACAAGATTCAAAGATATATAAATGTGCTGCTTTAGCATACCTACCAATACAAAAGAAAAAGTATGGGGATAAGTTATCCCCAAAATGGAATCCATATCTCAAATATATACCACTCAGTCCTGATGGAGATATAGAAAAGTTCTTNTCNAGAAAGGCAGAGATTGTTTGTTCAATGTGNCCCAAGAAGTCAGGTCGATTTAAAAAACCATCTCCATTATATTCTCCTAGACACTATGGAATTTTATAGTAAAAGTGATCTGTTCTCTGAGGATATAAGATTTGAATTACTTCAAAAACTTGAGAGACATTTTGTAGATAATTTATATGATGCTGACAATGGCATACTACAGGTAACTGAATCTATTATTGATTGTCATGGACTAGCATTAAGTCCTAGTTCTTATTTTCCTTATATTGATAGATGTTGGAATATATTTGTTTTAAAGATAAGAGATTGTATTCATGAATATGCTGAACAGATTGGAGTAAATCCTAGTTCTATGATACCATTCTCATGCTATGCTGAACGGTTAAGTTATTCTATGTTTGAAGGAATAGATCCTAAAGAGTGGAAGCATATTATATGGAGAAGAACTTATAAGGCAGCAGATTCATATGATCTTAAAGATTGGACAGTTAATAAAGATATTGGTATGATTACAGGATATAAGAATAGGGGTGAACTTCAGGTTCTTAAGGATAAATTAGTTAAGTGTCCTTTTATAAGAACGGTAGTTTATTTACAGAATAAAGATCAATCATATGGAACTCATATTGAAACTGGAGAAGGTCCATACAGACATACTGGTATGGAAAATTCATTATTAATATATCCTAATCTTCCTAGTTATAATGTCTTAAGTCATAACCCAGAGCATATGGATAAATCACCACCCACTAATATTATATTTGACTGGTATATTTGGGATGTTCCTCCTAATGGTGCTAAGGGTTTTGGTCAAAAACTTAGATCACCTGACTGGGTATTACCATGATTGGAATTGTTGGTAATGGTTTTGTAGGCAATGCTGTCTATCAAAACTTAAGAGATAGGGTAAAGTGTAAGGTCTATGATGTAGATAAGAATAGATCACTTAATACTTTAGAAGAAGTTATAGAACAAGATTTTATTTTTGTATGTCTGCCCACCCCTATGAGTATGGATGGGAGTTGTGATCTTAATATTCTTGATGACTTCTTTGAAGACTTGCCAGATAATTTAATAGGAACCTTTGTTATTAAATCTACAGTTCCTATTGGTACAACTAAGAAATATACTGAGAGACATAATGTTATTCATAATCCAGAATTCCTTACTGCACGGAATGCTATAAAAGATTATGCTAATGCTGAGAGAAATATTGTTGGTGGAGATTCATATCTTTGTGGGGAGTTTGTTCAATTCTTTTCAAAGTATTTTCCTCATATCCCAAGTATCATAGTTGAGTCGGATGAGAGTGAAGCAATCAAATATTTTTCTAATACCTTCCTTGCTTATAAGGTAGCATACTTCAATAAGATATATGATTTATGTCAAGCAGTTGGAATGGATTATGATAGAGTATGTGAAGGTATTACAGCAGATAGTAGAATAGGTAAATCACATACTAAAGTTCCTGGCATTGATAATGACAGGGGATTTGGTGGGACTTGCTTCCCTAAAGATATTAATTCTCTAATTGTACAGATGGAATCTCATGGTGTTAATGCTGATATGCTCAAAGAGATATGGTTATACAATAAAGAGATTAGGCAACTTGTTGACTGGATTCTACCGTAGGATCAAATTCACTATTAACATTTGGTGGTGAATATTTTTTAATAATAGTAGTGTCAGTAACAACAGTATATCTTGGATATTTTTTTACGAGTTTTAGTGGTGGATATATTGCACTATGGAATAGTCTAGCATCATATACTAAGGCACTGTTCTCTACACCTTGGTGCATATAGATTTGCTTATCACTTACTTTAACCATTGTTCCATATTTTGGATCTGGGTTTTTTAAATAAATGATTACCCCTATAGGATTTCCTTCATGTGAATGTAGATTTTTATATGGTGTAAAGTTATCTACTTTGCTTTGTGCTAGTGGATCTTCTTTTGGTAATTTATTATATCTTGTGACCCATGATGAATGTATTGTAATACATCTATGATCTAAGTCTGCTACTTTACAATATTGTACTATACCTAGTCGAACTTTTTCATATAAAGTATCCCAAATATATTCACCTTTTACTTCATCTTTAATATCCCAAGTTGCCTCTGGAGGGAATACCTCTAATTCGGGATTTTTTTTATGTTTTCTAATCAACTTGTTAGAACTTGTTATCAATCCCTTTATGATTTCTTCTGGAAGGAAGTTCTGTATGTTTAGAAAATAATTTCCGTTGAATTTTTTAACCTGTACTTTAGATGTCATGTCACTGGTTTCTTTCTTTTAAATGATTCTTCTTTAACGTGCATACCATATTTAAATTCATAGTCTGCAACTATAGTATATCTAGGAGATTTTGCTGCTACTTTTATAGGAGGGTATTGAGCACTATGGAATAAGCGACCATCAAATATAATCATTGAGTTCTCATCACCTGGGTTAAACATATTCTGCCCACCTGCTCTTTTTATTACTGTACCATATTTTCTATGTGGAGTTTTTAAGTAGAATACTGTAGTGATAGGATCACTTTCAACATGTGCATGCATATTCCATTCAACGTCCTTACCTACGCTATTAGCTAGGTATGCTTTATGTACTGCATTAAATTTATTGGGGAAGTTTAAGTCTTTAATTCTGGTAATCCAAGACGCATGGCGACTTAGATAATCCATAGGTATCTCTACTAATTTTGCATACTCACTTACTATTTCATCAAGGGTTTTATAATATCTTATCCATATAGGATCTTCTGTAAATTCTTTATGTTCAAATAGTCTTCCTGACGCTTCTGGTGGGTAGACTTCTTCACTAGGATCTTTCCTAGTCTTCTCCAACCAATAGGTAGAAGATTTAAGTAATTTTTTTAAAAACGTTTTAGGGAATACATCATTAACTCTATAGAAGTAATACCCATCAACCTCAACATGTTGTACTTTCACGTAACCAATTGTTATGTTCAGATATTTATGCTATACTTGAAGCATATAATGCCCATACTATGAAGACAGCTTTAATAACTGGAATCACGGGTCAGGATGGATCGTACCTTGCGGAGTTACTTCTAGAGAAGGGATATGATGTTCATGGTATTGTTAGGAGAGCATCTCTTATTAATACTCATAGGATAGATCATATCTTTGATA
>PBPW01000085.1 GCA_002725545.1 Fidelibacterota bacterium | reverse complement strand
TTTTTACTTGGATCTTTAGTCATGGTATTTAACAACATCATAGAATGAAAATCTTTATTTTGATTAACAACTTCAATTGTTTTTACTTTCGAATCTTTAAGTTCAGACAAATTATCATTTGTAAGTTCAACGCCACCTTCAAGAAAAATTTCTCCCGTCTTTTCATCAATAACATCTTCTACTACAGTTGATCCAATATATTTTTCTACATCTTTACTATTTATTTTTATTTTTTCAATACAATTGAATGCTTTAAAAATATCAGCGTTAGTTGAGTATCCAAGAGCACGAAGCAGCATAGTCACAGGAAACTTTCTCCTTCTATCAATAATACAGAAAAGACAGTCATTAATATCTGTCGTAAAATCGACCCATGATCCTCTAAAAGGGATAATTCTAGCTTGAAAAAGCTTTGTTCCATTTGGATGAATGGATTGATCAAAGAAAACGCCGGGCGATCTTTGTAATTGTGAAACTATAACCCTTTCAGCACCATTAATAACAAAAGTGCCCTTGTTTGTCATGTAAGGGATATTTCCAAAGTAAACTTCTTGCTCAATCGATTGGTCGTATTTGGATCTATCATCTTCATTGGTTATATGAAGAACCAATCTTACCTTAAGAGGGACTGAAAATGTTAAACCTCTNTCCATACATTCTTCNGCAGTATATTTTGCCAATCCNAANAAATAGCTTTTATATTCTAAAACATAGTTTTTATGCGAATCTTCTAAAGGAAATACTGATTTGAAAACTTCTTCCAAGCCGATGTCTAGTCTTTCATCTTCTGGAACATGTTCTTGAATGAATGACTGAAAGGCGTCAACCTGAACAGCTAAAAGATCAGGAAATTCTATTTCAGATTTAGTTTTTTCAAANGATGTGCGTTCTGCGTACGTATTTACCGTGGTAGCCAATTAAGCCTCCATTTATAAATTTTTTAAATTTGTTAAAGTGATGTAAATAGGGATTTAAAGCTGATTACTTTAGCTCAACCGATCCGCCAGCTTCTTCAAGCTGTTTTTTCATTTCTTCCGCTTCGGCTTTAGCCACACCTTCTTTAATAGCTTTTGGTGCTCCATCAACCAATTCTTTTGCTTCTTTAAGCCCTAGGCTAGTTATGCTTCTAACTATTTTAATCACATTTATTTTTGAAGAACCAGCAGATGTTAACATAACATCAAACTCGTCTTTTTCATCGGCTTGCGCTTCACCGCCACCAGCTGCAGCAACAGCAACCGCAGGTGCGGCCGCAGTAACGCCAAATTTTTCTTCAATCTCCGTGATCAATTCAGAAATTTCAATCATATTAGCGTTTTCTAGATACGCTAGAACATCAGCTCTTTTAGTTTCAGCCATCTTTTTGCTCCTTAATTACTTTTATTTTCTTTTAAATTATTTAATACATTACCAAAACTTGTCATTGGTGATTTCAATGCAAATGCAACTTTTGTTAATGGTGACCTAAGAAGAGCTATCATTTTAGCAAGCGACTCTTCTTTAGATGGAACATTTGCAAATCTTTTAAATTCACTTCCATCTAAAACTTCGCCTTCAAAAACTATACCCTTAACTTCAGGTAGGTCGTTTTCTTTAGTAAAATCTTTTATTACTTTTGCCGGACTTGTAGGGTCATCATAAGACAGCGCAATAGCAGTAGATTTATTTAAATATTTATCTAATCCTGCAAGATCATTTTTTTCAGCAGCGAGCTTAAGCAAAGTATTCTTGGTTACTTTATATTCAACTTTATTGGTATGAAATTCTTTTCTTAGCTTTGTAATGCTCTCAACATTTAGCCCTAAATATTCAGTAATGTAAATTGCCTTTGCGCGCTTTAGCTTATCCGTTAATTCTTCTACTTGGGTTATATTTTTTGTACTAGGCATTAATGTTAAATACTCCCGTGATCAATTTTTATTCCAGGACCCATACTTGATGAAATAGTCATTTTTTTTAAATATGTTCCTTTTACAGATGCCGGTTTAGCTTTCATAATTGTTTCATAGATTGTTTTGACATTTTGCTCAAGAGCTGACTCTTCAAATGAGCTTTTTCCACACTGGGCATGAACGATGCCGTTTTTTTCAACCCTTAATTCAATTTTTCCTGCTTTAATTTCTTTAACTGAGCTAGAAATATCAGTCGTAACTGTACCGCTTTTTGGGTTTGGCATTAAACCTTTTGGGCCTAGTACTTTACCTAGCTTTCCAAGTTCAGGCATCATATCGGGCGTTGCAACAATTTTATCTACATCATCCCATCCAGATTTAAGTTTTTCTAGAAACTCTTTACCCACATAGTCTGCCCCAGCATCTTTAGCTTCTTGTTCTTTTGGTCCTTGAGTAACAACTAAAACTTTAACCTCTTTTCCAGTTCCATGGGGTAGTGAAGTGGTTAACCTTATATTCTGATCAGCGTGTCTGGGGTCAACGCCTAAATTAATTGCTAGATCAATAGATTCATCAAATTTAGTAAATTTTAAAGATTTGAGCAGTTTAATCGCATCGATGACTGAATAATTCTTTGTTTGATCAAGTTCTGAATTGATTTTTTTTCTATTTTTAGTAATTTTCATTTACTATCCACCTCTAATCCCATACTTCTAGCTGTTCCCCTAATCATTTCCACAGCCATTTCAATAGAATTAGCATTTAAATCTTTCATTTTCATTTCTGCAATTTCTTTAAGATCCGCATTTGATACCCTACCTACTTTTTCTCTATTTGGCTCACCAGATCCTTTTGGTACACCTGCTTTTTTCTTTAAAAGTATAGCAGCGGGTGGGGTTTTTGTAATAAAGCTAAAACTTCTATCTGCATAAACCGTAATTACAACAGGAATAATCATACCTGTTTGCTCTTTAGTGGAGTCATTAAAGGCTTTACAAAATTCCATAATATTGACGCCATGCTGTCCTAAAGCAGGCCCAACGGGTGGTGCTGGATTAGCTTGACCAGCGGGGATTTGTAATTTGATGTAACTAGATATTTTTTTATCTGCCATAATTATTATTTATTTTTCTAATTCAACCTGCAAAAAATCAAGCTCTACCGGGGTAGATCTTCCGAATATACTTACTGAAACCTTTACTTTTTGTTTTTCTTCATTGACTTCATTTACATGGCCATTGAAATCCGCAAAAGGGCCATCTATAACCTTGACAGAATCACCTACTTTGTAAGGAGCCACAACAATCTCTTTACCTTCTCTCCCGTGTACCTCACCAAGAATTCGAGTTATTTCATCTTCCTTGAGAGCTTGAGGGTTGCCATTGGGACCAACAAAGCTAATCACGCCATCCATATTTTCTATAATATGACGAGCTTCTTTAGAATCAGACATTTGAACTAATATATATCCAGGAAAGAATACTTTATTTTTTATCTTTTTCTTTCCATCTTTCATTTCGACAATATTCTCCGAAGGAATAAGTATATCGCTAACTTCATCCACAAGATTTTGANAATCAAGTTCAAACATTAGGTTTTCCTTAACCTTNCCTTCTTTTCCAGATATTACTCTAAGTGGATACCAATTCATAAAATTACCTGCATAACACTGGATAAAATCCTATCTATAAAAAAGAGAAAAATGCTAATAATTAGTGAAAAAGATAAAACCACCCAAGTCGAACCTTTTAATTCATCCCATTTAGGCCATGAAACTTTTTTCATCTCAACTGAAACTTCTGAAAAAAACTTTTTAATTCTATTCATACAAAAAGCTAATCTGGCCACCAATTGCAGGAGTGACAGGACTTGAACCTGCAACCCCCGGTTTTGGAGACCGGTGCTCTACCAATTGAGCTACACTCCTATATTTAATTAATCATTAAATCTTTGAAATAAAGAAAACTTTATCAGAAAGATTTATTTTGTCTCTTTAAAGATGACATGCTTACGGACCACTGGGTCATATTTGCGATATTCAACTCGCTCTGGGTGTGTCCGCTTGCTTTTAGTAAACGTATAACGATAGCCAGTACCTGCGGTACTTTCTAACTGAATTATGTCTCGTTTGCTATTGCCAGCCATATAAGAGGTATCTAATTATTCAACTATTTCTGTTACAACACCTGCGCCAACCGTATGCCCACCTTCACGAATAGCAAATCGTAATTCCTTATCCATAGCAATTGGTGTAATTAATTCAACTTCTAATTCTACATTATCTCCAGGCATAACCATTTCTGTTCCACTTGGTAATGTAGCGACTCCTGTTACATCGGTAGTTCTAAAATAAAACTGTGGTCTATATCCATTGAAAAAAGGAGTATGCCTACCACCTTCATCTTTCTTCAGCACATAAACACTAGCTTTAAATTTAGTATGAGGTGTAATTGAACCTGGGGCAGCAAGAACCATACCTCTAGTTAAGTCTTCCTTATCAATTCCGCGAAGTAGAAGACCGGCATTATCACCCGCGCGACCTTCATCAAGAAGTTTACGAAACATTTCAACGCCGGTAACTGTTGTCTTTTTATCCGTACCCATACCGATCATTTCTATTTCATCACCAACTTTAACAATTCCACTCTCAACCCTACCAGTACCAACTGTTCCTCTTCCAGTAATCGAAAAGACGTCTTCCACTGGCATTAAAAATGGTTTGTCTATATCTCTTTTTGGCTCAGGAATAAAACTATCACAAGCTTCCATAAGTTCAGCTATACAAGCAGTAGCAGCTTCATCAGAAACATTATCAAGAGCTTTAAGTGCAGAACCTTTAACTATAGGAATATCATCACCTGGGAATTCATATTCATTTAATAGGTCGCGAAGCTCCATTTCAACAAGCTCAACAAGTTCTTCATCGTCAACTTGGTCAGTTTTATTCATAAATACTACAATTGATGGAACGTTAACCTGGCGCGCTAATAGAACATGTTCGCGAGTTTGTGGCATTGGACCATCAGCTGCAGATACAACTAGAATTGCTCCATCCATTTGTGCAGCACCTGTAATCATATTTTTGATATAATCAGCGTGCCCAGGACAATCTACATGAGCATAGTGGCGATTGGCTGTTTCGTATTCTACGTGTGCAGTTTGAATAGTAATTCCACGCTCACGTTCTTCTGGAGCGTTATCAATACTATCAAAGGAACGATTTTCAGCAAGACCT
>PBPW01000084.1 GCA_002725545.1 Fidelibacterota bacterium | reverse complement strand
GCTAAAGATGATGAAACCACGATTGTAGAGTTGATGTCTTCTAATCCGGCAAATTTTACTGTTAAGTCTAAAGCAAGAATTGATGGCAGGGGAACGCTAGAAGCTGGAATGAGCATTGGAGGAAAATATAGAATGCTTGCCCCATTTGAAGTCGTTATGGAGCCAATGACATTTATTTCTGTGACCAATACTCCCGTTCAAGAAATGAATTATGAAAATCGAAACCGTATTAGATCGACATTACAATCAGCAAGCATGCTGTTTTCAATTAAAAATAAGATTCCTATTGCCGGAGACTTGTCAATGCTAATGTCTAACCTACAATTCTTTCCATTGGATACAACTGTTGCTGCACTTAGAGACTTTAAAGATTCTTTAGTTGTAAAGAAAAATTGGCTTGCAAGTGATAGCGTTTACATTGTTACCAAATGCGACAGTTTGAACCCAGAAACAAGCGATATTTTCATTTTTGATGTACTGACTGACTTTTCAGAGTGCGTGGATAATGTGTCTTATTTAGTCAAAAATTCTTCAGGGTCAGACACTGTTGTGTCGTATGTTGACACCTTAGTGAAAATTCCTCTGCCAGAGCCAAAAAGTTTGCATGTTGTTACAAATAGTGGTGTGCATGCTGGGCAGGTAAGAGAGGCAGGTTTTATCACCTATTCTAGCCCTCTTTCTAAAGAAAGAGTAAAATTAATGACCGATCCTGGCCAGCCTTACATGGCACCGCGATTTTTTCTTAAAGGCTCTAATGGAAAACGGGTATACCTAACAACAGGGGATTATTTAGATATCAACTCTAGCGTTACATTTTCTTTAAGCAGCACTGGTATGAGCGATCCAGCGCCAAATGAAATTGTAGTCAAATACCCGAATGGCGGAGAAAGTCTTGATAAAGATTCACCAATCATGATCAAATGGAAGACCTACGGATCGGTTTCTAAAGTTGACCTAGCTTACTTTGCTGGTGGAAAACCAAATGTAGATATCGACGATGGTTGGACTGACATCACAACTGAAATTTCAAATGTGGATTCTTTTTCTTGGACACCTAGTTCCACGACTGGAATTGGTGCCATAATGTCATCTTCAAAAAAAGATAGTGTTCGCATTAGGGTTAAATCGTCCGATGGAAAAACAAGAGACATGTCAGGATGGTTCTTCTCTTTATTTGTAAAGAGTAGCTCTATAGATCCTGAAAACAATTCTAATCAAATTATCTTTAAAGGGCTGACGGAAGAGTAGTGTTAAAAAAATCATTAATTATTGTTCTTTTTTTATCGCTAGTCTTTGGTCAAAAACGCGATCCTAGATCTGTAGCGCTAGCTGGCGCTACGACAACCATTGCGGATGGTATTTATGCTGTNGGCTANAACCCTGCATTAATTGCCTTTCAGATAGATAAGCCTTTTATGATGCAAATAGGAGGGATNGATCTTGGATTGGGCAACAANTATTTATCGATTGCTAGATTAAATTGGTTAAGCGGTGATACGCTTGANAATGAAGAAAAATCATTAATTTTAAATCGACTTGAGAATAGTGGGGGTTTAACATTCGACATGAATGGGCAGGTAGCTCTACCTGCNATTAATTTTGGATCAGGAAATATGGCTATTACATCAAATTTGATGTATTTCAGCTCGTATGCAATCCCNGCTGGTATGGCCCGTCTAATATTAGAAGGAAATGCTAATAATCCTAATATTGATATGACATTNAACTATGAATTAATGGCTGTCAATGAAACGGCATTTTCTTTTGCTATACCATTTGATTCCTANGCAATAGGTATTTCATTAAAATCGTTGCAAGGCTTGCTCTACATGGGAATTGACCCCGATTCGAGTAAGGCTGATTTCATTACGACACCATTCGCAGTGCATGGATCTGGTAGGTACTACATTCGTTCTGGAGTTGGGGGGAAAGGTTGGGGTGTAGACCTAGGGGTTGCTACGAAGGAAATAAATGGAATGCGCTTTGGCGTTTCATTGATCAATGCNTTAGGTACAATAAAATGGAATGAGCCCTCTTTTATTAAGGATATTCTTGCTGGGGAAGATAAGCAGTTCGGAAACAGTGATGATCTATGGCATTTAAAATGGGGCGGAAAAGCATTATCCGATTCNGTTGCAGCAGTTTACACATACACAATTGATTCGCTACGCGCTGATAACCTTTCTAGCAGGACAATTTTTAATAGTAAATCNGAAGTGGTTTATAACTTAGATGAAAACGGTAAGCCTAAACCATTTAATATCAGATATCCTTCAATTTTTCGTATGGGCGCATCNTATAAAAAAGATGATTTATTAATTAGCACCGATCTTACTACAGGGTTTGAAAATAGATTATACACAAATTCACGCTGGAGATGGGCGATTGGTGCTGAGCTATACAGATACCCCGTGATGCCGCTACGCTTAGGGTTTGCCTGGGAAGGCATGGACCGCACCGAGCTAGGCATGGGAGTAGGGTTTCATGGTGGACCAGTAATGATTGATATTGGGTTCTCATTTAAAAAGGGAATGTGGATTCATTCCATGAAAGGATTTAATTTTTCTTTAGGTTTTACGATGACAGATTTTAAAGGTAGAAAAGAAAAAGAGGAGCCTAAAACCGATGGCCCATCACCAGTCCCAGAAGAATCCCTTCCAAATAATGAAGACGGATTAGAAGGGTCACTTCCTAGCGAAGACCAAGAGCAAAATCCCCCCAATACAAAATAATACGTTTCCCATCCATGCAGCTACAACAGGGGAGGTAATGCCATTATAGCCAATGGACATGCCAAGCTTAATAAAAACATAATAAATGAAAATCACAAAAATTCCCATTCCAGCTCCAAAAGATAATCCCCCTTTTGGTCGAATCACCACTAGTGGAATACCAAAAAGAACTATAATTAAATTCGTGAACGCAAAAGAAACCTTAAACAAGCGATCAACTTCCCATTTTGTGGTATCAACACCGTTTTCTTTAAGTTGTTTGATTCTAATAGAAAGATCACGATAACTCATCTCATCAGGTTTTTTGGATTGCTGCGTGATATCATCTGGAGAAAAATTAAGATTTAATAATGTATCGCTTTTAGAGATNATGGTATTTTTTACAGAACCCTCACGGTCAAATTCTCGAATCGAAAAGTTATTAACATTCCAAACATTTAAAGAGTCTAGCCATTTAATTGTTTTAGCATCCATTCGATTGGTTACGATGCCCTGATCCAAGGAGATAAATGTTATTCCACTGCCAACCATTGATTCGGTCCTGTAGCGTGAGATTGAAATATGGTTCATTTCATTTTTTTGTAAAAAGATATTCCTAATTTCTTTTTTGACTTGAACCCGNGCCTTCCTTTTCATGTATTGTCTTTCAATATCGTACCTTGCCTTATTGCCCTTGGTAACCCATCTGTTATCCAATTCAAATGAAATAAGACTAATTATAAATCCAAGGGTAGTGATAGGAATTGCTATGCGGTATAAGCTAATNCCATTAGACTTCATAGCCGTAAGCTCATTTCTTTTGGCAAGGATGCCAACAGTAAATACTGTAGAAATCAGCATNGACATGGGAAGACCAATATTAATAAACCAAGGAATGGCATAGATGTAATACTTCATCGTAATGCTTGCTGGTATTGCGTTATCAATAAAGCGATCTAAATTTTCAATTAGATCAACAATGAGAATAACGGATACAAATCCCANAAGACTCATNCCTAATGTTGAAAGGAATTGCCGAATGATATATAAATCTAGTTTTTTCATTTAAAATAAGATAGTAATTAACACATGAATTTCGCTATAATTCATGACATTTAATGATATTGAAATGAAATTGTTCGAATATTTTGAATCTNCTGTTTCTGCTTTTGCAGGTTTTATGTGGGGATTGCCACTGCTCATCTTACTTTTGGGTGGCGGGATTTACTTCTCATTATATAGCCGATTTATTCCTTTTAAATATTTTCGCCATGGGATCAAGATTTTATTTGGTAAGTATCATGACCCGAATGANCCAGGAGAAATTACTCATTTTCAAGCATTGACGAGNGCTTTAGCTAGTACGGTTGGTTTGGGCAACATCAGCGGAGTTGCGATAGCTATCCAGATGGGAGGNCCGGGAGCTTTATTTTGGATGTGGGTTAGCGCTATTGTGGGGATGTCAACGAAATTTTTTTCCTGCACATTAGCAGTTCTATATAGAGGAAAAGACGATCAAGGCAATATTCAGGGTGGGCCTATGTATTATATCGAAAATGGCCTTGGTAAAAAATACAAACCACTCTCTATTATGTTTAGCTTAGCAGGGCTCGTTGGGTGTACAGTAATGTTTCAATCCAATCAACTCGCCGATATCATTCGAAATCAAGTATTTATACCTAATGGATGGTTTGAAAATAATTTGATGATGGGTAATCTAGTACAAGGCTTAATTATGGCCATTTTGACAGCTTTAGTCATTTTTGGAGGAATTAAGCGAATTGGTCAAGTTGCCTCGTTTATGGTGCCAATTATGGTTGTTTTATACTTGTTTTCCGGATTATTAGTCATTTTTAATCACCTGGCTGAGATACCATCATTATTTAAGTTGATTGTGCATGATGCATTTACTGGAGAAGCGGTGATGGGAGGCGCAGTTGGCGCGGTAATCATCGCAGGGGTCAGGAGAGCTCTTTTCTCAAACGAAGCTGGTCTTGGTACTTCGGATATGGCGCATGGAGCAGCGCAGACCAAAGAACCCGTTCGCGAAGGCTTGGTTGCTATGATTGAACCATTTATTGATACAATAGTAGTTTGTACAATTACTGCCATGGTGATCTTAGCATCTGGCGTCTGGCAAGATGAAGGATTAAATGGTGTTACAATGACCACAACAGCATTTATCAAAGAGTTAGGTGGTTTTGGAAAATTTCTNCTGTTAGCGGCAGTACTAACTTTTAGTATTTCAACTATGATGAGTTATTCATACTACGGAAGCAAGTGTAGNGGCTATCTTTTTGGAACAAAAAGTATTTTTTATTACCGCTGTTTCTATATTNTTACAATTGTTGTTGGCGCAATGATAACGATCGAAGTCGTAATCAATGTTGTGGATGGAATGTATGCTGTAATGGCAATTCCGACCGTAGTTGGCTCTGTATTGCTTTCTGGAAAAGTGATGGAGGAGGCACGGCGTTATTTTTCAACGCTGGACTAACGGCTACTTTCGTAGCGAACTTCTGAGCAATCTCGGGTAGAACCGCTACCATCACGCTCAAAACATTTTTCTGAAGTCATCTCNCCTTTTTTATAATTATCAACGCGCTGCCGTTCCTGGTTTAGCCAAAACCATTCCCACTTTCCCTCTCTTTTATCGGCTACATATTTGCCTTTCCAGGCAATAATATCATCGCGATCACCTGGAAGATTTTTATAGTATTCTATCCAAGTTCCTTCTTTCAGACCTGCTTTAAAGGTACGCGTACCCATGATACTCCCATCGGGAAAATATCGAACCCAATCACCATGCTTCTTGCGATCCTTATATGATGGCTCCTCTTTCACTTGCCCGTTGTCGTAATATTCGTACTCAAATGAATCATACAGGATCCCATCTCGCCACTCTTCAAAACGTTTTTCCTGAAACTCGTTCCAATAGGTCCATAAAAGATCTTTAACATCTTCCTTGTATAGACCTTCTTCTTTTGGTTTGACGATAATGTCCTGATACCATTCTTGGTATTGACCATGTTTAAGATCATTTTCATAATTGGTTTCAGAATGACGAGTACCCGTTGAATCGTAGAATACAGACCAAAGTTTAACTTTTATCCCATTTTCATAATAAAAAGTGCGCCAATCATCTCCATCTTCAAAGTACGACTCCCATTTTCCATCGTATAGACCATTCTTATCAAATTTAGGTTCTTCAACAATCTGCATATTGTCGTACCGCGGCTCTTCGACAATTTCCAAATTCATATAGTACGTGTAATCATAATAATCGGGATTATCTACAATTTTAATATTATCATAATATTTAAAATCATAATCGGTAATCAGGGTATCTTGATTGTAGAAGGTATAGTTTTGACGTCGATTATCAGGAAAATACGACATCCATATCTGATCTTTCTTATTCCGATCATAGGTAAAGGTCATTTTAGTTTCACCGTCCTGGTAAAATTGCTCCCATTTTCCATCAAATAGTCCATCTTTGCTAAACTTGGGCTCTTCCATGATCTGCAGGTTTTTGTAGTAGGTAAAATCATAATCGGTAATCAGGGTATCGAGGGCATAAAACGTATAATTTTCTCTACGACCATCTTGATANTAGGACATCCATATCTGATCCCTCTTGCCCTTNTCATAAAAAAACTTTTTTGATGTAGCGCCATCAATATAAAACGATTCCCATTTACCATCATAGAGTCCACGGTCATCAAATCCNGGNTCTTCCACCAGTTGCCAATTGGGGTAGTATTTAAATTTGTAATCGGTAATAATTGAATCCATATCTAGAAAAATAAACTTATCTCTGCGTCCTTCGCTATCATAGTAAAGCCATTTTTTATGCCGAACACCCTGTGTGTATATACCCTTAACGATGTCAGCGCCTAAGCTATCCCATTCCTCGTATTTGCCTTCTAAAATATCATTTTCATATGTAAAGCGCTGGTAGGGTTTACCATTGGGCCACCACAGGGTAGACTTGCCATTTCTTAGGCTATCTTTATAGGCGATTGTCTCTGTTTTTACACCCAGAGAGTCAAACAGTTCAGTTTTGCCATCTAGTTTATTATCTTTGTAGCGCGCAATACGCTTCGGGTTGCCATTGACATAATATTCTTTTTCCAAACCGTTTCGAATTCCCTTATCATACCTTACTTCAAAAATTAATACCCCGGTGGAGTCATACCGGATTTCATCGCCATCTTTTTTACCCTTTTTATAGTCCATGGTATATCGCGTGGATCCATCCGACCAATAGCCAATTCTAGTACCGTGCAATTGCCCTTCTTTGTTGAACGTAGGTGGTTCTTCTTTAATTTGTCCATTGGGCCATTTTGCCTCTGTATATTCTGCTACCAATTCGCCTAAAGTGTAATAATGGAACACTTTAAATCCATCGCGGTCATAAAAGGTCCAAATACCATCAGCTAGNCCTTTTTTATATTGCTGTTCACGCATCCAAGCTCCCTTTTCATCATAAAAAAGCCAGTTNCCNCTAGGGGCTCCATTTTTATATACGCGNGTCACCTTTCTAGTGCCATTGTCATGCCAGCTTGTCCATTCTCCNTCCAGGCTATCTTTTTTGAACGTACGTTGTTCAATNAGAACAACTCCCTCTATAAATTCTTTTTGAATTCCATCTTTTAAACCCTTTTTATATTCAGTGGTCATTTTCAATGTACTGTTTTCATTAAAATCGCTGGTGATCCCTTCCAGAATACTTTTTTTATAGGTTTCAGTGCGAATAGTAGTTCCTATGCTATCGTAATAGGTATAGGTACCCTCAATTTGATCTTTAATATAGGTGTAGTAGGTTTTGAGCTGGCCATTTGGGTACCATGTTTTCCATTCACCTTCCCGTCTGCCTTTGGCAAANCTNGAAAATGTTTTTTTAGTGCTATCAACNGTAATGGTAAAATCTTGCNCTACCTTACCCGTNTCAATAGCGATGTCTTCCTCAGGAGCTTGAGGCGGCTCTTTCGCNGGTATTGCGGGTTCTTCTGCGCCCCAGGCTAAATTGCCGCTATCATCTANACTGATGTCGCTTTGAGCTTCCTNAGCTGTTTCAAGGGGAGGGCCATCCGTAGAGGGACCGATAAAATGGTAGGTATGCAGTTTAACCCAATTTGTATCTACCTCACCTTTGAGTTCTGCCTCTAAAATAATTCGATTGTACTTATCACGCTCAATTACGGTACGTAGCTCAGGGCCACAACCAATAATTACCAACGTGAAAAGATAGCTGTAAAAATAAAACCGCTTCATAGGTACAAATAATTTATAAGAAAAATACTATCTACTTCAACAGTACCATCTTCTGCGTCTTGATAAACTTACCGGACTGCAGATGGTAGAAGTACACCCCAGCGGATACGCTCTC
>PBPW01000083.1 GCA_002725545.1 Fidelibacterota bacterium | reverse complement strand
CCTAAAGATGGTCTTTCAGAATTTACAACCTTTATAAAATCCTGCCATTTATCTTTGATTTTGTCAAGACCTATATTTTTAACTTTTGGTTGAGGTTCAGCATTTTTTTCATGAGATATATCATCAATCTTAATAGATGTTTCTTTGCTTGAATTATCAGCTTTGGGCTTTACTCTTTTATCTAATTCTTTGGTATCGTTCTGGACAAAATTCTTTTGCTCAGCTGTGAATTGCTTATCATTGGCGCTATTACTATTTGAGCTATTTTCTGCAAGCAGGTCAGATATGATTACAGACTTATCCATCTCCATTAATTTTAAAGACAGTATTTCAAAAGCAATTAATGGTTGATGTGAATTTTTTATAGTATGATGTAGCTTATTAAATTGATTAATTATTTGTAAAATATCATTTAAATCCCATGAGCTGATTGTATCTACATATTCTTTCTTATGAGATTCATTTAAATTCATTAATGTTTCTCCATCTGGAGTCAAAGCTAGAATATAATTTCTAAAGTGAAGATTAAGACCGTCAATTAAATCGTCAAGTTGAAACGAAGAACTTCTAATCTTACTTAGAGTTTGAAACATTTTAGGATAATCTTTAGCGCTCAATGCATTTGAATAATCAAAAAATATATCAAGTGGAATAATTCCTATAATTGTTGCCACTTCATCATAGGTTATAGATTCACCAGAAAAAGCTATAGCTTGATCTAAGATACTTAGCGCATCGCGCATGCTACCATCCGCTTTTGTGCTGATAGCCATTAATGATTCATTGTCAATTTTAATTTTTTCAAGATCAATAATTTTTGATAGCTGGTTTGATATAACAGTTTCATTGATACGATTAAAATCAAAGCGCTGACATCGTGAAATTATCGTTGATGGAACTTTATGAATATCTGTTGTCGCTAAAATAAATTTTCCATGCTCAGGGGGCTCCTCAAGCGTACGTAAAAGAGCATTAAAAGCTTGGTTTGTCAACATATGAACTTCATCAATAATAAAGATTTTATATGGAGCATTCATAGGTGCGTATTTGATTTGCTCTCTCAAATTGCGCATTTCTTCAATACCTCTGTTTGAAGCGCCATCTATTTCTAATACATCAAGGTTTCTTCCATCGATTATTTCTTTACATACTTGACATGCATTACAAGGGCTTCCTTCTTTAGTCTTGGAACAATTCAAGGCTTTTGCAATGACTCGAGCAGTAGTTGTTTTACCAACGCCCCTTGGACCAGTCAAAATATATGCTTGAGAAACGCGATCTTTTTTGAAGGCATTAATAAGGGTTTTAGTAACATGTTCTTGTCCAGCTAAATCGTTAAATGATTGTGGACGGTATTTAAGTGAAAGTACTCGATATGACATTTTATCAATAAAAAATAAGTAATAATCTAGTCGATTATATTGACGATAAGCAAGGCAAGAAGATTAATAATTAGAAATAATATTGAAAGAATTATTTAAAAATTATTTTTTCTTCTTTTTTCTTTTAAGGAATGTAAACCTACCCTTTTTTGGCTCTTCCGATTTATCCTCTGTATCGGTAGTGGATTTTGCATCAACGTCTAATTTTTTATTATCTTCTTCAAAAGCCTCTTTAATAGGATCTTCGCCGCGAAGCGAAGCTAGTTTATAATGCTGATTCTGAGTCCGACTTTTAATGCTTTCTAATATTGAATCAACTTCTTCATTGAAGTGGNAAACGGTTTTTTCCATACGATTNATTAATTCTTCTAATAATGGCTGTCCGTAAGCATCATTAAGCCTATCACCAATTAGATGCAATTTTTCTTCTAAGTATTCTTTTTTAAATTGTTTTTCTTGNTTATTCATGAAANCTCCTAGTCATTTACGATTTAGTTTTTCTAAATCTTCAGAGGATAGACCAAATTTAGTTTTTTTGCTTAATAATATCATTGAAGTATTATACGCTTCAGCGCCAACAAGCAAGCCAAAAGTTGCGCCAATAAATCTATTGTGCCATCGATATCCCCATAAAGGGTTGGTTTGGCGATTCCATAATTCCATCATTAATAGACCNGCTACNGCAGNTGAAGAATATATTAATTTCTGCCATTCAGGTCTATCNATTATCTTTTCACGATAAGTGATTCGTTCCATTGATGTAATCTTAACTACCTTAACACTGACAGGAGTTTGAATATATAAGCGATCTCTATTAAAACTAAGTAAGGTTCCCTTGACCCTGTGCCCGCTTATATGCCTAACCTCGACATATTGACCTATAGGTATATTTTTTAAAATGTCTTTTGTCCTAAGATAGGTAAGGTTTTTACGAAAGGATTCGCGAATTTCATCTGTAATGTTTGGCGTAGTATTTAATCGCAATTGTAAATCAACAAAAGATTTTAGATCAAATCTCTTTCGGCTAATTTTTATACGCGTATACTCTANGTATGAAATCCGCGCTTCAATGATATCAGGTTCTAATTGAAAAAATTGTGCACTTTCAAAATTTGAAATATCATTAAATACCTGGTAGTATTTATTTTCTTCAGCATCAAGAGTATAGCCAATATGCTTGGTCAACTCTACAATATCTGGATTTTGACATAAAACGAATGAGAAAAATAATGTATAATATTTAAGTAGACGATTCAAGTAATGCATAAATCTCATCTAATTCAGGAAATCTACCTTCATTTTTTTTAGAAAAAATTAGATTATTATTTTTGGTTACCTCATAAACACCTCCTGAAGATGGAATCATAGTAAGCGAGGTAATNCCATTGCCAAATTTTTCTAAAATATTGCTAGCCATACTGGCAGCTCTAGGTAAATAGTTTCATTCATTNCAATAAGCAATAGAGATATCCATTTTTACTCCTTATATCCAGGAAATTAGCCAATAAAAGCCAAAAACAGCCAATAGTAGCGAAAGTGCAAACAAAAAAAGTGCGGCTTTTTTAAAACCGGTTCCTCTTGCATCATAGCGATAAATCGTCTTTGAGGCTTTTTCCATNAAAAATCAAANGCTGTTTCGATCGTGGTTTGCTTAACTGGTTCAAGCTTATCTCCAGGTATACCGCTATCTCGGTAATACTGTCTAAAGTCCCAAATGACACTTACTCCTTTACTTACTTCATAACCAACCTTATATCCGAAAACTGTATTGATTGATGGGTTGCTAAAGTCAAATGGGTTTTTATCATTGTTGCGCTGATAATATGCCTGTGCAACGCTTAGCTTGGGGATGTTTTCAGCGTTTAAGTTTAGTATAGCGTTAAAGCTATTAAATTCAGTTGTATCGGCTTTCATATTTGCATAGGAAGCATTAAAGGTAAGGAAATTGAATAAGTTTGCAGACGCAGAGCCATACATACCCTTGGTATCCTTATTAGATTGAGGATCAGAAAAGATAACTTGATCTTTGGTTCTAACTAAGATACCAGAATCTGTTGTTTGCACGGTAACCCTAGAAAGATCATAACTGCCATCAAAGAATTGCGGTACAAAGTAGCCTTTCTTAATGCGATACTCAAAACTTAGATTTAAAAAACCAAAAACACTGGCTCTCATTCCAGGAACAGTAATTCCAGATCCATTCATTTTATCGCGTTTAAAATAAGTGGTATCACCTTTAGATTGACTAAAAGAAAGTGTATTCAATTCCGAGTAAATCTCTAAATTAAAGGCTTTACTGCGAACAACTGGATACCCAATATCAAAAGCAAATCCTTGGGCAACTGCTTCATTGTTATTGCTCTTAAACGGTTCAGATTTTAGTTTCAGATCCGTTTGCTGCGAGTCAAGGATGTTATTTCCATCAGCATCAATATCCCATCCGCCATCAGGTGTTTTATTTCCACCATTTATATCTGGAATACCATCACCATCGGTATCATTCCAAAGCGTTTTATCATCAGGGAAATCATCAAACATATCAGGATAATTATCACCATCTTTATCTTTTAAGCCGGAAAACTGATTCATATCTTGAACAAAATTCATTCCTATGGTTATAGGTAATGCTTCAGAAATTTTATAGGTACCCCTAAGTCCCATAAGTGTACCACCTCTGGAAAAATCTTTCATATTTGATAAAAATATTTCGGTGCCAAAATTTCCAAAACCAAAACCCGTATTGATTCCAACCTTTCTTACAGAAGGGAATTCCATCATATTGGAATAGCCACTTAACAAACCCCCATAGCCAAGGGTAACATTATCTAAAGAGCCCCATACTAGCCAAAATGGGTCTGATTTTTGACCCCATCTAATGTATAGGAGTTTATCTATGAAATCAGAAGGCTCATCCCATTCATCTTTACGTACATTTCCTTCATTATCTATATACATAACTAAATCAAGTCCAATCCCAAGTTTACCAAAAGATAATTCAGGGCGTAAGGCAACTTGATTATAGATTGTATCATTAATAGTTGCTGAACCAACCGCTAATCCCATATTGAAAGGTTTTTTAGGTGCGGATTGCGTCTTTTCTAAAGGTTGATTTTCTGATACCTCAGACCTTTGTGGTTGTTGCTCTCGTTGTTGTGGGCGCTGTTGCTGCTGTCGTTGTTGCGGACGCTGTTGCTGCTGTCGTTGTTGTGGGCGTTGCTGTTGACGTTGTTGAGGTTGCTGTTCATTATTATTTTGCTGTTGCTCAGGCTCATTTTGCTCAGGTGAAGATTCTCCATCGGGATCTTCTGGGAAATCACCAGGTTCAGCTGGAGCAGGTATCAATTGCCCCAAAGCGTTAGAAACAGCTTTTTGCCCAGGGCCTACATTTACCGTTGCGCCGCTTATTGAATTAAAAACTTCAAAATTTCCACTTTTTCCAACGAATTTATCTACGCCAGAAACAGCATCATGAAAAGATGAAAATTCTGTCCCTTTTACAGATGCAACAGATACTGGCGTCTCAACACGATAGGTTTTTTTACGATTTTCTTTATTTACATTATGAAGAGTTGTGCCCTGGTCAATTATAAGACTGCGAGTATTTGATGTTTCAACAAATTGAAAATCTGTATTTTCTCTTATCTTCACTACAGATTTATCATCAAGAAAAATCACTACAGCAAAGCTTGCCTCGCCTACCCGAATTGCATCACCGTTCGAAATAGCTTGCCCAGGTTTCACCTGTACCGAATAGGATGGTGATCCCATTGGTTTAACCAAAACCGTGCCATTGGCTTTCATTACACGTCCAATTGTTTCAGCTAATAGCAGATTAGAACAAACGAAAAATAATACAAGCAGTTTTCTTTTCATGGTAATCTATAATTAATTGTGATTTTATAATAAAAATTTAGTATTAAATATAAGAAACTAAAGTGCGTTAGTGCACAGGATGATTTAATTTATATTTTAAATAACTATTTCCAGTGTTTTTGTTTACTAGTGCCACCTAAACCTGGATTAAAAGAATTGGTAGGATCTAATTTCTTATAAAATTCTGATAATGGTGGCTTAGCATAATATTCATGACCAACATTGTGCTCGGCTGGATATTCTGCACCTTTAGCATCATAAGTTTGTAATAACTTTTGTTTGATTTGCTCAATATCTACACCTTTTTTAACAATATAATTTTGATGCAATACATGACAAAATAAATGACCATAATACAATTTCATAACAAATAAATTTTCAATATCAGGTGGTAATTTTTCAAACCAATTTTTTTCATTAC
>PBPW01000082.1 GCA_002725545.1 Fidelibacterota bacterium | reverse complement strand
AATCTTCACCAGAGGGCTTCTTTCGGCTTCGTTTTTTTGTAAAACTACACTTTCTTGTGTTGTAAATCGAAAACCACAATTTAAACACTCTCGTCTGCGCCTAATAGAATCGTCTGCTTTTCTACTTTCTAGTACTTTACTTTTTTTATGATTACATTTACTACAATTCATTTAATTACCATGGTATTTCATCATCAAAAGGTTCGTGGTATTTTCTATCTTTATCATGTCCTGTAACTTTGACATTACGGCCATCAATTTCTACACAATCAAACTTCTCTACTTTTGCTTTTCTAAATATCTCTTTGCACTTATTAACTTCATGTAAAGTTTCAAGAATTTCAGCTATTTCTCCTGTTGAATAGACAATAGCACCNCCTACTTTTTCAAATAAAGAATCTTTTTCAGCTTCACTTTTAACTATTAAAAATTCTTTTTTATTTTCTGAAATAGCTGTCCAATATTCGCCTGTTGGTGGTTGATGACCAGCCAAACGAACAGCTTTATCTATTGCTAACCAACCTTTCTTCATGTTGTTACAAACTTTAACAACAAGTTCAGCGTCTAAGTCATTACTAATAGCTTTATTAAATTTGTTTTTAGCGTTCTGAAATTTTTTTCTCATTTCGTCATTAGCTAATTGTTCAAGAGTTCCAGCACCCCATATCTTTTCCATTTCAATAGCTATTTCATCAACTTGTTTAATATAAGTATCTTTAACTTTGTTATTCCATTTTGTTTTTTTATCTAACTTAGCCATATCTTTTCGTTCCAAACACCGATTATGTCTTTGTTTTGTAAACCTAATATACTTCTCTTTAATATCTGATTCTTTTGACTATTACTTTTGTCAGTCAGTTGAGGTAAAACAGAAAACTCTATATGACTTAATGTAATATATTTCTTTTCACCGACATCTGCATTAATCCAATCTTCTTTTGCAACATCTGAATCCATAACATTAACAATAGTATCATAAACAAGTTTTTGATTCGCACCCAATTTAGGTATAAATGGTGTATGAATAGTGTTTGTATCTTCTTTTACTCTTTCTAAAGTAACAGAAGTTTCTCCAATCAACGCTCTTGATTCAACTTCAAGAGCAATATCTTCTAAAGATTCAGCGTCTTTTTGTTTCTGAACTTCAAGATGAACATTAGGTTTTGAATACTTACAGAAGATAGAGGTATCAACACCACCTAATAACGCACTAGAACCTCTTAGTCCAGCAGTTTCACTTTTGCCTGAATGATGAATAACTAATACAGCACAGTTAATATTTTCTCTTATGTAGTCGCATGAACTTATAAAAGCACCCATATCACTTGCACTATTCTCATCTGAACCTGCGTTAGATAATGCCCTTGCAACCGTATCTACAACTACAAGTTTAAAATCTTTCCCTATGTGATTGATTGTTTTAACTAATTTATCAAGTTCATCTTGGTCTAAAAAGTTAATTGTTTGTGCAAGTAAATGAAAGTTTGGTGTTGTTTCAGGTTTGTTTTTCATCAACCATGCTTTAATTCTTTTCTTTAAACCACCTACACCCTCACTTGCTACATATAAAGTTTTGCCCTCTACTGCTGATAGACCTTGCCAATCTCTGCTTGAAGCTATTGATAGACTCATATCTAAAGCACAGAATGTTTTATAACTAGCTGGTTGCCCATAAATAACTGCAAGACCATTTTCTGGTATTAAATTTTCAATTAGAAACTTTTGATTCTTTAAACTTAAAATATCACCAATAGCCATTGTAGGAAAAATATTAATATCTGATTTTTCATAAGTTTCAGCACTTAATATAAGCTGTTCTAAGTCGCCACCTTGTTCTAAGAAATCTGTTATATCTTGCTTTTCAGCAACTTTACCCTCTAATTTCACAATATGAACGCTCTCAGAAGCGGTTAGAATAGAATTTGCGACCTTGTCTATATGTAAGTACCCCGCAGAATCGTTATCTGGAATTAAAATAACTCGTCTATCTTTAAACCATTTACTTAAAGAATCGTGCCAGTTCTTACTGCCACCACTATTTGTTGTAGCAAGAAAACCTAAAGACATTAATCTATCNGCATCTTTCTCACCCTCAACAATAAATATTGTTTTATCTTTTTGCTCTAATATCTCAGGTAAATTATAAGGTAATGGCTCAATACCATTTAAACCCCAATGCCACTTATCATCTTTATAATGTCTTTGTCTAAAGTCTTTAGGTTGATAACGAATAACTTGGTATCTAACTTCCCCTAATTCATTTCTATAATCATACTTAGCAACAACTTTTCTTTCTTTGCTTTTTAATGTGTGTTTTTCTGTAATCTTATCGCCTATATTAAATTCATTATAAAGATATTCTGATAGGTCTTTACCTGATAAACCTTTGCTTTTCATTATTAAATCTATTAAACCACCACCTTCGTTTTCTTCAAAATCAAAGTAAGTTGCGTTTTCTAAATCAATAGCTTTGCTTAATCTTTTACCAAATCGCCACTCATTTTCATTTTTAAGAGTAGGTTCACCCCAACACTCTTGAGATACAAATTTAATTGCTTCTATATATTTCTTATCCAAGAAAAACTCCTATAAAAAACGCAGTAACTAAAAGACTTGTCATTATCATTAATAAAAATTCATCAAAACTCATGGCTCTATCCAATCAAATGTTGTGTCATCACTTTTCCAACTTTTACCTCGCCAAACAATCCATGCGTAAGCTGTTGTTCCACTACGACCTTTTGGTATAGCTTCGCCATTTCTCCATAAAGTTTGTCTTTTTGCAAAAACATATATGTTGCTTGGTTTGTGTTCTTTGAACCAATGAAATCTCTTTTGACCTTCTAAAAAATTTAATCTTAAAAACAAAGCTAACTTACCACCTGATTGAGCAGTAAGTTCATATCCTAGTTTCATAAATTCAGTAGCGTATTTAAAAGGTGGATTAGTTACTATATTTCTAGGCATATTTTCTTGATATGTGCATTGTAAAAAATCAGCAATAGCATTTAGATTTTCGTAACCATGGTCAACAATATCAGTTGATAAAACAGAATAACCAGCGTCTAATAAAACTTCACTTATATCACCTCTACCGCAAGCTGGTTCCCAAACTTGACCATGAAATTTCTCTCTATCAAGTAATTGTTGAACACATTTTCTTGGCGTTGGGTATAAATCATATTCTGCTCTGTTACCTGTTTTTAAAGTTGTATTAGATTTGGATTGTAATTTCGGCATTTAAGTTCCTTCTACACATAACTATTTCGTTATCTCCCTCAAAAAAAAAGTTTCCAAAAGAGATATAAAAAACCATAAACAAATTAATCATTATTTCAGACTTCTCATGTTTCAGCATATTAAAGGGGGTGGAAAGAGTAGAACTAGAGAGGGGAGAATTAAACTAACTATATATTGTTAATTGTTTCTACTCTTTCCTATAACAAGCACCCAATAGTATGCTTGTTAATTCTTAAAAATCGTCATCAAAATCGTCAGTAAGAGCGTCTATTTCGTCTTTTTTAGGCGACTTTAATTCTTCTGACTTAGACTCAAGGTCTATAACTTGTTTCGATTCTGAGTTACTTTCGGCTGTTTTCAGTTCGTCTGGTCTTTCTTTCCAATCAACAATCTTCATATTAGGTATAAATACTTTAGCTTTACCCCATTTGATTGGGCCTTCTAACCCGTCAAAGTGAACTACTGGTATTAACTCCTTTTCTTTTGCTTCTAAGTAACTATCATGTAGTTTATCAACTGCTTGAATAATACTACCTGCACTAGAGCCAAATGTTACAACACCTAGATTCTTATTGTAAATCTTGACAACAAAATATTCTTTATGGTCATCAGTAGGTTTATTTGGCGGTTGATTCGTTCCTAATGGAACAGTAACTATACTTGGTGGTGATTCTTGAAAATCTGCCCAACCTACTTCCATAGATTCAAAATCAAAAAGAACTTTAAAGTCTTTTTTATATTCTTCGTTCTCTCTAATTTCATTTTCTTTATCATAATAACTATGGGTATAAACACCGTCTTTTGCGTTATATCCTAATCTATCATAAATTTTATTTGTTGAACTACTTTCTGTTGTTAAACCTAATGCCATTATAAATCTCCTTCTAAATTGATTGGTTTGTTAATTAAAATTGTTTGTTCTGCTTCTAAAGGTGGTAATGTTTCTTTATATGCCCAATGAGGAACATCTAAAGTAACAATTTCATTTGGATAATCTTTATAAACACCATTTACTTCAGCGTCTTTATATTCTCGTAATGCTTTTTTCATACAAGCTACACCCTCATCTACAAAAGGTTTTGGTATTTCATATAAACAACACGCAAAAGGTGGTTCTTTTTCAACAAATAAAAATAAAAATCTTGTAATATTTTTCTTTGTCGCTAACGACCAAACATGGCGATAAAATGCTTCTTGTATATGATAACCATATCTTGATATTGAACGAATAACGCTATCTTCATCTGCTGATTGTGTCGTTTTTAAATCAACTAATATGTCAGACTTTTCACCAATAATAACCCTATCAGGTCTTGTTTTCATTTTAACACCTGTAACAGGGTCTTTTGCAAAAGCTGACATCTCAGACTGACCAAAATCAGAANCAATTACTTTATTGCACTCACTCTTACTATGAACGCTATCTCTACTGCGTAAACAAATGTCATATTCTTTATCAGTAATAATAATTTGATTTTCTTTTTTTGTTTTCTTTAGTTCTCTATATAAAGAGGTCGTTCTTGATTTACCACATTTTAAAACAGATTCATCAAACTTCTCAGGTTCAAGTATTGCGATATGAACTGCTGTTCCTATATCAAAATGAACTGAATGTTTTGGTTCGTGGAATTTATAATGAGCAACACTCTTATTATATATTGTCTTAATACCAGAAGAACCTATTGCTTCTTTTATAATATGGTAGCCGTCATGTGATAAATGAGGAACAACCGATGGGTATTTTATTTCTTGCATGATACTTCCTTCCAAAAAGTTCTAAGTCAAAATATTATGATTCGTTTTTGAATCAAATTTATTTTGATTTTGATTNAGAATGTAAATTTTTTTTTCAGATTCAAAAAAGTTGCTTTTCAAAAATCGCAGAATGTAAGCGTTTTAATTTTCAACTTGACAATAAGGTTCGCATCATCTAGTATGATTACACAATGTTTATTAATAATGAAAAAAATCCAACTCAAGTTGGTAAGGTGAACTCTAGCGATATGCAGACAAAACCTTCTCGTTCAAATAATAAATGGTTTAGTGTAAATCATATTGGTCTTAAAAAGAATCAATCTGATAAAAACAAAATCTTTATTATTAAAGAATTAGTTTCTAATGCTTTTGATGAAGATATTTCTAAATGCGAAGTTACTGTTTCTTGGAATAGTAATGGTTCAACAATTAAAGTTGTTGATGATAGTTCTGAGGGATTTAAAAAATTAGCTGATGCTTATACATTATTTAATGAAAGCTACAAAGCTNGTGATACTTCAAAGAGAGGTAGATTTTCCTACGGCACTAAATCTTCTTTAGCTATGTTTAAAGAAGCAAAGATAGTTAGCACTAAAGGAACTATACTTTTTAAATCTGATGGCACTAGAACTAAGACCTCAACTAAAACTGAAAAAGGTTCAATTTTTGAAGGTGTAATTAAGTTAAAGAAAAGTGAATATGAAGAAATATTAAACTTATCTAAAACTATAATACCACCAAAAAATGTTGAGTTTTTCATTAACAATGTTTTATTAAAAAGAGCAAACAATCACTCAGTCTTTACAGAAACTTTACCAACTGTAACTGTTGATGAATCAGGTAATTTTACACCTACTTCAAGACTAACTGAAATTGAATTGTTTAAGTCTTTAGATAAAAATTATATTTGTGAATTAGGAATACCAGTTGTTGAAACTGATATACCTTTCACAATAAATGTTAATCAGAAAGTTCCTCTTTCTAAAGATAGAGATAATGTTAAACCAACTTATCTTAAAAAGTTAAAAGCATTTGTATTGAATCAAACTCATACTGATTTATCAGAAGATGAATTGCAAACAACTTTTGCACAAGAGGCCTTAGAGCAAAAAGAAGCTACTGCTGAAGCAGTTAAGTCTGTTATTGATGCTAAGTTTGGTGAAGATGCAGTTGTATATGATATGTCTGATATTGAAGCAAACAAGAAAGCATTTGCAGATGAAAGACAAGTTATCTCAGGTAGCCAACTTTCTAAAGAAGCATGGTCTAAAGTAAAAGAAGCAAGAGAACAATATTCTGACTTTGCTTTACCTTCTGGGCAAATTGGTAAATATGCAAAACCTNAGTTTACTGGTGGAGCAAAAGAAGTTCCTGTTGATNATAAGATGCAAGAAGTAGTTGACTATGCAAAGTTCTTACATGAACAATTAGGTTTTGGAACTTTGTCTGTAATAGTTCACGACGGCAGAGGTGCTTACGCTTCTTATGGTAACTCTAACTTGCAGTTGTTCTTTAATGTTCTTGGTCGTAATTGGTTTGATTTAGAGAATAACAAACAAAAAATACTTGAACTATTAATACATGAGTTTGGTCATTACTATTCTTCTGACCACCTTAGTAGCAATTACTATGACGGCTTATGCAAAATAGGTGCAAAGTTAATAATGCTTAAAGTGTAATAGAAAGGAAATAGTGAGGGGTTAATAACCCCTCATTTTTTATAAGATGAATAAATCAGAATTAAAGAAAAGATTATTAGACGCTAGAGAACTAACAACGAAACACAAAGGTAAAATGCCTTTAGTTATAGTTTGTGAAACACAAGACGAAGTTAATGAACTTAACAAGATTAAAAAGACAATGAGAAATGTTAAGCACATTGATATTGAACTTACTAACAATTTATCAACAACTAATTTTTAGTTATCAACAACAATCAAAATGCAAACACTAGAATTAAAATCGAATCAAGATAATATTATCTCAATTAAGGAAAGGATTAATATTATGAATATCGAAGATAAAATTGTTTACACAAATATAACTTTCGCTCTTGGGATTTTACATAGACAAGGTTTAGAACGCTTAGAAGATTTATCAGTAACAACACCATTTAATGATGCAGTTAAAAAAGAGTATGATGAATTAAGACATGGTTTGCATTACATTAATAATCAATTAGAGCATTATAATTTTTTATTGGAAAAGGGATATGAAAAGCGTTCTTGAGTTTATTATTACTTGTGTAGTTTTGTTTTTGTTTGGTGAAAATTAACCAAATATACCACGCTTTTTTAATTTGAATTTTCTGTCAGATTTATCAATTTCATCATTTGCAAGTCTAGTTTGTGATTGATTTAATTTTAAAGCATCAATAGTTTTTATTGGTGTATTTAAAAAATCTTTATTAGGTCCGTATTGTTCTAACAAGGATTGCATTATCATCTTATTGTCTTTATTTAATTCTTGATTATCTGCCATGCTGGCAAAAGCACTTGGTTTAGAACCAAATTTATTTTCTATTCTATTTCTATACAGGTCGTAACCTCTTTCGCCAAAAGTTCTATCGCTTGTATTGAATAAATTTTTAGTTAACCTGACTGGTTCTAAAGAAACATTAATTTTATCTCTATAGGTATTGGGGTCTGTTACACTATTAATACTATCAGACATACCTTTCCTAATAATCTCAGGTGCGTTCATAACATTTTCACCAGCTTTTTTAAAACTGCCATCGCCACCAAATTTTTCAGCCATTCTTTTTTGAACGGCCGCTTTCATTATACTATTCATACTTCCTGCGGCAGAGGCAGTTCCTGCGGCTTTTGCCATAATTATTCTCCGTTTGGTTTAGATTTAATTACTATTTCTAAATCAGTATTAGCAGGTGTTTGAGTTGATACGCTGACATGGCCAGACGCACAACCTATAACCAATACAACTGGTAATAGTGTTAATAATTTTTTCATTTTAATCTCCTTTATATTTATTGAACGCCATATTTTAAAGCGTCTAATCTACCTTGATTTATTTTTTCTTCAAAAGTCATATCTTCCCATGCTGTTTCAAACTCAGGATATGTAAGTTCTACACCATAAGTTAATAAATAACTTCTAAATTTAGTGTATGCTTCAGCTTTATTTTTAGGTGTAGATAAATCACTTACACTTTTGTTTAAGTTTTGACCTATTGTTAAAAGTCTTTCCATTTTTTTACTATCTAACAAAGCATCTTCAATAATTCTTTTTATTTGTTCGTTCTTTAAATTTTGCAACATAGCAGTAGCTAACTTAGTAAATCTACCAGCAATAACAAGACCAGCACCAGCTCCAGTTGAAAAGTTTGTTGAGAAGTTAGCGGCCGCAACTCTTACAAAAGTATCAATCATACCATTTGTCGGGTCTATTTCTTTTAACGCTCTAAACAAATCAGGGTTGTTTAAAGCGCCTAAGTCTTGGTCATAAATTTTTAAAGCAGTATCAAGATTATCTAATTCTTGTTTTGTAAATAAACCTGATTTTTGCAAAGTTTCTCTTAGCGTTTTATTTGCACCATGAGGTTTGTTCATTAAGGTTGAGAATTTAGAAGAAACTAAAACGCCTGGTGTTTCATCAGAAGTTGCAAAACCCATTCTTGAAATAGCTTCAACAATAGAACTTTTTAAACCTTTTAATGCTTGTTCTTTGTTAGGAAACTTTTTTGTGTTGTTAATAATATTCATAAGTTGACTTGCACCATTCTCTTGGTCTAACAGCACTCTTTCTAAAACAACACTAGGATTCTCACTATTAATTATTTGTGCAAAATAGTTTACTTCTTGTGTTTGTGGTCTTGAAGTTATTTTAATTTCACCAGTAAAAGGGTCTCTACTTACTGTGTTTAATTCAAAAGCATTGTCATTTAATAATTTTGTTAATTCACCAACATTGTTTTTATATTTGTTTATTAATTCTTTAAATTTTGGATATTGATTAATTATCTTTTGATTTTGATTTATCCATTGTGTTATGCTGTTTGGGTTAAAAGTTCCTGTGCCTGGTTCAAAAACATCATCAACCATTAAAGCTAACATTCCTTGTATGCTATTTTCACTTTCTTTTATGATTTTAGTTTGTTCAGCAACTTCTTTACCTGTTAAAGGAACAGCATCTTTAATTGCTTCTTGTATTTGATTTAAGCCAAAAGGTGTTTTTTCATATTTAGCTACACCTTGTTCTAATAGAATTTCAGCTAATTGTGATTCTTCTTGTTGAAATGTATTTCTACTTGTTTTGTTTACTATATTAAAAACAGTATTGTTTCTTGTAAACGCATCATGTTTACCTTTTGTAATAGCTGAGGCCTCTTTAGCAAAAGCATAACCTTCACCAATATCGCTATTTAATGCAGTTCTTAAATTATAAAGTTCTTCTAGTTTAGCTTGATTAATTTCTGGGCCTTTAGAAGTTTCTTTGTTTATTTCTAAATCTATAGATTTTTTTAAATTATATGCTTCTTTATAAGTAATAGATTCGCCGTCATTAAGTTTGTTAATAACTGTATTGATAGGCCTTTTTAATGTGTCGTTGTATAATGTATCAGCAGGATTAGATACTATCGCATCATTCTTAGCTTTTTCTAAATTTTTAAAAGGTATTTTTGTTGTTTGTTCAAAATTACTTTCTGTTTCTTTCCATAATTTTTTTTCATTCGCTTTTACATCTTTAAATATTTCCCTAACAATCTGTGTAGTTCTCGTTGACGCTTCTGCATCTGTTAAATTAAATTCATTTTTTAAAGTGTTATAACTTGAAGATACAAAGTCATCTATTGTTTTTGTTATGTTATTGCTTTCCTCATTTAATGCTGTTCTTACTGCTTCAGAGTATGTCATGCCAGCAAACTCAACATCTTGACCACCTAAAATACTTTCTATTCTAGCGTTCATATTTGCTTCTCTTTGAGCCTGCATTTCTGCAAATCTTTTTAAAAACGCTTCATTATTTTTAGCTTCGTAATTTGTAAGAGCCATTAAAGTAGGGCTTTGTTTTCCAGCTTCATCACCTCTTTGGCTTGCAATAAAGGCTAATTGACCAATTTCATCATCTATTTCACCAGCTGATAATTTTGCAAGTCTTTCGTTATTAGCTTTTATGTTTTTCAATACTTCTTTGGGATTTTCTTTAGCAACTAACAATGCTCTTTCTAATTGTTTATAAGCGTATTCTTCAGCTAACGCTTGTATTTCTTCATCTGTTTTATTGCTTATACCTTTTAACTTAGAGTTACTTCTTAAATGCAAAGCTATATTTTGCGAAGTGTTTTTTAAATAACCCATAACACCACCAACAAATTTTTGTTTTGCACCTACTATATCAGGTTCAGCAAAACCACTTTCCATTGACTTACCTTTGAAACCTTGACCAAATGCTTTCCAGAATCCATCTTCGGCTTGCATAGCGTTAGTAACACCTCTAACTACTCTACCTATAAGACCAGTATCACCAGTTCCTAAACTTCTTTGTAATGCTCTACTAATACCACCACCGACTGCTCTAGCTGTTTCTGGAATTACACCACCACCAAGAGAAAAAGTTAGAGGTAAAGCTTCAGCAAAAGCTCTTTTTACAAAACCAGCATCTTCATCTTCAATTATATCATCTCTCAAAGCCATACCAGTTGCATAGCCTGTAGCCCCACCAGCTTCCATAAGAGGTGCGGCGATAGGTCTTGTTGCAGGGTATCTTCTCATACTTGCTAAAATAGTATCAAGATTATTTGGTGTTGCTTTATAAGTTTGCATACCGCTAACAGGCCCACTACCTGGGATAGTTGGTCCAAATTTAGGGTTNATTAAAGGTGCTGTTGTTGGTAATGGTTTGCCAAAAGGATTGGCTGGGTTCATAATTAATCTATTAAAAGCAAAAGCATAAGGAACAACATCTGCACTATACTCACCAACTCTTGAAGCAAAGTTAGTAGGTAATGTTCTTTCATCAACATCACCATAACCAATTCCTGTTTTATCAAAAACAAAATCTTTTATTTTACCACTTACATTTGGGCCTTGCTCTGGCACATTAAAATCTGCACCTAATGAGTTTAAATCTCTACCAATTTTATAAGGCACATCTGCAACAAAATCTAAAACACCACCAGCTTGGTCTAAAAGTCTTTGATTAAAACTTCTAAGTCCTTTAAGATTTAATTCTTGATTATCTATTCTTTGATTAAGCGTTTCTCCCATACCATATAACGCTTCTTGCATACCTTCATCAAGACCAAGTTCATCTGCATTATCTAATATACCAACTAAATTATTGTAATCATTTAAAGTAGTTTTTTCATCTTGATTAAAAATATTATAACTTCCCTCTGGTTCTAATTGAAGATATTTATAAATTTGACCAAGTTTTTTCTTTCTTTCAATGTCGCTTAATGCCATTTCTAGTATCTTCTCTTTCTTTTTTTAAGATTAAACTTATTTTTATTTTTATTTAAGTTAGAGGTGTCTAATTTATTTAATAACTCTTGAGTATTTCCATCTGATTGAACTACATCTATTTTATCTTGAATTGTTGGGTTACCAGTTTCATANGCTTTTGCTAACATGGCTCTATTTGCCATAATAACATTTGGTAATTCAGCAATTCTGGCGTTATATGNTTGAAGTTCTGAGGCGTTTACTGCTTGTTGGTCTGCACTTGTTGGTTGTGGTGAATTTATTAATTTATCTCTTAAATTTATAGCAGACTCAAGTTGTTTTGTTAGTTCAGCTTCCCAAAACAACATATCGTTTACATTTTCTAAATCTGTTTTATGTGTGCCTGGTATCTTAGGTTTTACATCATCATCAATAAATGCTTTTGATATTCTTTGATTTTCACTACCTGTTATTTTTCTTTTAACAAAAGAATATAAAGGTTGATAAACTTTATCTATAATGTTTCCAGCTATTTTTGACTCAGGAAACATTGATGCTAATAATCTATTATTGCTACCTGCTTCAGTATATTTTCTTGCATCTTGATATGTTGGGCCAAAAAAGCTAAGTAACTTTTCGCCTTGTCCGTAAGCACTAAAAGGCACATCAGGTAAATCTAATTTATATGTGTCATTATAGTAATCAAAATTTCTAATAACTGGTTTACCACTTTGATTTTTATTATTACTATCGAATCTTACATCTGCAACTGTATCTACAATAGATTGATTAAAAACATCTTCAGCAACACCAGAAGTAACTCTTTTAAAAATATCAGGTTTAGTACCTGTCATATTTAATGGTTGTATTATTCTTTTTTTGTTTGCGTCTAAACTTCTAAATCTATCAAGAAAGTTAGGAACTTCTATATCGGAAACAACTCTGTATCTTACATCAGGATTTTCAGTTTGTAGCTGTGTTAATCTACTGCTTAAACCTCTTGAACTTCTTTCTCCTGTATGAACTACAGTTCCAAATTCATTTATAATACTTTGTGCTTGTGGTAATGTATCTTCTTTACCAGCTGTAATTTTGCTACCATATATGTCGTCAGGACCTACTGTGCCTACTTTTTGTGATACTGCACCTCTAATTATATNTCCAANATTAAAAATGCTTGGCCCTGNAATGTCAGCAGGATTAGATTCACCTACTGTTGTTTCACCTTGTGGAAAACCTATTTGACTATTAGGAGGTTCTGCCATTCTAATTAATTGTAAATCTTCTAAAAATTTTCTTCTTCTATCTATAACCATTTTTTACCTCTAACCAAATAGCGTTGAGAAACCGCTCTCTTTCCCTCTTGATTTCATAGGTGTTGGGAATCCTTGTAATAAACCACCTAAGAATTGTGCTAACATCATTTGATACTCTTGCCCTTCTAAGAACTGCTGATAATCAAAGTCTAATGTTTGTTGCTCTCTAGCGTCTTGAACGCCACCAACTTCTCTTAGTTGATTATATCTATCTATTGTTGATTGATTTGTTCCTCTAGCTAAATCGGCCGCTGATAATAATCCTTGTTGATTTAATGCGTTAGCTTCAAGACCAGCACCTTGATTTGCCATAGCGGCCTGTAGATNATGATGATTGATTGGCTAANTCTGCCTGTAATGATGATGCTTGATTGGCTAANTCTGCTTCAAGNTTATTAGCTACATTCTGTGCTTGGGCTCNATANTTGTTNTCAACATTNGNTTGNGCNACTCTNAANGCATCTTCTTGATTCATGCCTTGTGCTTGTAAATCTCTAGTCGCATTTGCTAATTCAATTTCTCTTTGATTGGCTTGATTTGCTAAAGCGGCCTGTTGCCCCATTTCTGTATTAAATTGACCTAATGATAAATCTCTNGCTTGATTTAATCTTTGTGCTTCCATGGCCGCATCTAACATTGATTGTTCGGCCGCTAAATCAGTAGCTTGATTTAATCTTTGTGCTTCCATTTGATTTGTAATGTTATCTCTTTGTGCTTGATTTAATAAACCTATGTCTTGTGAAGCTAATGTTGAAGCTGTATTAAAACCTTGTTGACCTAATAAAGCACTTTGTTTTGCTATTTCTGATAATGCTTTGCTTTGAATNAGACCAGCTTCTACACCNTCTCTNNTTCCACCAAAAGCACCCGCTTTAATGGCTCTATCTTGTAATTGTGATAATGACCTATCTCTACCTTCTAGTATGTCATTTATAGTTACATCTCTAACATATTGATTGTAAGGATTGATATAAGGGTCTAAAGAAGTATCTGCTAGTGTTACTGGGTCTAATAACCCTGGCTGACTAATTCTTTCAATATCAAAACCTCTTTCTAATACTTCTCTTGCTGTAATGTCATTTGGGTCTGCAACTCTTTCACCTGTTACATCTCTTGAACTGACCATTGTTCTAGCTATTTCACTNGGTAAATCAATAGTTCCAGCGGCAACATCTCTTGAAGTTACATCTCTTGAAGTTACATCTTGAGGTGTATAGTTTGCGGCCGTTGACATACGACCATATAAATCATCTAGTCTTTGTGTTTCTGTAAATGGTTGATTGTTACTATAAAGATAATTACTTAAACCAGCTTCACCAAATCCTGTTGATGCACTAGGACTTGCGAATCTTTTATCTTCGTATTCTTGATATTCTTTTAGTCCTGTTGTTGTTCTTGCTATTGGTATTTGTGTTCCACCAGGCCCAGTTACATAATCATAAATCTGATTTCCGTCTGCATCTAAAACAGGTTTAGTTTCCGTTATAGCACCTTTACCTAAGTCAAAGGTTTCTTGCATCATCTGTCTGATTGCAGGGTCTAACTCTGAACTTTGACTGCCTTTTGATTTAGCCATTTTATAACTCCTTGTCTAAGGTAAAGAAAGTTGGNTTATAACCAACATCTTTAAACTGTCTTTGCCAACCTTTACGACCAGTAAGAGTTGTATATTTGCAACCTACTTCTCTTGCTTTATCTTCTAATATTGGCATTAACTCTTTAATTTCTTCTGTATGACCACCAGCTAAAAAGCCGTGTAAATTATAATACTGTGGAAATACATGAACTTCAGTAATGATAAAGGAGTTTCCAAGAGAATGAAAAAACATTTCACCTTTGGCTATACTTTGTCTTACATCATCAAGAGTATGACTGTTCTTTCCATAATCTAACGCTTTCTGTATGCTTTCGCAACATTTTTCAAAATTTTCTATATTCATATCGCACTCGCTGTTATGTTGCCTGAATTATCTACTGTTATATTATATCGTGTTCCGTTAGGAGATTTCAGGATTAATCGCCCATCGTTAATGTTTATATCTGTATCTTTCTTAAAATTTTTTTTATCTTCTTGCTCTAAAGTATTGTTTGTTTGTTGAGCAATACCTGAGTTATATTCTGGAGTTGGTAATGGTAATCTCATTATCCTCTACCTCCACCTGCTCTTACGAACATCTGCATATTACCTACTCTCCAATCGGCGTTTCTTGCAGTTTCAACTCTAAATTTAACTTCTCTAGCAGTAAATCTTACATCTGTAGGATTGGCTAAGGTAAAAGAACCACTANTAGGATATGTTGTTTCTGTTCCTGTAGGATAATTTCTAACTTTAAATTTAGCAGAAACATCACCTAATGTTTTTTCATCTGGTATTATTTGTAAAACATTCATTAATTTACCACTTGGTTGGTCAAGTTGATAAGGACCAGATTCAGCAAAAACACTTGTTGATTCGCCTGAATATGAATATCCAGTTTCGTGTTCATAAAGTTTATAGTCAGCACCAATCATAACAGGATTTAAAAATATACCTTCATCTTCTGCACAAGTTCTAGCTAAGTTACCTATAGACCAATGATTTTCTTTATAGTTCCAAGCAACATATCGATTGTTTTCTGTGCTATCAGAACTAGGATAAAACCACCATATTTCTGAAAATTGAGAATTGTTAAAGGCATATACTTTACTTTTTTGACTAACATTCATGTCGCTAAAGACATAATCGCTAACATCACTAGGTAATGATTTAACAAGTCCGTCATACATAAAGAACTGACCATTACCCATCCAAACTGCAAAAGTATCAGTAGCTACTATTGAGTTTGCTGAAATAACTCCACAATTAGAACCAACTCTTTCAAAAGAATATACAAAAGGTAAACCAACATAAGTTGAGGTATAAGCATCAATAGTTGAAAGTATAAGTATTTGTCCTTTAGTTCTTATTGCTGTTATTACTTTACCATGACCATTAAGATTAAAGCTACCAGCTTGATTTGTGCCACCTGGTGTCCAATCTGTATTATCTTCTAAATCAGACCATTGTATTTTTTTTGGGTCGCCACCAGCACCTAAGAGCATTAACGCTCTTTCTTCCGTAACAATTATACCTTGATTGCTTGTTGGACAATTAGCTATTTGTTGGGCAACAGTTCCGCTACCTAATTGCCACTCATAAACTTTTCCGTCTGTTGTGCTACAGCCAACTAAATATTGTCCCCAATTATCTAAAGACCAAGTTGTGCAAGGTGTCCATATACCATGGTCAGGTCTTTGTGTGCCATAGTTTCCTGTTCCGTAAACATAGTTACCATAAGAAACATTTTCAACAGCGTCATCATTTCCTGTGGTAAAACCAACTGGTGTTATGTCGTATTGTTGTCCTTCAATGGTATAGTAATAAAGTTTGTTTGGTGTTCCTACAGCTAATCTTCTGTTTCTATTGTTGTCAGTCCAGCTAACCATTTTTCTTGCTTTGCCTATTGTTGTAGAAGAACCTAATTGAGTCCAACCTTTTACTGGTTGCATAGCATTATTATCCCAACGAACTAAGTTACAGTCATGCCAACGACCTTTAGCTTGTAATTCAGTTCCATTTTTATAAACTCCACTTGGTATTTTTAATTCAACATAAGGCATTATTCCTCACTTTTAACATCTTTTAATTTAGCGACTTCTTGTTCTAACATTTCTATTTTCATATCTTGTCTAGCGTCATCTGGTAGGCTACCCATCTCACCTCTTGGCCATTTAATTCTAAATTCACTATTTAACTCTATGTCTTTCATCTGTAAGTCAAGTTCATGTTCTATGAAGTTTAGTCTTTCAGAAACGCCAAAATAGCCCCATACTGCTACTGCTACTGTTCCAATTATAGCAATTAAATTTCTTAGTGGTATCGCTATAACTGAATTATCTGAAACATTTAAACTTTTTTCTGCCATTATTATCTCTCAATCAAATATAATATTTCAGATATTTTCATAGCTGTTGCTTTAGTCGTTTTTAAGTCTGGCTCTATATTGTTTTGATAGGTAACTAACAAAACTCCCCAAGCATCTTCTGAGGACATGATAGGACAAGCTGTATTAATTACATCTCTATCTAAAGAGGTGCATTGGCTTAAAACAAAATGACCAATCACATATTCATCACCTTCCATAAAATATCCTGTTGGTAATAAATCTTCGCTGTTTCTAGGTTCATTATACAAAGGCACTATATTTCGTGCATCTATCCAATCATATAACCATACTGATTCAATATCTCTATTTGACCTTAGAAGTTTAGTAATTAAATCTTCTACTTTAACTTTTTTCTCAGGGTCTTTCTCATACACTTCTACTATTGGAATTTCGTTATCTTCTTCAACACCAAGATTAAGATATTGTTGAAAACCTATATATCCAATTACAGCTACAATTATAAGACTTGTAATCTTCATAACAAAAGCTGACCAAGATTGTTCTGGTGATATTATTCCTTTTATTGCATCAATAATTTTATCCATTATATTACTTTCTCATTTTCTCTATTGCTCTACTTGAGAACCAAAAACATACAACTGAACTTAAAATACCAACATCTGTTTCTGAATATATNTCTGGTAAAAACTCATGTAAATCACCACCATTTTGATANACTTGCACAACAGCTAAAGTCTTTGCAGTTANATACAATCCTAATATTGCAAANGTAACTGTAGGNCTTACAAGACCACTTAAATTAACTATCCATTTACTNGCATTGTTTTGAATTGTTTGACTGTGNTGATANACACCTGCTACTTCGGCTTCATCTGCCCTTGCTTTAGCTACNGTTATTTTATGTTTAGCGGCCATTTCCATTANAGCTAANTCATGTTTTTGNNNACTNTTTTGTTTNAAATGGTCAAGNACNGCTGGTAAACCTGAACTAGCGAATCCTAATAAAGAGCCGATTAAACCGAACATGATTTTAAACACCTTTCAAAACTTTGTTTCATTATAGACTTATCGTAAAAATGTGCTTCAGATAATTTATGTGTTTTTGTTTTTATTTCATCAACTAATTTAAAAATTACTGTTTCATGGTCTGAACCAAATAAAGCAATTATATCTGTATCTTCTTTTGTGTATTTTCTTTTTTCACCACCAATGTTAGTAGCAAAATTATATCTAGGTTTACCACCTTTTTTTCTATTGTAATCTCTTGAGAGAGCAGATTTTACTTGAATACGAATAGGTCTGTTTTTGTAATTAACAATTACATCATAACCTTGCGTATCAACAAAAGCTGTTTGATAACCAAATTTTTCAAGAATGTAACACACAAACAATTCTCCTATTCTTCCTTTTTGTCTATTGTTATTCCCCAAGCATTTTTCCAAACATTGTGGCGGCGGCAGCCGATATACCACTAGCCGTTAAAAAGATACCTATAACAATGCCTTTACCTGACTTCATTTGCCCTTCAAGAGAATCAAGTCTTGTATTTAATCTTGTTACTTGCTTTTCAAGACTTTCGACTGCTTCTATTAATTTGCCTTGTTCAAGTTCAGATAGACCGCTCATAACAATTACTCGTCATGGTCGCAGTCGTAATGAACATTGTTAAAGTTTAAAGCTAAAATCTTTAATACTTTTTTAGCGTCATCTGGTAAAAGACTTGTAGGAACAAAGCTACATACTAAAGATGATAATGTAACAATGCTTGTTAAAATTAATAATAATATGGTCATAAAAACTCCTTTTAATTAATTCGCGTCTGGCGGGCCAGGTCTAATGCTTTCAGGTATTGGGGGTAATACAGGATTTTTGTCATCTGGGTCAAAAGTCCAATCTTCCAAATCTGTTATAAATTGTTGCCAAGTTGCTTTCTTCGTGGGGTCTGTTTCTTTAGACTCGTAATCTTCTGCCAATTCAACTTGTGCATCTCTTTCAAAAGTCATTTGCTGTTCAACAAATTGTTGTTTTTCAGCTAATGGTTCTCCTGTTAATTCAGTCTTATTTTCAACAAGAGTCCATGTTTCATCAACTAACTCTATTGTAGTTTCTGCCAGTCTTTCATAAGGTAAAAGAGAATTTTCAAAATCATTATTAAACATAGCAGAACAATCCACTAAATGATAATTTAGAGAAGGGTCATGCACATCAATATTTCTATAATTCATTAAGTCAAACTCATCTTCGACTATATTACTAACAGGTTGCCCGTCTATAATCTTAGTATAATATTTTCTATCTTCAGGGGGTGTTGCGTTTTTTAAAGTCATTTTTTATCTCCTTTACACATCTGCTGTATTAGTTGAAGGATATGCTCTACCTGAACCCCAAATAATTCTTATGGCCGCTGGTGCATATTGTCCTGCACCTGAACATGGTCCCCAACCATACCAAGCGCCACCACCACCGCCGCCAGAGCCGTAGTTACCGCCATTCTTACCTGAAGTTGTGTTTTGATATGTAGCATCTCCGCCATCGCCACCGCCAGAACCACCTTTACCGCCTTCGAAATAAGGGCTATTCCATGTGCCACCAGCGCCACTTGGGCCTTCTCCGTTAATACCAACGCCACCGCCACCAGGACCGCCACCGCCACCGCCATTTGCGTAAGCGGCCATACCACAACCACCGCCACCACCGCCGCCAGAACCAGCACTACCTCCAGTTTGGTTACCACTACCACCGGCGCCACCTGCTCCAGAATATCCACCAGCGCCACCACCAGCAGAAGAATTGTTTGGTGAACCATTACCACCATTATTTTTAGTATCTGCTTTTGATTTAGATGTATTACCAGCAGTTGGACTTCCATTATCAGCACTATTCATATAAAATAAATAAGATGATTCAGGGGAATTTTGACCAGCCGAAGATGATGTTATGCCATTTACATACCCATAAAAAGACCAACCATATTGACCGCTTTGTTGATAACTTTGGAAATTAACATAATAAGTTTGTCCTGGAGTAACACTTACACTATTAGAGTAACCAGCGGCTCCACCACCACCACCTACACCTGAAGTTACCTGATTACAGTATGAAGAACCAGAACCACCTTGACCAACTCCAAATATTGAAACCGTGTCAACACCTGGGCCTGCTGTCCAAGTTGTGTTACCGCCTGAACCAGTAGAATACCATTGACCAGGTTGTGTATCTGTTTGAACGCTATTTGCTGTGGCTGTTCCAGCATCATTTGTTAAGGTAACAGCAATTCTAAATTTATAACCAGCATCAGCCCCACTTATAACATAAGTAGAATTTGTTGCTCCACTTATGTTTGACCAAGAAGTAGCGTCTGAACCTCTTTGCCATTGTCTAGTAAAATCTCCAGATGTATTCCAAGCGCCGTCAGTTCCAGTTAATGTTTGACCAGTTTCGACTGTTCCTGTAACTACTGGAACACTTACATTTTCAGGTTCAATAACTGCACCTGAAGCCAAAATCATGTTGTTACCTAAACTCATTTTTTATCTCCTAATTATGACATATCTTGAGCAGAAATAAATCCATACCAAGTAGTTCCGCCATCAACTGTCATTAAAACAATTACATCATGGTTAGAACTTGATAAAGCTGGTGATTGACCACCTGCCCACTTAACAGCGGCACCCCATGCAATAGTATATGCTGAACCACCTATTTTAAGGACCATGCTATAAGCATCTCCTGAAGCTGGAACATTTGTAATTGTTAGTGTTGTTATGTTTTGTGAAGGTGTGAAAGAAAAAGCGTTTCCTGTAGAACAATCTAAAGTTAATGTTCCTGTTGATTGCGTAACATTGTTACTTGTTTCTCTAAGTGAAGTTGCTTTTATAGTTGTGGCTGTAACTGCACCAGCTACAGAACCACCTATTGTTGTCCCGTCAATACTCCCGCCGTTTATATCCGCAGTCGTTATTGTTCCAGCATTTGATATAGTAGCACCAGTAAAGTTAATTGTTCCTGTGCCTGTTAAATCTGTGGCTGTGATAGCCCCTGCTGTAGTTCCACCAATAGTTACCCCGTCAATCGTCCCTCCGTTCAGGTCAACAGTAGTTACTGTGCCTAAATCAGAAATCGTTGCACTAGCGGCTGATATGGCCGCAGAATCAAGTGTAACAGTTCCACTAGCTACTAGAGTTCCACCTACACTTAAAGTTTTTCCTGAACCGACTTGCAGTCCAACTGAAGTTCCTGAACCAGCGGCGGCGAAAAGAGCATCAATAGAGTCTAAATCAGTATTTAATTTAGTTCCCCATGTGTCCGTAGAAGCACCGACTTCTGGCTTAGTCAGATTCAGATTTGTTGTTGTTGTATCTGCCATTTGCATTTACTCCTTAAAAGTTATGCCGCTACCTTATAGACTTCAGTCCATGTTGTAGAAGCGTTTGGTTC
>PBPW01000081.1 GCA_002725545.1 Fidelibacterota bacterium | reverse complement strand
CAGAAAAGAAGAAAAGATAGGCGAATATCTGTTGAAAATTTGATTTACTTTTTTTTCGTTTAGTATTATGTTTTTTTACCTTACTATTCTTTGGAGAATCTTGAGGCAAAGGTTTTTTCTCTTCATATACTTGCAATCCTGGTATTTCGAAGAAATTCAATGAACAGCCATACACGTTGCCATTAATTAAGGCAGTAGTCACATAAAGATTATCATGCTTAACATTTTTTGGAATTTTAATATTATTTTTTTTAATATTTTTAAATGCCTCTACTTGACGAATTCTCTTACCTTCAAAATGAGATTTTCTTCTATAGGATAATTTACCTGGAATAATAATTTGACCTTTAAAAATATCTTTTTCATTTAAAGATCCATCGGTTGATGATAATTTCCATTTATCTTTAGAGAATTTAGCATTTCCTTTTAAAAAACAATTTTTAGAATAATGAAAATACTCATAACCGCTTTTTTCACTATAGAAAATTGTTACACCTCTACTAGGGTTTAATCCATAAAACGCACTTGACTCTGTCCCCATCCATATTGGCTCTGCGCCTAATTCTTGAACTGACATTTTTATATTTTCGGTAAGCGACGCTGAAACCCTTAATGAAAAAACGCTATTTGTTTGATCTTTAAATGATCTTCCAAAATATTCATTTTGCGGGTTATTTTCATCAGATAAATATCTCTGATCAATTGTCCATTTAGAATATTCCCAGCCATCTGTATCTGACATTTCCTCATCAAAGTTAACAGAAGTAGAATAGGATAAACTGTCAGGAATGGTTACAAATACCCTTTCTCCCTCAAAAGAGAGTTGTTTTTTTAATAATTTAAGAGCAGAATTAATTTCAACTAATAATTCTTTATCTGTAGGGTTTGTAGATTGTTTTTTTGACTTGAAAGGTTCCTGTAAAAGCGAAGTTAAGGCAGGCTTGCCATTTTGATCTTCCCACTGAACGCATAATAAATGATTATTTGAAATAAGTAAGTGAATCACAGGTTAAATCACCTATCCCAACTTTTTGAACCATCATCAATAAAGCCATGATTATCAGCTTTAAAGGCGAATAAAATATATCTCCTTCGAACAATTGTTTCTTCAATTGGGCTATCAACGCGGATAGAATTACCTTCATCTTGCATTGAAATTATATAAGATTGGTTAGATACAGGACAAAAGTACATTGCTGAGTCAGGCATGTATGTATCATAATAATTAACAACCTCAACACGTTTAGATGGAACCTCTTCAACAAGTTCAACAAAATTTGAGTCAGAAGTAAATTTATTTAATAATTTTTTCTGAATATAAGATGTATCATTACGGGATAAATCTTCAGAATACATGACAATTGTGGCTATTGTATCAGAAATAGTATCACGACGCATCATTGGAAAACCAAAAGTAGTATCAAATTCTATATCATAACCTTTTGGAACATTAACTGAAAAAGTTTTGCTATCAAGAGTAATTGACTGATTACCAAGATACGTTGAATCCCCTGTTAATGAATCTCTAACTGAATTAACAACTTGAACAGCCCAGAGGCCATCAGAAGAATATTCACCCATAACTGATTTATAAAAATTTTGAACATCATACATGTTTTCCATATGGAATTGACTTCTGTCTTCAAATGATTCTTCTTCATCCCAGATTGCTCGAGGTACGTAAATACATATAATTAAAAAAATAAATGCAATCACAATTCCTAATTCAAGAAGATCAGAAAAATTCTTTCTTTTTTCAGATGTTAATCTATCGTGATTTTTTTTCATAAGTACTTCTTATGTGAATAATTAAAGTTAATTTTTTATTTATGCTCTAAATCAGAGAAGTAATATTAATACAATTTATATCTTGAAGTACACTTTAATCTACTTAATAATAATCAATCAAGTTCAATACGTCTAAATATTGGCTTTAAGGTTTTATTGCTTTCTGCAAGTTCATCCAATATTTTCTTTTGTTTAGAGGATAGTTTTTGAGGAGTATCTACATGTACACGTACAAGTTGATCGCCTCTTGAAGAACCTCGCATTCTTGGAAAACCTTTTCCTCTCATCCTTAAAATTTGAGCTGATTGAATACCTGCTGGAATCTTAAGCTTCGCCTTTCCTTCTAAAGTTGGAACTTCAAGCGTCATACCTAAAGCTGCTTCATAAAATTGAATGACTACCTCAGTTATAACATCCTCTCCATTTCTATTAAATATAGAATGCTCTTCTTCTTCAAAAAAAATAATCAAATCACCAGCTTGATAGCCTTTAGGGCCTTTATTTCCCTGTTGATTTAAAGTCATATAATTTCCAGCTGAAACACCAGATGGAACTTTAATTTTAATCTCTACAGTTTTACGGTTTAAACCATTACCGCCACAATCGCCACATGGATTCTTGATAATTTGACCTGAACCAGTACAAACTGGACATTCCCTAACAGATACAGACTGTCCAAAAAAAGATTGTGAGACTTGACGAACCTGACCAGCTCCTTTACATTGATCACAAGCAATCGGCATAGTGCCCTGCTTTGCTCCACTACCAGAGCAATCATCGCAATGCTCTAGTCGTTTAATTTTTAGTGTTTTATTTACTCCTGAATAAATATCAGAAAAAGATAGTTTTAAACTAACTTTCAAGTCGCGGGCTTTTTTTATCCCCCCCCTCCTGTTGCCGCCAAAAATTCCTCCAAAAGGGTCAAACCCATCACCAAAAATATCCCCAAAGCTATTTATAATATCTTCCATAGACATCCCTCCTTGAAAGCCGGGACCTGAACCACTATTGACGCCAGCATGTCCAAATTGATCGTATTGTTGACGTTTCTGATCATCGGAAAGGACAGAGTAAGCTTCTGCGGCTTCTTTAAATTTTTTCTCAGCTTCTGAATCGTTAGGATTTTTATCTGGATGATACTTCATTGCTATTTTTCGATAAGATTTTTTCAAATCATCAGAAGTTACACCTCTATCCACTCCAAGAATGTCGTAATAATCTCTCATGACGGAGTTTGATTGACCACAACCTTAGCATGTCTTATGACTCGATCTTTATATAAATAACCTTTTTCAAAAATCTCGATAATTTCATTTTCATGTTTATCATCTTCAGTTCTAATCATTAAAGCATCATGCAATTCAGGATTTAAAATATCGCCAAGCTTTGTAAAGGTTTTTACATCGAGTTTAGAGAATTGCTTTTCAATATTATTAATTATCAAAGAAATACCTTCAGTTAATTTTTCATAATTACCTTTATCGTTCTTTTCTGATGCTTGATTTAGGCGTTCTAAGTCATCTAAAACATTTAGAAATTGTTTAATTACAGCTTCACCTTCATATTTCATTAAACTGATGATTTCTTTATCCTTTCGCTTTCTGTAATTATCAAATTCAGCTTTTAGTCTAATATGCTTATCATTGCTTTCATCGATTGAACTCTTTAATTCATTGATTTGATTTTTAAGTTTTTCTGTAGGGGTCAGCTTATTGATTTTTTTATTTGTTGCCTTGGTTTGTTTTTTAGATGGCATTTTGAACTACCTTTCTAAAGGAATTTAAAATACTTTTTACATTTACATAATTCAAGCGCTTAGGGCCAATAACCCCAATTCTTCCAGAAATTGCTTTTGTTTCAAATTTCGAGGTTAGAATTGCGCAGTTGTTAAAAACTTCATCTTTATTTTCTTTGCCAATTAAATCATAATCGCTATTTGTATCAAAATTTTTATTGATATAAATATTAAGAAAGGNTTTATCTAAAGCTGGTAAAATTCTTTTNAAATTATTTAGATTTTGAAATTCTGGCTGCTGAAGTANTACATTAACTGGNGANGTATATATTAATTTATTATTTTCAATAGANAAATANGAATATCGGTCATGAATTAATACTTGTATTAATTCATGATTAAAAATTGAGCTATCATTCAATCGCAATGTAATTGTATTTTGAATTTCCCTTAAAGAAAGACCGATTAATTTTTCTTTAAGAAGACGTATAATTGAATTCATGTGTTTAGGTTTAATATTAATATCAAGATCTAAAACAATTGACTTGACGAGGCCATTATTCATGCCAAGTACTAACATTACTCGATTACCGTTGAGCTCAACTAACTCTATATCAACTAATATACTATTATGATACTCAGAAATAGTAACTACGCTAAACATGTTGCTTAATTCTGACAACATAGAAGCTGTAGCATTTAAGACTTCATCGACATTGTTAGAAATAGTTCTTAATTCATCTTCAAACTCTGGTACAACATGTTCACTTAGTTTATCATGCGTTTTGATTGAATTAATATAAAATCGATATCCAAGATCAGTAGGAATACGACCCCCTGATTTNTGTACTTGTTTNAAAAACCCATCTTTTTCTAGACATGACATAACATTTCTAATAGTTGCGCTGGATAAATTTGNAGATAGACTATTCTGAACATANTTTGATGAAATAGGTTGNCAGGTATTTATATACCCTTCAACTACAGCCACCAATATCGAGGCATACCTTAAATCTAAAGTTTTATATTTTTGAATTGACATAAANGGAAATTAGATGATTTTATTTACTTGAAACAAATGGTTGATAATTACTTTAAAAAGCGAGATATGGCCCTATTTGCTCCTANAAAGCCAACTAGAATAGAAATAGATAATAAGACCTGAANAATAAAAACCTGATCAAAAATAATTCCAAATTTTGTTAAGTCNTAAATCAAATATTTACTAAACCTTATTATACCTACAAGTGAGTATACNGNTAAAATAGCAGCAATTAAGCCATGAACGATACCTTCAATAATAAATGGCCCTTTAATAAACCATTTAGTAGCACCAATTAATTGCAAAGATTTAATCAATTCTTTTTTTGAGAATATTGTTAAGCGCACAGTATTTGAAATAATAAATATTGCAACGATTAAAGTTATTGAAATTGCTATAATCATAACCTGCAAGAATCTATCATAATAACTNTCAATTCTTGAAATTAATTTACCTTGATGCCTTANCTCATCCACTTCTCGATATTTTTTTAAATCGGAAATTATTGGTTGNAAATCAAGCCTTGACGGCCAATCTTTTTTNAAATTAATTACACAACTTATAGGTAATGGATTATANCCTAAAAGGCCAAGGATATCATCACCAAATTGCGATTTAAATATTCTTTCAGCATCTTTCTTTGAAATTACAGTAATTGATTGAACTATATTTTTCTTTTTGAATTCAGTTACTAATTCAGNAACTCTTTGCTCAGTGACATCATCTTTGAAAAATACTTCTATCTTATACTTGTCTCTTAAATATTCAATTAATTTATTTGTATTTTGACTAATTATTAATAGCGATCCAGAAACAATCAATGTTAAATAGATAGAAAAAATTGATGAAACNGCGGAAGACTTATGTCGCCACACATTTTTAAATCCTTCAGCAAATATAAAAACTAGCTTATTCATTTATTGCCTTATTGAACCATTTTGCATTTCTACAATGCGGTGGCCTCTGCCTTTGATTAAATTATAATTATGAGATGCCATAAGGACTGAGGTTCCATCTTTACTAATTTCTTCAAATAATTTGATTAATTCAAAAGATGCTACCGGATCAAGGTTTCCGGTAGGTTCATCTGCTAAAATTATATCAGGATCTTTGATAAGTGATCGAGCAACGCAAGCGCGCTGTTGTTCACCTCCAGATAATTCATAAGGATAATGAGATTCTTTACCAGATAAACCAACTTCTTCAATAGATTCATTGGTTAATTCAATAATTTCATCTTTATCATATCCAAGCACATGCAATGGTAGAGCTATATTTTCAAATAAATTTCGATCCTCTAATAAATGATAGTTTTGAAAAATCACACCAATTTTCCTTCTTAAATAAGGAATCTTTCTTTTTTTAATTGATTGCGAATCAAATTTATCAATACTTATTAATCCGGCCTTAGGAAGTAAGTCCATATAGATCAGTCTTAAAATTGTAGTTTTACCAGAGCCGGTTGGTCCAATCATAAAAACAAATTCACCATCATCAATATTTAAGTTAATATTGGAAACACCACCCCCTTTTGGGTAACTATAGGAAACATTATCTATCTTTATCATGCTATAATCTATATGTTATTAAATAAATTTAAAATAGAACATAAATGAAAAGAATATATCCGCATAGCATCATAGCTGAAAAAATTCTATTGATAGGTTGGGTTAATTTTGATGCAATAAAAATTAAAAATCCATAACAAATCATAATTATAACCTGGAATGATATTTCATCCCAATTAGAATTTAACGGCTCAATGATTGATGTTACGCCTAAAACACATAGAATATTAAAAATATTCGAACCAATTATATTTCCAATGGATATAGCGCTCTCTCTTTTATAAGCAGCCATAGCAGAGGTGGCAAGCTCAGGAAGAGAGGTGCCGAATGCTACTATTGTCATTCCAATAACAACCTCAGATATTCCAAAAAATCTAGCAATATAAACTGAACCATCTACAAATATATCTGCACCAAGAGATAGTCCAACAATACCAAAAATAACAAATAATACCTTCTCTCCAAAATTATCATCACTTGATTTTTCAATTTCGTTATCAGTTTTTATTGGCCTCTTAATACTAAAAATGATGTAAAATAATAAGCTGCTTACAAAAAATGCTCCTTCAAATTTACTAAGCCTACCATCTAAAGAAAAAAGGATGAAAATAAGACATGAGACAAGGTAAATCCATAAGTCTCTTTTAATTAGTTTATAATTTAGCGAAATTGGAAAAATAAATGCACTTAGCGCCAAAACCAGCCCAACATTTGCAACATTTGAACCTATAGCGTTTCCAACTGCAATAGATGTACTTCCTTGCAAAGCGGCATTTAGACTGACCAATAATTCAGGAAGCGATGTTCCAAACGCTACAACAGTTAACCCTATAACAATAGTAGATATACCGTATTTTTCAGCTATGGCTACACCACCCTTGACTATCCATTCTGAGCCTAAATACAGCATAATAGATCCAAGAAATAATAAAAATATGCTTTCAGTCATAAATAAAGTTTATTCTTATTGATAAATTGCCAAACAGACTCGGTTACCATATAACGTATAGTCTTATCTTTAACCCATCTTTTTCTAATAGCAGTTGATGATATTTCAATTCTGGGTATACTTGCAAATTGGATTTTAGCTAGTATCCAATTAGGTATATCTGAAGGTCTAAATCCTGGCCTAATTGCTACGATTACCCTTGATTCATTAATAATTCTTTCGGGATCTTTCCATTTATGGAATTGTTTAAGGGAGTCGCTACCAATCAAGTAGAATAGATTATTTGATTCGATATTATTATGCTTCTTGTAATCAACAATTGTATCGATTGAATAGGATAATCCACCCCGTTGAATCTCAATATCAGATAAAAGAAAATTTGGATTTTCTTTTATCGCAATTTTTAACATATCTAAGCGATAATCCACAGGAGATATTTGAATGCCATTTTTATGAGGGGGCTTGAACGCTGGAACAAAAACAATCTGGTCAAACTTTTCTGCTTCAAAAATAGTTTGAGCTATAATCAGATGTCCAAGATGGGGTGGATCAAAGGTCCCTCCAAAAAGACAAACCTTCATTCTAATTCAATCCTATCAAATACTCTTTTTTGTACAAACCATTCATCTACTAAATCATCCATATTTATATCCTTAATTGATGTTTGGTTATTAGAATAATAATTTTTTGCTAATTCCATATCATTGCGTTCAATGTGGCACGCAATTGTTTTCAAGTGTGCTAATTCAATGAAGTCTGTATCGTAGTACAGCTCAATTACTTGTTTAAAAGCTAATAAAGCAGCTTTGTACTCCTCCATTTTCATATACAGCACGCCAGACTGATAAGCTTTTTCAGATAACTTGTTTCTTAAGATTTTTATATCATTTTCTGCTTTTTGCCTTTCATCTGATTCTGGATAATCATCAATAAATTCCTGAAGTTTTTCAAGCGCCTTTTCACTGTACGTTTGGTCATTGTAGTATTTAGGTGATAATATTAAATAAGCTTCACAAATACGGTATCTTGCCTTTTCAATATATGGGCTAAACTGCATTCTGCGAATTAAGCGATCATATTCAGATATAGCTAATAAATATTCTTTAGAAAGAAAAAAAGATTCTCCTAGGTAAAAAAGTGCATCATCACCTAAATCTGTATGAGAAGCGCCTATAACAACAGTGTTAAAGTGATCTTGTGCTTTAATGTACTTCTTTTTACCTAATGCAATTTTTCCATTTTCAAATTCATCTTCATAATTAATATCTCTACGATTAACGCTGCTTGAACAAGAAATAAGTAAAATTGCAAAAACAAATAGATAAATAATTTTTGAATTATATATTGTACTTTTTAACATCTTAATTAATATAGAATTTACCACCTAAAAACAAGTTGAACACCACCTTCATTTACATAGGCATATGGATTTAATGCAAATGAGTAGTTTTTATTAAATGAATTACCTTTATTAGAATTTAATACAGTTTCTAAACCACTAATTAAATGATTTAGCATAATTGCAGAAACTGCATATCTAGCATAATTGGAATAGCGATTACTATCATTGCGTAGATTGCGATAATAGTTTTTTCTTTTCGTCAGAATCACCGATTCAACACTTCCCTTTTTTTGAGTATACCAATTACCTACGCCATCGAAAGGATTGTCATATTCATCATCCCATCCTCCCACAAATTGATCATATTTACCAATATTTTCATAAAAATCTCTATCGCGGACCACAAATATTTGTGACCAATCATATTGCTGGACTAGACTTTCCAGGTTATCTGAAAAATAGTATTTACCATCAATTTGCAACCCAATCTTATGAGTACCAATTATTATTTCATTCCATCTATCCGGAAAAATAATTTTAGTATTGTCATACCATAGATTTAAACGCCAATGATCATCTGCATAGTTCTCAAAATCATTACGTATGATTTCTGATGTTTTTTTATAGTGAAGCGCAGATCCTATTGTTAGCACTTCAATCCCAAAAAAGATAAAAGGTTTCCATAGCGGATCTTTGTTTGATAATTGACCCCAACCAGGGATAATAAAAGATTTTAACATTAAGGTTGATAATTCAGTTTCTAATGAGTCGCGGCTATAATCATAGTGATTCAAATCGTAGGCATTGTATTGAGATAATAGGGATGAAATTAGAAATAAATTGAGGAGAATTTGTTTCATTTAAAACCCAAATAAGATATTTAAATAGACTCTATCTTCATCCCCATATAGGATATTTTTTCCATCTCCAATATCCATATAGAATTGATTTTGAGGCTGATGGTATTCTATACCAATTGCTGTAGGATAATTATAGAAAGAATATCCTGAAATTCTAAGCTGAACGCCAATAGATCCTTTTTGATCGTATGCATTTGTTCTGTTCCATGCATCGCCAAATTGATTTTCAAACCCCATAGTCATATTATTTATAGAAAGAGGGCCAAAAATATAATTTTTTTCTTTAAAAAATGGTATTCGCAAGCCAATCTCACCTATCATCAAATCAGTGCCTTGCAAACTGTAGTATGGGTATCCCTTAAGGCCGGGTGATCCACCACCAAAAAAATGAAAAAATGAATCGGCTTCCGAATTTGAAATAGATCCATATTTTCCTCCAAAATATGCGGACCATTTATTGGTATATGGAATATTGAATGAGAATCCTGCCTCAATCTTTCTTCTAGTTAAATTATGATTATTGTATATAGATGTTAACGTCCCTGAATCTGATAAATCTAACCCATCTATGAATTGATTAAGTTCATTTACAATTTCTATCTGTAATTTATATCCTACNGGATTAATACTTTGATCAACGCTGCGCTTATATTGTTGAAAATTCCAATTAATGCCAAATTGCTTTCCTTTNAAATAATCATACCCGTAANCTGTTTTTAGTTCAGGTTTTTCGCGAATATTTTCTTTAATTGATGCGCGATACTGAGCCCAATTAGCAAAAACCTCAATTTGACTACCATAAAAGGGTGCTCGCAAACCTCCCTTAAATTCCAATAATCTAAATTTGATATTATTATCAAGATTGTAAGCTGAATAGTTTGTTCTTTCTTCAGTGTTTCGCGTCATATAATAAGTTTCAAAAAATAACGTTGGATAGAGATGTCTATACTCCATTATGAAAAATAAATCTTGATCAAATAATTTATTTAAAGATACNCCTCCAATTAAATTAACCTTATCGATGATTTCAGAGGAATAAAAATAAGTACCTAGTTTAATTTTTTCATAATCCATAGTTAGGCGTGGCATAAAAAACATAGGAGGGAAATGATCTACGTAATGATCTGAGCTATCAGATCTCACACCTCTCAGAGGATCTGTTAACGATTTATTTTTTTCGTAGTAGCTATCGCTATATCCTACCATCGAAGTTTTAAATATTTTTATTGAATCTAAAATGGCAATATTATATTGACCATTTTGAAACTGAGAATAAACAATNTTTCCGCTTTGNTGGTAATCNGGCATAAAAGCGCCACCAGTAAGGTTTGTTATATANCCCTGCNTATTCTTATCAATNTAAAATAAATTAAATATACCTGTTCTATCNTCACTATAAACTACACCTTCATTAAAAGGGGTCGCATTTCTACTATCCCATAAATTATTATGAATAAATTTTCCGCTAGTACTATCCTCCAAATTTATATAGTGTATATTTTTAAAATGATTAATGGTTACATCAAATAATAAGCGATTATTAAATCGATCATATTTTAAATTGTTTAGAATTTCATGGTTATCGTAACTAGACACTTTTTCAGANGTATTTGATTTAAGATTTATTTTATAAATGTTTTGAGTCCCNTCAAAGGTTGCCAAATAAAAAATTGCACTATCTTTTTCGCTAAATGCTGGTGAATAAGCGCGCGCATCATTAGTTAATTTTTTTTCTTTTTTTGTGTTAAGATCGTATTCGTAGAGATCGAAAAATTTTGAACCAACTTTATTAGGCAGTTTTGCTCTTTTAATGTAATAGATAATGCTATTTCCATTCCAAGCGGGTAAAGAAATTACACCATCAACAATCTTTGAATTGTTTTCAGAAATTAAATCATAAATATATAGATCTGTGGAGCTGAAGAAATCGTGATTTTGATTTGAGATATANGCTATTTTATTCCCATCTTCATTCCACATTGGAAAAAGATTTGCTGTTCCTTTGTGTTGAATTATCTTAGAATATTCATCGTTTTCAATAATATCAGAAGTTAATGTATTGTATCTTTTTTCTAATGTTTTATTAAAATCATTAAAAATTGCTTTTCCATCTTTTGCGGTAGCATCTTTGATTGCTTTAGATACAGAATAATTAAAAGGNTTGCTAAGAGATGATAATATTTTTTTGAAGGTNTNATGTCCATATTTTACAGCTATATATCTAGTAAAAGCATAGCCGGTGTTATATACAGATTCATTACCAATNCCTCTTTTNCCNAANGTATTNATTTCTTGCCAACTCAAACTATTNCCATTGAGGATTTGATCCCTTAGNATCATATCTCTTATAGTGTCCCAATTATCCCAATCGGCATCGGGATACATATACTGCGCTAATCCTTCTGCAAACCATGGAGGAACAGTAGTCCCAGGGATAGGATAGCTAATTAAAGTATTTGGATATCCATATAAAACATCCGATCTTTTTTCTTTTTCATAACCGATCCATTGGACATAACCCCCAGGAATAGATTTGCCAAATTTTTGCGCACTTTGAATGGATACNATATGCGCAAATTCATGTGCGATCACATTCTGAAGCCAACGATGAGANCCTCTTAATTCAAAGTCCAAAGGACTTGTCCAGATTATTATCTTATTATCANAAAAATACGCTGCCCCATTTGAAATATCATCTGTGTCTGTAAATACAATATCTGTTTTGTCAAAAGGTTCATAACTATAGAGCTTGGTTATTGATTCNTATACTTCTTCAGCAACATATGCACCTTTTCTTGCCGAAATTTCAGTCTGAGAATAATAATGAATTCTAAAATGNTCAGTTTCAAAGGTTTTCCAATCAAGTTCAGGATGATTGTATTGNACCTGCGCATAAAGGAAAGTGCTAATGAATGTTAAAAAAATAACTTTCATTTAATTATACCCACCTTGA
>PBPW01000080.1 GCA_002725545.1 Fidelibacterota bacterium | reverse complement strand
AATACAAATAAATGCATAGACATCTCTTCATATAAATTTGATAGAACAGGGGGCAGAGGTGCTCCAAAAAATACTCATGTTATACCAATTCCAGATTCTTATAGAGGAAAATATAGAGGATCAAGGACTGGTAATGAATATTCTAAAGAAGTGAAAAAATGTATTGATAATATACATTCTAAAAAAAGAGGAGTTGGAGGGTTTATTATTGAGCCAATAATTAGCTGCGGAGGTCAGGTTGAATTACCAGATGGGTTTTTAAAAAAGTCCTATAAATATATTCGTAAGGCAGGTGGACTTTGTATTTCTGATGAAGTTCAAGTTGGCTGCGGAAGATTGGGTGCAGTCTTCTGGGGATTTCAACTTCATGATGTAGTGCCAGATATAGTTACTATTGGTAAACCTTTTGGTAATGGTCATCCAATTGGCGCCGTAGTATGTAGAGAAGAAGTGGCTAATAAATTTGCAAATGGAATGGAGTTTTTTAACACATTTGGTGGAAACCCAGTTTCATGTTCAATTGCATCAGAAGTATTAAGTTCTATTAAGAGAAATAATCTTCAAAAAAATGCACTTTTAACTGGTAAATATTTAAAAGATCAATTAATACTGCTAGCAAAAAAATATCCTATAATTGGTGATGTTCGAGGACAGGGATTATTCTTAGGTATTGAATTAACTGACAAGGAACTAAAACCCTTAAAAGATCATGCTAATTATTTAGCAAACAGGATGAAAGAGTTTGGCATTCTAATGAGTACAGACGGACCTGATGATAATGTAATAAAGATAAAACCTCCGGTTATATTTAATAAAGAAGATTGTGATGGATTAATGTTTTATTTGAATAAAATTTTCAAAGAAGATTTTATGAAATTTTATTAGATTTAATACTATGAATAAATTTAAACTAGGATTAATAATAATTTTATTTAATGCTTTAAATATTATGGCTCAGAAATATGAAACCCAAGTATACGAAGTAGTTAAAAAATTTGATGATGTTGAGATTCGGTTTTACCCTGAAGCAGCAAAAATCAAAATAAAATCAAACTACTCTAGAAATAATAATTTCAGAAAACTGTTTGAATATATAGCCGGGAACAATAGCCGTAGTGAAAAAATTGCTATGACTACTCCAGTATATATGTCAGAAGACAAACAAATGATGGAATTTGTATTACCAAAAGAATACAATTCAGGAACCTTTCCGATTCCAAATAATAAAGAAGTAGAAGCATATATTTCCTCCCCTTCATATTTTGCAGTTATAGGATATGGAGGATTTAGCAATAAAAAAAAAGAAAGACTTTATAAAGAAAAGCTAAAAGACGTCCTAAGTTCAAATAATATTAACTCCATCAAGCCTCCCCAAATTCTATACTATGATAGTCCATATAAATTCTTGAATCGAAAGAATGAAGTTATTGTTGAGGTAGACTTTAAGTAATTGAATTTCAAACAAATTGCTTAAAATATAGTACCTTTGAGCAACAAAAAAGGTATATCAATGAAAACAAAATCTGAAATTGTTGATAATTGGCTGGTTCGTTATACNGGNATAGAATTAGATAGTTTTGGTGAATATATTTTGCTTACAAACTTTGACAAATATGTTGAAGGATTTGCANAAATTATGAAATGTAATATAGATGGGGAAGATAAACATATGCCTTCCGCTACATCAAATAATATCACTATAATTAATTTTGGAATGGGAAGCCCCAATGCTGCAACTATAATGGATTTACTATCAGCAATTAATCCTAAGGCTGTTCTGTTTTTAGGAAAATGTGGAGGCTTAAAAAAGAGAATTGGAATTGGTGATTTTATTCTTCCAATAGGAGCAATTAGAGGAGATGGTACTTCAAACGATTACTTTCCACCAGAGGTTCCAGCTATGCCATCTTTCTCACTTCAAAAAGCAATATCAACAACAATTAGAGAACATGAAATTGATTACTGGACCGGAACAGTATATACAACTAATAGAAGAGTTTGGGAATATGATAAAAGTTTTAAAGATTATATAAAAAAGACCAGAGCTTATGCTATAGATATGGAAACCGCTACTTTATTTACGGTTGGATTTCATAATAAAATTCCTGTCGGAGCATTTTTATTAGTATCTGATTCTCCAATGATTCCAGAAGGAGTTAAGACGCTAGAGCAAGATGAAATNACTTCAAAGCAATTTGATAAAAAACATATTGAAATTGGTATTGACTCACTTAATAAGATTCAAGACAATGCAGAAACTGTTAGACATTTAAAATATTAAAAAATTGCAAGAAGTATATAAAAACGAACATCTCGACATNCCTGGTAATCCCTCAACTACAAAAACTAGTGGAAATAAACTAAACGATAGGTCTAATGGACAAAAACTAAGAGTTCTAGGTGAAGATGATTGGCAATTTTGGATTCATAACGGTTATATAGTAATTAAAAATGCTGTTCCTAAGGAACAAGCAAAAAAAACTGCAGACTTTTTATGGGAATTTGAAGAAAAAGACCCAAATAACATTGATACATGGTATGAAGCCCCAAGGGCAGAAATGCAAATGAAAGAATTAGCTGGTACAGGAATGGTTGAATGTTATAATAATCAGCANCTCTGGAACAATAGGATGACTCAAAAAGTTTATGACGCATTTGTGGATATTTGGGGAACTGAAAAATTATGGGTAACTATTGATAGAGCTAATTTAAATTTTCCAANCAGAGATGGATATGAATACAAAGCATTTATTCACTGGGACTATGATCCTGATGAACATCCAGTCAATGTACAAGGAGTTCTTGCTCTAGAAGATCAAACTGATGAGAATATGGGAGGATTTCAATGTGTACCAGAATTATACCGTGATTTTCATACCTGGAAGCTAACTCAACCTAAAGACAGAGATAAATTTAAACCAGATATAACTGGATTNAATCCAGTAAAGGTTAAAATGGAGGCAGGGGATCTTTTGATTTTTAATAGTTTACTTGCTCATGGGATTCGAGAAAATAAAAGTGATAAGGTTAGAATAGCTCAATACATTTCAATGATGCCAGCAGAAGAAGATAATACTCAGTTAAGAAATTGGAGAATAGATTCCTGGAAAAATAGAATTGCTCCTGAAGGATATGCATTCCCTGGAGACCCTAGAAAGTTTGAACAAAAAAAATACAAAACTGCACAGCTAAATGGGTTGGGAGAAAAGTTATTAGGTTTAAAAAGCTGGTAACCCATTTTTATAACACATTTCTAAAAAANCTATNTTTTAAATTATCAAATTNTTAAAATCTTAATATTCAAATTATTAATTTGATAAAAATGAAAAAATTATCCTCTAATAATTTTTTACTACCTATTAAAAAAAAGAATTTCGGATTTAGTATTTAATTTAGCATTTAAATTAAATTATTATAATCATGAAAAAAATAGAAGCAATCATAAGAAAAGCAAAATTTGATGAAGTAGTTGAGGCTCTCCATAATATTGAAGTTAATTTTTTTTGTTATTGGGATGTTACAGGAAGAGGAAATGAAAAAATTGGTAAAGTATATAGAGGTATTTCTTACTCAACAAAAGATATTGAAAGAACCCTATTATCAATTGTAGTGTCTGATTCATTTGTTGAAAGATCAATTAAAGCAATAATAGATTCTGGAGCAACTGGTGAAATTGGTGATGGTAAAATCTTCCTATATAACTGTGAGGAAGCATATAGAATTAGAACCGGAGAGACAGGGCCTAAATCATTTAATTAAATAGAGATAATGGAATTACTTACAACAAATAACGTATGGATGATGCTTTGTGCTGCATTAGTATTTTTTATGCACTTAGGATTCTCCTTTTTAGAGATTGGGCTTACTAGACAAAAGAATACAATTAACATTCTTTTCAAAAATTTCTTCATTATAACAATGGGATTAATTATGTATTGTTTGATTGGATTTAATCTAATGTATCCGGGGGAGTTTAATATAATAGGTGGTGGATTTCTAGGATTTGGAGGTTTTGGATTAGATTTAGCTGCAGCTGCTGACCTATCCTATAATGAGGGTTATACATATTGGACAGACTTCCTTTTTCAAGGAATGTTTGCTGCAACTGCAGGTACTATTATTTCAGGAGCAGTAGCTGAGAGAATAAAAATTAGCTCATTTATGTTAATTACTCTTATTTATGTTTCTATTGTTTATCCAATAGTTGGTTCATGGCAATGGGGATANGGATTTCTTTCAACTTTAACTGATGAGGTTGGGTTTTATGATTTTGCTGGATCGACATTAGTTCACTCAGTTGGAGGATGGGGGGCTTTAGTTATNATATATATCCTAGGAGCAAGAAAAGGAAAATTTGATATTGATGGAAAACCTCAAGCTATTCCTGGATCTAATATTCCATTATCAGCTGCTGGAGTTCTGATACTATGGCTTGGTTGGTTTGGATTTAATGGAGGATCAGTATTATCTGCAGATCCTGCTAATACATCTCTTGTATTAGTTACCACATGTTTGGCTGCAGCTTCAGGTGGTCTTGGTGCTGCATTTTTTTCAGGAGTGTTATATAAAAATCTTGATCTTACGATGTTTATGAATGGTGTGCTAGGTGGACTTGTCGCTATTACTGCAGGGGCTGATCAGATGTCACCTAACGAAGCNATTCTTATTGGAGCAATTGGTGGAGGAATTGTTGTACTAGGTGTATCCCTTCTAGACAAAGCAAAACTTGATGATCCTGTTGGTGCAGTTCCTGTCCATTTATTTGCAGGTATATGGGGGACTTTAGCAGTTGGTATTTTTGGTGCATCGGCTAGTTTTGATCAATTCATGGTCCAATTTGCCAGCATAGGAATTGTTGGACTATTTTGTGTGATTTGTACTACCATTATAACACTATTTGTTAAATCAATTGCTGGACTAAGGGTAAGTGAAAGAGAGGAATTAGAAGGATTAGATATTGCAGAGCATGGAACTGGAGCATATGCTGATTTTGCAATGAAATAAAAAATAGCGAGTAAAGTTTAATAAATTTTACTTAACCTACTTATACCATGGACTAACCATAAACCATGGATCAGGGAGACAAGAAATTGTCTCCCTTTTTTCATTAATATATCTTTAGTTTTATATTAACAATTATAATATATTAGATTGTAGTATAGATAGATGAAAAAAATTGTAATTATTGGTAGTGGAATAAATGGATTAGTAGCTTCAAATTATTTGGCAAAAGAAAATTATGATGTTACTGTTATTGATAAAAATCCATATACTGGAGGTGCTTGTATCAAAGACTCTGCAATTATTGAGAATAAAGGAATTGATTTTGCATATGGGCCAACTGTATTAGGAATGATGCCTGATTTTATTTTTTCTGAAACAGGTTTAAATAAATCAATACAAACATTTTATCCTAAAACACCAAAACTTGTTTACTTCCCTAACTCAAAAAAAAGTACTAAAATATTTCAAAATCATAATGAGCTGGAAATTGAGCTTAAACAAGAATGGGGTGAGAAAGGTGATACGCTTGGATTTAGAAATGATGAAAATAAGGTTATAGAGTTTATTCAACATCTATATAAGAATGCTATCTCTCCNTCAACTGATATCGCTGAAAATTTTTTAGGGAAAAATCTTACTAATCTTTGGATTAGGGGATCTGCAAAGGAATTACTTGATCATTACTTTACATCTGATAAAACAAAATTGTATATGGGCATGACAGTTATAGAAAGTGGACCTGCTTCTATATACCAACCAGGAACAGCTTTTACAATTCCTCTCATGGATTCAGGTTCAGTTTTTGAAGGGTACTGGGGGTATGTTAAAAATGGTATTTGGAAAATAAGTGAAAACCTAACTGAGATTAATAAAAATCTTGGAGTAAATTTTTGCTTAAATGCTAACATTGAAAATATTAATACAGATATAGGGAAAATTTCATACAATTCTAATGGAAGTAACAATGAGCTCAACTATGATCATCTTTTATTTGCAACTGATCCTAAAGTCCCAGGAGAATTATTAAATAATGAAACNGTTAAAAGCAAGAACGCAAAACTAAATTACCTAGGATCAAGTGGAAAAGTAACTGCTTTTTTCAAAAATCCTGTTAAATGGGTTGAATCAGAAAGTAACCCTGAATATGACACTTCTTTTAGATTCTTTTTTTCAACTAATACATTAGAAGAATTTGAGAATGCAAGTCAGAATGCTGCTAAAAAAATAGATGATTACTGTCCAGGTTATATTCAGGTGTATGCAGAGGGAGGTGCACAAAGAAAAATGAATAATCCTGAACATCTTGATAAAATTATTCTTTTTACAAAAAATCTATCTTTTGATAAATCAGCTGACAAACTAAATAATATTAAAGAAAAAATTATTGAAAGAGTTATCCCTCATATNAAAAATCCAAATGACCTTGTGTTTTCTAAGTTCCTTACACCAAAAGATCTACATGAAACNTTTTATTTTCCAGAGGGNAATATAGATCATATGACTCTAGATGGAAATCAGAATTTTGANAAAAGAACATTTAGTTCAAATTCTAATAGCTTCTATAAGTATTATAATTATGATAATATTTATTATTGTGGCGCTGGAAGTTTCCCCTGCGGAAGTGTAGCAGGCACTCCTGGATATATGTGTGCAAAACAATTAACTAGAAATGAAAAAAAATAATGAGATATATCCTTTTGCCAGATAAGTTTAAAGGTTCTTTAACTTCAGAAGAGGTAATTAATGCATTAAAAAAAGGGATATTAAGTTTTGACTCTAAAGCAGAATTTCAGTCATATATTATTTCAGATGGAGGTGAAGGATTTTTAGAATCCCTAGAGTCGATAATTGATTTTAAGAGAATAGAGATTAATAGTAAAGACAGTAGAAATAATCCGATAAATTCATATTATTTAATTGATGAAAAAAGCAANANGGCTTATATAGAACTTGCAAAATCATCAGGACTTATGAATCTTTCTCAAAATAATAGAAACCCATTATATACATCAACATATGGAACTGGTATTGAGATTAATGATGCATTAGATAAGGGTGTTAAGGAGATTTTTATTGGAATTGGTGGAAGCAGTACCAATGATCTAGGATTAGGGATATTTGCGGCATTAGGTGTGACCTTTTTAGATAAAAACAATAATGAAATTATGCCTAATGGATCTAATCTTGGAGAAATAGAAAAGCTGATTATATTAGATTCCATAAGAAATAAAATAAAAAAAGTTAAATGGTCTATTGTAAATGATGTGGAAAATATTCTATTTGGAGAAGAGGGTGCAGCATATACATATGCTAAACAAAAGGGAGCGAATAAGGATGAGATAGAAAAACTTGAATCTGGAGGTAATTCTGTACATCAAGTATTATCAGAATTTTTTAAAAAGGATTACTCTAAAATTAAGGGAGCTGGAGCAGCAGGAGGCTGTGGGTATGGTTTGAANCTATTAACAGAAGGCAAATTTATCAATGGGATAGATATTCTTTTTGAAATTATCAATATAAATAAGGTACTAGATGGAGGAGCAAACTATATAATTACAGGTGAAGGCCAAATTGACCATCAAACCTTAAATGGAAAAGTAGTATATAGTCTAACTCAAAGATTAAAAGCTTTTAATATACCAATATTGTTAATCTGTGGNAAAAACCTATTAAAGAAAAATCAATGGGAAAGTTTAGGGGTAGAAAATGTAATAGCATTANCAGAGAAAGGGCATAGCGATACCTATTGTATGGAAAATGCTAAAGAATTAGTAGAAGAAGAGATTAATGAATATCTAAAAGCAAAAAATATTTAAATACTATACTATTTTTAAAAATTTAATTAATTGGGATAGAGAAATAATAATAATAATAATAGATGAATTATTTACTGTTTATAGGATTAATATGTNTAATACTATTTTCTACAATTAAGTTTAAAATAAATCCTTTTTATTCATTATTAATTTCTGCTTTTATTGCAGGAATTGGTTTTGGTTTTGATATAACAAAATCAATTAATCTAATAGTAGAAGGATTTACAAATATTTTAGTTGGAATAGGACCGCTGATATTAGCTGGATCAATCCTGGGAATATTTCTTGAAAAAACAGGAACCACAAAAAAAATGGTAAATGTTTTTGTTGACATGCTGGGAACTAAAAATTCTCCAATTTCATTAAATATGATTGGGTTTATAATTTCTATTCCNGTTTTTTGTGATGCCGCATTTATATTATTATCATCTGTTATAAAAGAGGTAAGTAAAAAGACAGGGTTTAAATTAATAATTCTATCAATCTGTTTGGCAACTGGACTATTCTCAGCNCATGTTTTTGTACCACCAACTCCTGGCCCAATTGCTGCAGCAGAAATAATTGATGCTCCGATTGGATTATTATTAACTGTTGGACTATTTACTGGTATTATCGTTTCAATTATGGGATACCTTTGGACAAGGGTATCTCTAAAAAAGTATTACAATATTCCAATTGTTAAAACAGAAGAGAAAAGCTTAGATGTTTCAAAAAACAAATTTTTAATATTTTCTCCAATTCTTGTTCCAATAGTTTTAATTACAATATATTCTTTTGTTGAGTCACCTTATTATAATTTGCAGAATACATTTCTGACAGATCTTATAATAACTTTGGGGAAACCAGAGATTGCAATTTTAATTGGTTCTCTTCTAAGTCTATTTTATATACAAAAAAAACAGGTAAATCAACTATATAATTGGATTGGTATAGCAGTTAAGAACTCATTCAATATAATATTAATTACTGGAGCTGGAGGAGCTTTTGGTTTTATCCTTAGATCATCCAATTTTATAGAACTGTTTAACACAAATCAAATAAATGGGGTTGAAGGTATTATAATTGCCTTTATAATGTCCGCAGTTATAAAAACTGTGCAAGGATCTTCTACTGTATCTATAATTACCACAGCTGCTTTTATAGCACCATTATTAACCAGTTTTGGAATCACAACTGATATTGGAAAAGTNCTTNCTATTATAGCTATTGGATCTGGTGCAATGACAGTTTCTCATGTGAATGATAGTTATTTTTGGGTAGTATCTAAATACTCAGATTTNCAATTAAAAAATGCGCTAAGATATTTCACTATTGCTACCCTTATTCAAGGATTAGTTGGCTTAAGCTTATCTATAACTCTTTACATTTTATTAACTTAGNAAACATGAAAAAATATATATTGTTGTTTATATTATTATTTATGACCTCATGTAATCAAAATGTAAAACAAGTTGTTTTTCTTGGAGATTCAATAACCCAAAATGCTGTTATCAATTCAGAAAATTTTAAAGGGTATATTACATTGATTCAGGAAGAGGTTGATGAAAATATAAAATTAATTGGAANAGGTATTAGTGGCGATAAAGTNTCCGACCTTCTCACCAGATACAAAGAGGATGTATTAAAGCTNAATCCAGATATTGTATTTATCTATATTGGAATTAATGATGTTTGGCATAAATATGATTTTGGCACTGGAACTGATATTGATCTATATGAAAATGGTTTGAGAAAAATAATTTCCGATGTTAAAAATCAAGGGGCTAAAGTAGTGCTTTGTACCCCAACAGTTATAGGTGAAAACTCTGGAGAATTTAGGTTAGGCAATCAATTTAAAGATGTTGAAACAATGGAGAAAATGGATCAGGATNTGGATGATTTTTCAGATATTATAAGAAAGTTGTCCTCTGAATATAATACAGAATTGGTTGATTTAAGAAAAGCCTTTAAACAGTATATTTCTGAAAATAATCCAGAAAACAAAGCTAAAGGTATACTAACAACTGATGGAGTCCACCTTAATAATAAGGGGAGTAAGTTAATTGCAGAAAATATGTTAAATCATATAAATTAACAAAGTAATTAATTATCTGTAATCTACTATTTGGGTATTGTAAGAAAGGTATAAAGGATGCTTAGGCGTTTTATTTTTATTTTTTCCAAAACATTTAGGTTTTAAAACATTTTTTTTTAAACAATCTGGCTCATCCAAAGAGTTCCCCCACCAATAAATAACTTCATTATATGAGGATATCATTTTTCTTATTTC
>PBPW01000079.1 GCA_002725545.1 Fidelibacterota bacterium | reverse complement strand
CATCTTTGATTGAAAAGGTAAATCCGCTAATATCCCTAAGCACTGTGGCAATTGATTTATTACCAGTTAATTCAACTTTTGATTTTTTATAAATAACACCATTTTCCATATCCCTTGAGCTGGATAGTGGTCCTGATAAATATTCTTGCGAGCCTGCATTAAAAACCTGGTTCAATAAAAGATCAATGCCTCCTTGGTCTTCAATTTCCTGTAACGCTACAATATCTGGATCAATATAATCGATTACTTTTTGCATGTATTGAGCCCGAGAAACATCGCTTGCACTAAATCGGAGTGAATTGTATGTCATGATTGTAAGTGTATCTTGGCTAAGACAAAGACTTGTCAATAAAAATAGTATTGAAAATCTATAAATTTTAGTGGTGGTCAATCTACTACCTGGGATACAAATTTAAACTCAAACCCTTGCTCAAGGAGAATCGGTATTTCCCTCTCTAAGACTTTGATTGTATTTGCTTTAACATGGCCAATGCCTATCGCCATTCCCTTTTTTTGAGCTAGCGCCACAAGTTTATCAAGCTGTTTTGATATATTATCAATATTTAAATCATTATCTAAAAAAATGTGTCTCCTGGCGGTTAGCACACCAACAGAGCGCATTGTTTTTTCCCCAACAGTTTTTGATGAGGTTCTGCTATCAAGAAAAAATTTGTTCTTATTTTTTAGGACAGAGGCAACAACCCCCATTACTTTTCCATTTGTGGTTGCCTTGGAGCCTTGATGATTATTAATACCAACAGCTTCAGGAATTTCTTTTAACGCTTCATTCAATCTCCACTCGATTTCTTCACTTGTCATGCCTACTTTTAATTTAAATTCATCTTCACCGGTCATTGATACTGAAGATTCCATCGGCATATGAATTATAACTTCTTTTCCAGATTTAAGTGCTTTTTTAGCAATTGATGCACTTTGAGAATGTCCAGGCAGCACAGCGCATGTAAGAGGAANCGGAAGATTTAAAAAACGATCAGAGACAGAATCATTACGATAACCAAAATCGTCAATTACTAGTACAATAGCTTTGGTAGCATCTTGAATAATATCTGGGGCAGGCTGCGTAAAAACAGGCTCTTCAATGGTTTCGATATCTTCAACGGCTATCCGTGTTACCATGTCTAATTTCCTTAGTGCAGAATAATTGCTGATCAAGAGAATTGCAATCACCAAAGATAGTGCTCCAATAATTTTTTTGTATGTTGCTACGCCGTAATTCATGGAAGCCTAAATGATATATCTATAATTTGTGGAAATNCAATATCTTGATTGCCATATTGAAACCCATATGAAAATGTATAGATACCAAAACTCATGCCTACACCAGCCAAGAGTGATTTTGTTTTATCGTTAACCATTCCCGTTGCTCCAAAAAAAATTTTATCCTTTTTAAATGTCGAGCCCAAATAAAATAAAGGTTTTTCGATCAGCTNATTCTTTTCTATTGATAAAAAAATTCGGCTATTATCTTTACGATAGGTTGCATGGCCAATATACCTAGTTGGTAATCTAGGTCTCTGATTTCTAAAATTATTCATTTTCCCTAGATTAAGAGCAGATCCAGAAAATGTTATAGCCTTNTTCATTTGCCATGAGATTCCAAGGTCAGCTGCATATCCTGAGCTATTATCTTGATAGATTTGCATTGAAATCATTTGCAATGCTAATCCATATCGAAAATTACCACGCCCAAAACTGGTGCTTGCCTTGGTAGACATACCATATGCACCATAGTAGCCTATAGGCTTTGATGAAGGTGTATTTGACCTTAATTCAATATCATTGATTCCTACATATCTGAATTTTAGCCCACTACTGATTGATCGAATTTGCCCTTGCCAACTCAGGGACAAATTCTCTGTGTCACCAAACCACTTACCATATGCGAATGATAACTCTGGCGACTTTCCAACTGAATTTAGTAGTGATGGATTCCGCCAGGGTGTTTGAATGTAAATCAAATCATATGCNGATGTTGGCAAGGATATAAATTGCAGACCTGTGCTCATGCCTTTTGCAATCAACAATAGAAATAGAACTATTCTAAAATGAGAAGGCATANGTGAATACATGTGAAATTCCAGCGGCCCCCTCAAGAGTAAAAGCGTAATCTAATCTGCTATCTTGATCTTCAAAAAGAGACCAGTCTAANCCTAGACCAACGCCTACGCGNCCATTGCCAAAACCACCTCTTAAATAATAATGATCCATATATACGTATTCAGCTCCAAGGCGCGCTGAAAAGTNGATCACTTCTCCTCCATTCATCACAATTCCTGCGTCAGTGGTAAAATACACATCGCTATAATCAAAAGTGGACCCAACGCGATATAGAGTTGGAAATTGTTCAATATATACTTTTCCTCTTTCAAAGATTTTATCGGTTTTCCATTGATATCTTGAATTCAAATCTTGGATCATTAGAGCTAGATTAGCTCCAGTTTTTGATTTTATAAAAATACCAAAATCCATCCCCACTCCTTTTCCTGTTAAGTCCATTGTATTAACAGGTAACTGATGTCTAAGAACCTTAACATTCAAACCAACAGATAACCAAGGAAGCATACTCTGCGCAAAAGAAACCATATAGGCATTTTCTGAGGTAGATAAACTTTTGGTATGCTCTCCAGCTGTATTTCTTCCATCTATATTATCAACCCCTGCGCCAATCCAAGAAACTCCAATTGCAGCAGATGGAGGTAAAGGCATCGAAATATTTATTGTCATAAGCTGGCGATCAAGCATTAAGAAGTGATTGCTAAATCCCGCCTGCGAGTTTTTTAAATGCACTAGTGATGCTGGATTATAATATGCTGCAAATCCTTTATCAATTTCTGCTGTAAATGCACTACCCATTGCAACTGCCCTTGCCGATGTTCCCATTCTTAAAAACCCNCCAGCAAATGANCCTCTTTTCTGTGCTGAAGAAAATGAAATAAGCATACTGATTATTGTANTGATATAGATTCTTCGCATTATTTCACCACAATAAGTTTTATCCATTCTACTTTTTCATCATATTCTAAACGAATGAAATAAACGCCATTGTCTACAATTCTACCGCTGGCATCTTTTCCGTTCCATTTAAATGANCCTGTGCTTGTTCTTCTNCGATCAAACTCTTTATGCGCTACTTTTTCCATCGCAAAATTGAAGATGTCCATTTTAACNACCAATGAGACTTTTACATCTAGATTAATATGAACATANCCATCTCCTTGCAGTTGGTTGTGTTCATATGGAGAAAATGGATTAGGGTACGCATAAGCTTTTTTGGGATCATAGGTAGTTCTATAGATTTGCCAATTACTTCCATGGGGGTTCATCGCCCTAGCGAGACCATCCCAAGAACTAATCCAAATTGTAGCCTGGGAAGAATAAAATGGGCGTTTATCGTAAGAAACGCCTACAACTTCATCGTTTAAAATTTCATCTATTTTATAAGTTCCTGTTGAGCCAATCTCAAGGGTTTGCTTGGCCGGTTTATACTTCGCCCATGACTTTACTATATCTGTTGGGTCATCAATAATTGTTTTCCAAAGACCTGTTTTAGTTGCAACTAAAACTATAGAATCTGATGCTGTNATATTATAGGCTCTCTCTCCAAGTAAAGTTGAGTTCCATGTATCCCCTCCATCAACTGAATAACTAACGCCGTTCACTTCGCCAGGCTCAGCTAAAACTGAAGCAGCCCAAATGATATTATGCCCTTTATACCTTTGCAGAGCAAGATCAACCACAAANCCTCCTGAAAGACCATCGGCAACTGGAGTGTAATGAGTCCAGTTGATGCAGGCATTCGCCCCGACCAATCCGCGATTAATTCCATTGGCAGTCCCTACCCAGACTGTATCTGAATAACTAATGACAGAAAATGCTTTATGATTGTGATTCCCTCCATCAATAGGGTCTCTTGGATTAAGATAGAAATCTTTAAGTACGCTCCCACTAGTTGTAGCAATATAACTTGATTCATCGCATGTATTTAAATTTTGATCATTATCTTGAGGAAGTGGAATCCGCTGCCAAATTTTGGTTAGAGTATTATACCTCCTTAAACCTCCTGCCCAACTTGTGATGTAGATATAATTTCCATTAATAGATGCATCGTAGGTTACATTCGCTTCATTTACTGTAATAGGAAGNCCCCTAAAAAAACGTTTTGCAAATGGTGAAATTGAATCCGCTTCGGTATCAACTAGCTGATCAAAGTATGTCCAGTTTATTGTTTTACCGGTAGAGTTTGAAGAGAAAATCAATCCGTTTCCCTTGGTGATATTTTCACCGCTTTTAGCAAATGCAGCAAATAATGAATTTCCACTTACATCAAGCGCTGAGACAGCGCCNTCTGGGGTAGCCGTAGAAGCCTGCCCTTCTTTAATATCTTTATTGGAAGCTAAGGTAAAGATTGATGATGTATCTCTTAGGACAGCTAGTCCAGAGCCGGTTCCAAGCCATAATAAAGTATCAGATTGAGGGGCAATATCCCCAATAACATTTGTCTTTAGACCGCGATATGCGCTACTATCAAAATTAGCAGATTTCATCTTATATCTTTGGGGAAACATATTTTGCCCAATCAAAAAAGAAGAAAATAATAATATGAGAGCAATTCTTTTCATTTAACNACTATAATTTTTTTAACTGTATCGCTGTAGGCGTTNGACTGATCTTGTGCTTCAAATATCCAATGATAAGTTCCAGGCTCAGCGTANGAAGGNAAAGCTATTGTACGAGAAAATGTTCCATCTGCTTTTTGCAGATCGCCTGATCCATTAACTCCGCCACCATCATCAAGTAGAAAAATAGGATTCCCGCCATTCATCATGGAGTCTAATTCAACATGATACGATCTAAAAAATGCTCTTTTTATATCCTCAAGCCCATTCGCATCTGAAACAGGAACAGCAACAGTAAATTTGACACTATTCACAATATTTGGATCATTATTTTTGGCNGGTCTAGTAACACTNTCACGTAAATTAAAATTTCCAATTTTTGGGTGAATATTACCTAAAATAAAAGGGCTGACATCAGATTCGATAGACCTATTTTTGTAGAAGCTCAAGATAGATAAAAAAATAGAATCTTTAGCCTGACTAGGAATTACATTTGATATTATTAAGCTAGAATTTGGAATTCTACGAGAAAAAATATTATCGCTAGAAAGGATGTCGCCCATTGTTCCNTCATCATAGAGTTTTAAAGTATCATTTTTATTTTGTTGATCNACGCCCTTCCACAATACCTCTACTGAATCCAAAGAGGAATTCATATAGGNNNTATTTACTTGGGCCGAAACAAATAACTTGTTTGANCCTTGAAGATAATCAAAATTAATATCTGCTATTGGAAAAGGCTCTTTTTTTGTAGATGGNTCCTCNCAACTGATAAACNGGAAGCTAAATATTGCAATTGAGTTTAATAATTTAATCTTATAGGTCATTTTTTGTTATAAATATGGTTAACGAGTAATGTTCCAACCTGATAAAGTCCATTGGGGGAACAATTTTGCACAATGTCATTATGGGTGTGCCAATAATTTGTCTTATCATTGGGATAGTCAAAATCAATAATATTGATCGCTGGAATTCCAGCGATCTCATATAGCGGCACATGATCATCAAAAATTGAGTCCTTTGCTTGTTTTTTAAACGCTTTTAGGCCTAGCTCTTCAGATAATTCCCATAATTCCAACACAAGCGAAGCGTTTTGCTGATAAGAAATTCTTTCGATGTAGAATTCGGGCTGCCTATCTGCAATCATATCTATATTGATTCCATATTCAGGATACGAAATAGGTAAATTACGAGCAAAATACTGTGATCCCTTACAGTATGTCCATGAGTCACCAGGCACACCATAGTCCTCGGCATCAAATAATACTAGACTAACTCCAATTGGGGGTGGATTTTGTTTAAAAATATAAGCTAGTTCAATAATTACGGCTACCCCACTCGCTCCATCGTTTGCTCCAAGGATTGGCATTTCTTTTTTCATGATACTGCCNGTATCAGCCCATGGTCTAGTATCCCAATGTGCAGAAATCATAATTTGCTTGTNAGANTCTCTATTAAATTGAGCAATAACATTATTCATTTTTACTTTTGCTCNGGTTCGAGGCATTTCATCTTCAAAAGACTGGGTAAAAACAGTATCTGCAAGCCCCTTAAAGGTATTTAAATAATAATTCAGAGTATTTTTATGCCCCTCAGACCCAGGATTCCGNGGCCCAAAGCTGCACTGCTTAATCAAATGCTGAAAAGCATTTTCTCCACTAAAAAGCGGAGATTTTGGCTGGCAGCTAACGCAGGTAAAAATTAATAATAACGCGGTAAAGTTATATTTTTTCATTATCCTCTAATGGCCAAATTAACATCAAATCCAAAATCCCTATCTACTTTTTTACCCGTATGTTTAGAATCATTTTCACGATATTCCCATACCACACTACCGCTTACAGACTTTGAAAAAGAATATGTTAAGCGAATGCCTGACTTCCAACTTGAGGTAAATGTAGTTTCAGCAAATTTTGTTGCTTCCTGCGCTTTTTGTAATGTTCTATTTTTATTCATATCAAAATTAAAGGTGAAGTTAACCTGATTATTTACCTTATAATTATCTAAAAATGGTAATGGTATACTAAAACCTCCCTTATGAGCATAATTTGCAGACAAAAGATATGACTGGTCATTAAAAATCTTTTGTCCNCCGTTTGCAGTTATTTCTTTTGAAAATGTACGATTATGCCTCATGTTTATTGAAACCCCTTTCTTTAAAGCTACTGTAGCACCTACTAACGGTGCAAAACTCATATTCACTCGAGAAGTTCTTTGTTTGTCAAGATAGCTAGAAATGAAATCATCAATTGCAAAAAAGGAGATGGGTGGCCCAGAGAATTGATCAAATTGCCAAGACCTACTTTCTTTACCAGTTGTAGCATGATCTATGCTAAGCGAATTTACATATTTGCTTAAAAACTTATTTCTTTCTAAACCCGTAAGTCTTAACGACCAGCCTACAAAAGGAAATCCGTTTTCTAAATACTGTCCATAAGATAGATAATCTCTGGATACCGATCTTTGCTCTAGCCCCGATCCTCTTAGATTGCTTGAGATATTCTGAGCATAATTAAATGAAATATTAATCATTCGAGTCAAGCTTAACCCTGATCGTATTGAAAAATCTCTTTTTCGATCAAAATTGCCGGTATTTGAACCNACTTGGTTAGAATGGCTTAGACCGTGATTTTGATCCATACCCAATCTATAGGCAAGCGGCACTTCACCAATAACACCGAGTCCAGTTTTATTATAATTTTCATTGTATGAAATATTTATTGGGCTAAACTTTTTTGTAAAACTATACATCGATTTNAAAACTCTATTTTCTTTCTTTTTTTCATTATCCTTTNAAGAGTTTTTATTATCCTCTATGGATTCTTCTACTCCTTGATCTTCTTCAGTAACAATCCTTCNNGGTGTTCGNCTGCGAGATCTGGATGGAATATTCCTTGTAGGCTTTTGAACCGATGCACCCCNANCTGTGGAAGGCTTATAAAATATCTCTACTAGTCGTGTTGGTGANAATGTAACACCAGATGATAGCCTTAATTGACTGGAAATATTTGAACCTTCAATATTTTTATCTCGAGATTTATTCCAACGATAATTTGAAGAATAACTAAAAGAAGGTTTAAGCCAGTCAAAAATTACCGGCGAAAAAGATGAATTAAAATTTTCNCCTATATCAGAAATAAATCCAACATCGCCTTTCANAATAGAATTAAGCTGATATCCTCTGGAGTCATTCAAATTGCTATTGATTGTTCGGCTATATTTAGTCGTAATAATTTCCGTAACCTTATAATCCATTGTATAGGATTGATTCAAACCAAAATTATAATCATCAGGTGATTTTTCTCCTCTTCTGGGTGTTCGCTGCGTAAGCTGTTCATTATAATTTACAGATGCATTGACNGCTGATGGTGTATAATATAGATGAGTATTACCAATCTTTTCCCCAATCCATGGAACTGANGACATCCACTTAAGAGGCATGATATAATTGTTTCTTCCNAAAGGAAGAGCATAAGATAACCCNCCGGAATAAGTTTCGTTTAATACTTCTTTTTGAATTTCATTTGAATTTGATCTACGATTCAAGCTAAAGCGTGTTTTTAATCGATCTAAAGTATATTTTATAATTTTATTATCTGATTTAGAAGTTTTAGAAGCTGACACATTCATGCTGATTGAATTATTGATATTNAAAATGGAGTCGGGTGGTGAGGATTGNTNTACCAAAACGTCCTGACCNGGNAAAAATTTTGGCTTATTAACTGTATTTGCGAAGCTTGTGGTTATAGGTATTTTTACGCCCCATTGAGATGGTAATAGTTTATCTATATTNAATCCTGCATTAAAATTAAAACTTTCATTTGACTGATTAGACCCAAGTCTTTTTTGCAACATATGAAAGTCAGCATCCTGGCGCCGGTAGGCAAATGATGTATTTACTAAATCAGCAAGATTAAAACGNCTTTGNAACCGCATNGATACACCTTTATCTCTTTTTACCCCGCTTAATCTTAATTCATCCAACCAAACTTCTCCTGANATTGGAATATTTGATAAATTTTTAACTCCAACAATAAAAAATTGAATTCGNTTTAAAGATGGTTGCCCTTTTATCCTAATTACTTTTCCTGTTTCAATGCCTAGATCATCCGTAAAAATATATTCCTTATAGTTTGTAGAGTCTCTAAAAATATCAGTAGGCGCATATTTATTNATTGATGTTGAATCTTGCAGCTTTAAGCTTGTGAGCCATTTTAAATCTAAATTAATTGAATTACGATTATTTGATTCATCCCAACTGTCATATACCGGTTGAGATATCTCATAATAATTTTCCCCAAATCCAAAACGCATGAACATTTGTACATCTGTTTTATCATTCGTTATCCATGGGCTTGAGCCGTGNACATACATTTTCATCCTATCGTAAGAAAGATAACTTTGTGCTCTTTCACCAGTTAGGGACATAAGTGTCTTCATCGCTGCCCCGCTTGCGCTGCCTGGCAAATCATTAAATTTCATTACAAGAGATTGCTCTTTTGATCTTATTTGATTGATTCTATCAAATTCACCTTGCACTCCTCTGGGTGGTTTATAGTTAGCATTGTCATCTGTGTTGACAACTGATATTGCAAAAACTGAATCTGCATTCTCTTTGCTGAATACATCGCTTGAATCTGAGGCGATGCCTAGCTCTTGCCATTCATTCCCAACCAGTTCAATTTTAGCCACATAAATAGTGGTGGGTTGTGATGCGTTGCTTAGCCTTAATCGTAGATGATGAATATTATCCCAGGTTTTGCCCTTTAAAGGATTTGTTGTTTCAAAATCAATCAGAGGTATTCTGTATAGCTTCCAACCAGTAGGGACTCCATTTTTTTTTGTTTCACCAGCTAAATAAGTTGTATCTGACAAGGAAAATGATTTTGTAAAATAATCATTGGTACGATCAAGGAATCCTGTTCTATCCAAATCTTCCGTGTCAGGGTATCTGCCTGCGTCTAGCGCATTTTTTTCCGTACCATTTATCTTGGTATAGTCATTGCTTCCTTCTGTGTATTCCCAATTGTCATCATTTGGGTCATTTGCCTCAACATCACTGCTAGCATTAATTAATGAAGTCTCTCCTGCTGCTAAATAATCATTATAAGACAACCCTAAAGGATCAAGACANGCCCCCCAGCCATCTTCAAATTCATCACGGCAACCATCCAATCCAATATCTTCATCATCATCTAAGATGCCATCACCAATCAATCCNCCTACGGGCTTATCTTCAGTATTTAATTGTCCATTTCCATCTCTATCTTCGCTTATTTGACCAAGATCTACCGAAACAGTGGCGCCCTCTCCTTGAAGCCAAATTTCAAAAAACTTTGTTTGGGTTTGGTCATAGTCTCCAGAGTGAAAAGGGGTTATAATTCCGCTCCATAAGGAGTCATTGGGAACAGCTTCTTGGTGGGCACGTTTATTGTATCTTAAAACCAAAATGTCAGTTGTCTCATTCTGCGCTTGTATTGATGTTGATAGATTAGGCCAAATATCTTTTGTTCGAATCTGCGCGAATGGATTAAACCATCTTAATTTTGCTCTTTTTAATTGATCAGCTGGCGCTCCTATTGTAAGGTCAAGTGGCGCAGATGACTCACGCCAAAATCGTCTAAGTATAGGGATTGAGGTTGTTCTTTTTGAACCCTCAAAATCATCAATAAATGCCACTCCATTTGGATCGCCTGTGGCCTTATTATTAATTGGATTGGGGTTTGGTAGGATCTGTGCAAATTCACCTTCAAAAGAAATTCCAGATTGCTTATCCGTTTCAATGATCGGCATTTTGTCTAAGGATTGAGTAATAAATGGTAGATCCCTTTTAAATCGACCATTTAGNCCAAACATAAAATTTCTCATAGGCTCATAGCCAACCTCAACTTTTTCATTCATAATTGATTGATTATAATAAAGCGCAGTTCCGCCAATAAATGAATTGTCTCCAATATCCATTTGTGATCGTATACCTAGNATAGTTTTTTTATCAAAATTGACAAATTGATGACGATCGAAGGTTACATTAAGCTCAGAATTAGGATCAATGTTATCTGATAAAACAATTGTGCCGCTAAAATAGTCTACTTGATAATCGATGCCGCGCTTTAATGGTACACCNCCTCTAGATACTTGCTCGCTTCCTTCAACAATCATAAACCCAAGATTTATTGTTGAACTTTGATTGGAATAATCAACTTCTATAGTAAATCTACTATCATTGCTAATTTGTGTTCGTTGCGTTGAAAAATACATCTTACCTTCACCTAAAGATCCTTTTAANCCATCTGTTTGATTTCCATCAAGCACTGTATCCGCTGCNAATGGATGGAATGCTGGTAAAAACACCTCTCCATTTGTTAGGCTAATAATATTTGGATTTGTCANATCAATTTTTTGATCCGGTGTNCGAATACCGCTCTCATTTAAGCTATCTAAACCAAATAAGGTAATATATGGATTGCCCTGAGGATTAAGATGGCTTGGNACAGTTAAGCGATCATTAATGATTCTTAAATCGAATCCTTCTTTATTTATGTTATTTGTTCCAAGGTAATAAACGTTTTTAAACATTAATGGCCAAACTGGGTGGCTAGGATTGAGGTTTCTAGGTTTTAACATTTTTAATTTTAATGCATCATTNGTTNAAGAAATACCTTCTCCAATAATTGAAAGTGTATCNCCAGTCACGCGATCAGCGATGATAAACGTACAGCCAATAACTTCATCTGTAGCTTTTTGTCGTAAACGAATGAACCCTAGATCCTCACTTAGCGTATANTCCTGACCTTGTTCTAATCGTTTGAAGTTTCCAGTCTGATCATTGCTTTCCTCAGGGTTTTGCAGATTGGCAAAAGCAGTCCCAGGATTTGTTTCTGAATTTGTTGATTGATCCAATTGGTATAATTCAAAATTGCGAATAACAACATTTCCAATTTGATGNAAACCTTCTTTAAGTGGGTAAAAAGCTGGNATATCGACTGGTACGCCATTGAGNGATATTGATGCACCATTACGAAACCATTCATGAACAAAGAAATATTGATTCTTAATGNANTTGTAATCTTTGATTTGCTGTGTTTGTGATTCGCTGGTTCCTTTATACTGCTCCGATTTTTTTTCGGTATTTACAACTGAGGCTATAGCGGTAACATCCATTGGTCCAAATTTCGACGTAGTTTTAACTCCAAATAAACCTTGGTGACTAGCTGATCCCATTAGCGACTGCGACCCTGGAAGAGATAAGGATACATTTCCAGCATCAACCGATTGTATGATATCGTCTTCCTTGCCTTTGTAGTTGATGCGAATGTTGTTTTCCCAATTAAAATCTCGCTCTGAGTCATGGTCAACGTTAACAGAAATTCTTTCACCAACTTTCCCTTCAACGCTAATGCGCTGAGTNTGATCGAATTTTAAATGGGTATTCCTGGTTTCACTGACCTTTGATCGAATGAGTTCTTGATCTTGAAAAACAAGGTTTCCTTTCACCGTTACATTTCCTCTAGCAGATAAGGATACTCTCCCCAATTGACCAACATTCATTCCAATCACTTCTATTCCTCGTCCTCTATTATCTCTTAAAAATTGTGATTGAGATATCAAAGCTTGTGAAGTATCGCTAAAGGCTTTAGCTAGAGCTATCCTTCTATTTACCTGTATTTTTTTATCAATGTACCAATCTAAAGGGGCTACAAATGGCACTTTATAGGACTTGCCTTGGAGCTTACCTGAAAATTCTATTGTGGACCAATCNCTAGAAATTTCGGTACTCTCAATAATGATAAAAGGTAATTTGATTAGATTTCTACTTTGATATCTAACTGAGTCATGAGGAACTGATAAAATAAATTCTTGCTGCTTAAATGGCTTAATAACATATCTAGAGGCTGGATACCAATGGTCTGGCAATTCATAGGCGGACGGATTCTGTTGACCATTTATCATAAAAGTGATGGCCACCCATAAGAAAATGCCGCTATGCAGGGTCTTTCTAATCAAAAGACCTACCTCCTATAATTAATTGTTAACAATGCCAATATGGCAAATATTTATCGCTTATAGCGAATTTAATCCGTTAACGTTATGACTATAGTCAGCTCCTTATATTTGATTACTTTTATGATTTATTTGTTTTTCGAGTATTTTGCAGAAGTTACGTAAAGCTTTACCACGATGTGAAACATTATTCTTTTCGTCTTTTTTTAGCTCTGCAAAGGTTTTTTTGAGCTCAGGGTAGAAAAAAATAGGATCATAGCCAAAACCATTTGTGCCTATTTTTTTGTCGAGAATCATTCCATCAGCAACGCCTTCACAATGAAGCTTTTCGTCTTTATTTACATAAGCGATCACTGTACGAAATCTTGCAGTTCTTTTCTCAGGGGCAACTTTACTCAATTCATCTATTACTTTACTACAATTTTCCTCGAATGTTGCACTTTCACCAGCATAGCGCGCCGAATACACGCCTGGAGCTCCATTTAATACATCTATCTCCAGCCCGGTATCATCTGCTAATGCAGGAATACCTGTTTCTTTGAAGACCGTTTCTGCCTTAATAAAGGCATTTTCAATAAGGGTATTGCCTGTTTCAGGAATATCTCCTATGTGAGGATAATCATTGAGAGTGATCACCTCAAGGGGTAAATGCGATAATGCATGCTGCATCTCCACAGTCTTACCCTCGTTATGGGTTGCTAAAATTAATTTCAATCTATACCTCGAAAACTGAGGGAGAAACTAGTTTATTTTACTCAAACACTCAACAAGTTAAATATGACAGTAAAATAACCAATTATGAAGCCGAAGGACCGCATTCACCTGCAACCCAACGCGTAATGCCAGCCTTGAGCGCACTGCAGGCATTGCTGAATGTTTGTAAATTGCATCCGCATACTGGATCATAATCCGTGGGGCATATTGCGAGAGGATTAACTAGGCTGCTGTCAAAACAATCCTGATCAAAATTGTTATCTGGCTTAAGGCTTTTATTCTCGCAAGTTGCTAAAATTAAGACTAGTGGGAAATAAAAAAATATTCTAATCATTTTGTGATTTATGAATCGCAGCAAGTTGAACGTATTTTTTAGCCCATTTCACATTCTTTTCATATGTATCATTGGGTAATGTTTTAANCACTTTTCCAGGAAGACCAACGACAAGCCCTAAATCAGGTACANTCATATTCTCTGTGACGACAGCACCTGCTCCGACTACTGCCCCTCTACCAATTTTAGCGCCATTCATTATTATTGAACCCATTCCAATTAAAGCGCCATCATCTATCGTGCAGCCATGAATAATTGCTTTATGNCCAATCGTAACATCATTTCCAATGATGACGCCTTGGTCATTTTCTAGATGCAAAACGCTATTATCTTGAATATTTGAACGCTCACCCACGATAATTTGATTAATATCAGCTCTGACAACAGTATTATACCAAACAGAGCTTTCAGGCTTCATAATTACATCGCCAATAACCTTTGCCCCATCTGCAATGAAANCTGATTCATCAATTTGAGGCGTTTTTATTGAAACATTTTCATTGAGTTCAAATTTTTCCATTACTATCTCCTAGTTTTTTATAGCAATAGCGCAGATAAAATGTTTGACTAAGCCCTGCAAAAACAAAAACATTTACTGCCCAATAGATTCCAGGGAAAGTAGCAAAATGTGTTCCTATCCACAACCCAATTATTGCTGTAACAGCATATATCATGACGGCGATGCTAATTCCATTTGTTTGATTATTATTTACAAGTAACCCGCTATACCATGCTTGATAAACCTGATATCCTGGCATTAATATTGCAAAAAATAGAGTAGTTGATGAAAAATATGTTAGCTCTGGAGATAGCCCAGAAACATACTGAAACCATAATCTGCCTAATGGTGTCAATGCTAATAATGCTAAAAAGGCTATTGTAGAAAAAGCCAAAATGCGAGTAAATCTGTAAAGNTCAAACTTGCCATTTGGCCTATCTAAAAGGGCAACTACAACTTCATTAAAAGCAAAGCCGAGCGATCTTGTAATAAAAACTAATCCATAGACAACAGGCCAGGCTGCAAGCGAAGGTAATGCCTCAGGCATTCGGCTCATTCCCGCAGAGCCTACAGGATGAATCAGCAGTGATGCTAGTGGAGTAACAGCTAAAGGTAAATAAAACTTTGCAAAACTTGAACGAGTAATATTTTTTGATTCGCTTTTAATAGAAAGTTTGATTTTCAAAATATTTTGTACAGCATACTGTGCATACAGNGCTTCAGCCGATACTGCTAATGCTACAGCTGAAGCTCCAACAATAATACCTGAATAATCAGTAAACCATCTTCCATATGATAAAACAAACGTTAGTGTAATAAGACGTATTAATGTTCCTTTTGCAACTAGTTTTGAATTGCCATGTTTTATCATTACGCCTTGGTTTAGCCTTCTCCATGCTATCATTAACGTCCAGGGAGTCATTATCTGTAATCCTATTTTTCCTGGATCTAAAAGTGATTTTGGNACATTCATTAGCNGTTCAGCGACAAAATAAAATAAAGGAGTAAAAGCAATCAAAATATGTATGATAGATAAAATAAGAGACATTGCCACCATATATTTAAATAGTTTTTTATATGATGGTAAATCATTGGCCAAAGCTGTGCTTGCGGTAAGCAGCATAATAATAGGACCCTCTACTACAAGNGAAATTGGATAGACTAGTGACCCCCATGCTGCTAGAGTAATTTCTGGTGTTGCCATTCGAGCTACAAAAGCAGCAAGCATGGGGGATTCGATCCCCATCAACATCCAACTTCCAGCTAAAGGAAGCCATAGATGAAAAACTTCTTTAAGGGTTACGGGTTTGGATAGTGTCATAAAAATGCTTTATAGCATTGGTAAATTAGGGCAATCTAATTCGTGGTCATAATCATTATCTTTTGAATTAGATAAATATCATCTTAAAATTATGACCTACATTGTTAAAGGAGTAAAACCATATGATCAATAGAAGAAAATTTATTAAAACAATTTCAGCTCTGGGCATAAGTCTGCCAGCACTAAATTCTAATTTATTAGCTAAAACAAAAAAGGCTGTAAAAAACAATCCTGTTATCCTTTGTAGCCGCGGTGAAAAATGGGGAAGAAAAGTGCTTAAGCCCGGCTGGGATATTTTGAGAAAAAATGGCTCACTCCTTGATGCTATTGAGCTTTCAGCTAACGTAACTGAATTAGATCCTGATGACACCTCGGTGGGCTATGGCGGCTTACCTAATATGAATGGGGTGGTTCAATTGGATGCATCCATTATGAATGGACCTGATCATAACTGTGGCTCCGTTGCATGTATCGAAGGTGTAAAAACTCCTAGCTCTGTTGCTCGCCTTGTAATGGAGAGAACAGATCACATTCATCTTGTGGGAAAAGGTGCTCAAGATTTTGCAATTATGCATGGGTTTAAAATAGAAAATTTACTCACAGAAAAAACTAGAAAGATTTGGGTTAAATGGAGAGAAAACCTTTCAGATAAAGACGATTATTTTCCCCCAAAAGATGGCGACTATTCAAGCAAAAGAAAGACAGGAACAATAAACGTTCTTGGTCTTAATAATGATGGCGATATTGCAGGTATAACTACTACAAGCGGGCTTGCCTGGAAAATACCTGGAAGAGTTGGTGATTCACCAATCATTGGCGCTGGGCTTTATTTGGATAATGAAGTTGGCGCTGTTGCTGCAACTGGTCGTGGCGAAGAGATGATCCGTTCATGTGGATCCTTTTTAGGTGTAGAGCTCATGCGTAATGGCAGATCTCCTCAGGAGGCTTGTGAAGAAGTTTGTAAAAGGATTGTTGATATTAATGGCGGTCCATCCAAGGTAGATTTTAATGATAAAATAGTAGCATTAGGTAAAAATGGTGAAGTGGGTTGCGCATCCATTAGAGAAAAGAAGGGTGACTATCCTGAAATTGCAACATGGTCAAAAAAAGGATTTAAAGTCACAAAAGGTACCTATCTCATAGAAGAAAATAATTGATCATACTTTGGAGCCATTGTCTTCCAATCATACTGCTTGAAAAATGGGCTAATTTTGATCTTTCGGGTTTCGGCTATATTTAATATAGCTTTCTCTACTTTATTATATAATTCGCTATCACTATCATAGAAATGGCTATTATAGTCTCTCTCGGTTAGTAGCTCTGGGTAGGTTAATCTTCGGGGTAAAATTGGATACGTTCCGCAATATATGGCTTCTACTACACTGCCACCAAAAAAATCTTGATTGCTCGTTACTGGAATAATATCAGCTTTCCATAGCCATTTTGCGTATTCAGAAAAATCTTCACAATAATCAAAATGTACGATTTGTTTTTTTAATCGCTCTTTTGCTGCATCAAATATATTAGGTGTTGTATGGAAATTTTCTCCAAGAACAACAACTTGAAACATAATATCATTTTTCTGTAATTGGTATAAACATTGAAAAAAAGGTTCCGGGTTCTTATCGTATTCCCAGCGATGATTCCATAGTATTAGCGGGCTTCCTTTTTCTTTAGTTTGATAGTCATCAAATTTTGACAAATCCATGCCCAGGTATAAAACCCGGCTTTTATCTTTAATTTCTTCTATTGATTCTAGCTCATTATAATCAGGGAAATTTTTTAATAGCTTTAAGCTTTCACGATGAAAAGAATCCAGATGGTACTTGGAGTTAAATAATACATGATCAGCTGATAAAGCAGAAGTGAGATTAATAAAACCATAATGATTTCGTTTTTCTTCAACATTTTTATCTGAAGCTGACCATGGATATGACAATTGATTTTCATGAAAATATACTACGTTAGGTATCTGAGCAGTTCGGCTTTTTGTAAGACTTAAAAATGTTGTCAGGTCCAACATATCCGTAGCAAGAATTAAATCAGGGGAAAAATCCATTTCCATAAACTGCTTTGCTAGTGTAATTGCGCCACCATGCATTCTCCATTTCCAAAATTTGCCAGGCAAAGAAAGGATCTGGATATTATGACACGTAAAGGACTGATAGCCTTTTGCCCAAGACCTATGCGATCCAGAAAAATATGGCTCTACTAGTAAAATATCCATAATGGGTTAACTATATAATTTTTTTAAAATATATAGTTCATTTTAGGAGCTATTTGAAGTAAAGTTTTTCAGCTGGCCTTGGATCGGGGTATACCCTAGCAGCATCTGTTCCACTATAAATCACACCGTTTTTCACTACATATTCAATTGATCTTGAATTCCTAATATTTTCAAGAGGGTTTTTTGTCATAATAACCATGTCGGCTAACTTTCCTGTCTCAATAGAACCAAGAATATGATCTAACCCATGATGCTTAAATCCATTAATTGTAGCAATTTCAATTGCATCATAGTTAGAAAAACTGCCATGCGTAAATAATTCCATTTCCCAGTGCGCGCCAAGACCCATCATATTACCATGGGCACCCATCTGCATTGTTACACCGCGATCGTATAGCTTTTTCATTGTAATACCCATTTGGGCTGTATAATGGTCATCGGGCCAGTAATGAGTTGGCCTACGCAACCTAATTAATTCATCTTTTCTAAAAAAGTTTAATAGCTTGCTGTCTTCCCATAATCGTTCCGTTTGATAGAAATATGTTTCTCCGGATGGTCCATTGTATACCACAATAAAAGTTGGCGTAATACCTAAATCTGTACTATTCAATAATTGAATGACATCTTCATAGATTGGTTCAAGCCCCAACGTATGCTCAAGGCCAGTAAAACCATCAACAAGCTGCGTCAAATTCATCTGCGGATTTGAAAATGATTCACTAATAATATTAATACCCAATTGTCTTGAGGCTTCTACCAGGTGCTGACGTGCCGCCCGATTATGATTTGAGTAATCTTTTACAGCCGTAGCTCCATGGTCTTTGTTGAATTGAACATGCTCAAGCGCGTCTTTAAGGCTTGTAATTGGTCGATACATCTTGGTTCTGTATTTAGTAACAAAAATTGGATCGCCAACTGAATAGATTCGAGGCCCATCTATGTTTCCTTTTTGAATCATATCAGATACCCAAAAATCTTTTTGAGTTGTACCGTAAACATCGTACATAGTGGTAACCCCATATGCGAGGTTTGCTTGAAGTCCATATAAACTTTGCTCTATTACGTTAAGCGCTGAAATAGGGCTTCCATAATGGCCATGCGCATCAAACATTCCTGGCATAACGGTCCTGCCTTCTAAATCATAGACTTTAGCAGATTTTGGAATTCTTACATCATCGCCAATTGAAACAATTTTATTTTTTCTAATCAAAATTGTAACACCTTCTAAAATATCTTTTTCTTTATTCATTGTTAGAACGCGAACATTTTTAAATGCAATTACACTAGAAGGGTTATCAATATCATACGAAAAGGCTAAATCGGTCTTAGATAGTTTTGGTTTTTGTTCTAGAATGGAATTCAAAGATTTTTCATAGTGAAATTTCCCTCGTGTCCACATTAGAGACTTGCTATCATTGGACCATACCATAAAATCACCATCATGATTTTGATCCACCCTCTTTGTATACCCTAAATTATCTTCAGCGCTAACGCGAGATGTTCTTCCATAAAACTCAAAAGGAGTTACAAAGCTTCGGTGGTATTCACGAAACGCTATCCATTGCATATCTGGTGAAAGAATTGCTCTTGTGGCATGAGGAAATTTATAAACCTCCATTGCATCTAGCCCATTAGGTGAAATAGATTTAATTGTTAAAGCATCACCTACATAATCTGAATAATAAATACGTTCATCTTTACCAAAAAAGACGCTTGGTGGACGTTTAGCATACCGATTTCCGCTCCAGGTGATTGTGGCTAATTTTTTCTCTTCACCATCTAGATTTAAAACCAATTCAAAATCTGTTTGACGCTCTAAATGCTGACCATTAACTAATGAACCCGCTCCCCTAACATATGCAACGCTACCATCATTTGATACTGCGATGGATCCATACTGGCTCGCTTTGGTTGTAATTTTTTTCTTTTTATTACCAGTTAAGTCCATTTGATAAACAGAACCCATCTCCTTATCATTCCATGTTGCATAATAAATTTTTCTCGATTTTTGATCGTATAAAGGATTGGTTTCATGATCTTTAGATCTAGTCAAATTCTTTATCTTTGAACCATTTTTTAGATATAAATCACCTAAAGCTTCATATAGGATACCAGCCGGTGTTGGCTGCGACCAGCGATGGGATCTCGTTATTGTTTTTTCTTGAGGCACATCTAATTTGAATCGCACAGTCTCTTTAATTTCGCGCTTAACTTTTGCAGTAAATTTAATTTTTTTAGTTTTTAAAGTTGATACATTGACTGAGTGAATTCCGCCTTGATAGGAGATAAAAATCTCTTTACCGTTTGGATGCCAGCTCATGTTTGTGTAGGAACCGTAAAAACTTCCACTATCCATCCGATCATAATCAAGTTCTCTATTTATAATTTTTTCCTCATTGGTTTGGATATTTCTAACGACCAATACTGTTTGCCTGTCATCGCGGTGTATATACGCTAAATATTTTCCATCTTTTGATAGAGTAGGGTTGGCTGCGCCACCTGGTCTATCAATATAAATTTCAATTTCTCCATTTTTCATATTGTAGGTTTTAATTCTATCTCCACTCCGGTAGAGACTTCCATCGCCATGAGCAAAATATAATAGACCATTACTTGGATGCATTTCAAAATGAGTAACAGGGGCTCGTGATCCTGCTGGAATTATTTCATGTTTTTTGCCATACATATTGAACATATAAACTGGATGACGAACTTTCATATTAAGAGCTGTACCAAAAATGTGCTTGCCATCTACTGACCAAGTACCTTGATGCACTGGTCGAGGCATTTTACTAATATTTTTCATCTGACCAGTTTTAAGCTCTTGAACCCAAAGATCATCACTACCGCTTCTATCTGAGGTAAAAAGTATTTTTTCACCATCAGGGCTAAATCGTGGAAACATATTCCATGATTTACCTTTGGTAACTGCCTCTGCCTTACCACCATTAATTGGCATAAGGTAAATATGACCTAATAAATCAAATGCAATAGTTCGCCCATTTGGAGAAACATCTACGCTAATCAATGTTCCCTCTGAAGCTTCAAAAGCAAGCTTCTTATCATTATTAGCAATTAATAGCACTGAAATTGCGGCCCAACTAAAAAACCACCGTATCATTTTTCCTCCTATTTAAAAAAATAAAGTAATGATAATAAACTATTCATTAAACAAATATATAAAATGGTATTATTTTACCTACAGATAACAAATAGTTACTTTTGAAATTAATCAAACTATTCACAATCAATTTATTAGTAACGTATGTATTTGGCCAAGAATTGATTTCGCTTTCTAGCGCAAACCCATTTGGCTTTAAAGATGTGATTACTAATCTTGATCAACAAGATGAACAAGAAGTTGATGCCATTTTAAAATTGCCAACTGGCCAAGGTCCATTCCCTTTAGTCATAGGTGTTGCTGGTAGTTTGGATTGGGGGTCGCATCATCTTCAGTACCTAGAGATGTTCCGGTCAATAGGAATCGCAACGCTTGAAATTCAAAGTTTTTCTAGTCGTGGAATTAAGTCTACTGTTGGTTCGCAAGTTGAAGTTACGACAGCGACGATGATTTTAGATGCTTATAAAGCTCTTGACAAATTATCTTCGCACCCAAATATAATTAAAGATCATATTGCAATCATGGGCTGGAGTCTGGGTGGGGGCGTTGCTTTATTTTCCGGATGGCTTCCTTTAGTTGAAAAAATTAATCCGCAGAATAAATTTGCTGCCCATTTATCTATTTACCCTCCTTGTATTGCGCAGCCGAAAAATCCAATTTTTTCTGATGTTCCTATGCATATACTTATAGGCGAGTTAGATGACTGGGTTCCTGCAAAAGCCTGTGAAGAACTTACTGAACAAGCTAAATCTGCAGGATCAAATATTGGCCTTACAGTATTTCCAAATTCGCATCATTCTTTTGACAAAAAAAGCCCTATCTCTGTAAAAGACAATGCATACAGTACCGTAAATTGTAGATTTGAAATACGTGATGATGGAGCAGTATTAATGGATTTCCTTGATATTCCAATGACAACTCCATTGCGTCAGAAAATTGGCTTATTTATGTGTGCTGATAGAGGTTCAACCATGGGTGGAAATCCTGAATCAAGACAAGCTTCTTTTAAATTTGCTCGAAATTTCATGAGCAAGCATTTGCTTTCCAACCAATAGTTACGGAGAGGTACTACCTCCCTTATAGGAAGTAAGCATCCTCATAATGTAGGATGCTTCTATCATATCTTTTGCTTTATACTCGATCGTATGTGAGTCAGTGCGCTTAAACATTTTTACATAAGAAAGAATCTGGGATGGTTGATAATGTTTAAAGCTTACTGAAACCGTTACAGGCCCTTTAATCTTATAAGGTTTGTACTTTTTAATATTTTTGACTGCAATAGAAGTTTTTTCTGCAATCAGATCATAAGCAGCTTCTGGGTGGAGCGATTTTGCAGAATGAAAGCTTATGCTTTCTTTTACCACTGCTCCCTCTGCATTTCCAATCAACGAGATTACCTCATCTACAGCCGCATCATCACCAGCAACTACAATCACCGGCACACCAAATTCACCAGCTATTGCTGCATTCCAAGATCCTTCCGACATCACCTTTCCATTCACTTTAACTGAAGTGATCCTAGCGCTTGAAAATGTATGCGCTCGAACACCTTTAAGGTTATCTGTGCTTGTATGATAACCTGTAAAAATTACCCCATCAAAACTTCTATCAATTCCTTCCATCATTCCCAGTGGCCTTGGCCATGATCGTATTACCTTAATGTCTTTAGGTAATTTTTCAATTAATAGATTTTGGCCATTACCATGAGAATCAGCTACGAGTATTTCGGTCGCACCTGCAGCCCTTGCTGCCCGAATAGCAGCATTGACTTCACCTGTCATGAATTCACGAAAGCGATTGTATTCAAAGCCACTAGGTCCCAACTGCTCTCCTGTTACTGCTCCAACAACCCCTTCAAGATCAGCTGATATATATATTTTTTTACCCTGAGCAAAAATTAGACCTGAAATCAAAAATAAATTTAAAATTATNCTCTTATATCTCATAATTACCTCATTTGTTATATTNTATTATATATTTTAACTAATAAATTGAANAAAAAGAACCNTTGATGAAAAAAATTAAACGAATAACTGCTTATCAAGTTGATCTTCCGCTACATGAAGGCTCATACAATTGGTCCGGGGGGAAGACTGTTAATATATTTGATTCGACCATTGTTGCAATAGAGACCGATGATGGATTGATTGGTTATGGTGAATGTTGTCCATTGGGACCATTTTACTTGCCATCATATGCTGAAGGTGTTCGTGCAGGAATAAAGGAGCTTGGCCCTCATCTTATTGGCTTAGATGCAACGGATCATTCTTACATCAATATGGTAATGGATCAATGCTTGAAAGGCCATCCCTATGTAAAGTCACCAATTGATATCGCCTGCTGGGATATTAAAGGTAAAGCTGCCAATATGCCTATTAGCAAACTACTGGGAGGAACATACGATGAAGATTTTGTTCTTTATAGAGCTATATCACAAAATGAGCCTGACGCAATGGCTAGTAATGTTAAAAAATATCGCGATGAAGGCTATAGGCGNTTTCAATTGAAGGTTGGTGGAAACCCTAATGAAGATATTGAAAGAATACGATCCGTAGCTAGCAAACTTGAGGATGGTGATAAACTAATTGCTGATGCAAATACAGGATGGCTTGCCCATGAAGCCCTACGCGTTATTAGAGCCGTTAATGATATTGATGTTTATATAGANCAGCCTTGTCAAAGCTATGAAGAATGCCTTTCGGTTAGNCAAAAAACCACCCATCCCTTTATTTTGGATGAAAGTGTAAAAAATATTGGAGTATTATTAAGAGGGTATCATGATAAAGCAATGGATGCCGTTAATATTAAGATAAGTAAATTTGGCGGCATTACAAAAGCAGTACTCGCTAGAGATCTATGTACAGAGCTAGGAATAGCAATGACGATTGAAGATAGCTGGGGCGGTGATATTGTTACAGCAACCATTGCCCATTTAGCGCATAGCACTCAACCTAAACTTTTGTTTACCGCAACAGATTTCAATAGCTACGTAACTGTACNTATTGCAGATGGAGCNCCTCAAAGAAATAATGGACGTATGAAATCATCTNGNCACCCTGGNTTAGGTGTAGAGCCCATAATGGATGTATTGGGTGATCCAGTAATNGATATTCATTAAAGTAGGATAAANATGAAAAGAAGAGACTTTTTGAAGGGTTCAATTTCTTTACCTTTAATTAGCCCTTTTGCTCTTAGCTCCCACCTAACTAATTCAACACATGAATCTGAAGAAGCATGGGTTAGGAAGGCTAGAAGATCAATACCGGCAACTAAAGATTCTTTTTTTCAAACTGCTGGCATAGGACCTTCCCCAAAGATCGTAATGGAATCTGTATCGAGAAAATTGGTATTCCAAAATAAAGGCCCAGTGCATCCTGATATTTCTCCTCAAATGAGTAAGGTCGAACCCGATTTAAGAGCGCATCTAGCTTCAGTCTTTGGCGCAGATGAAAATGAGGTTGCTCTTACTCATAGCACTTCTGAAGGAATCAATATTGCCTCATGGTCAATCAACTGGAAAAAGGGTGATCAGGTGTTGATCACTAATCAAGAACATCCCGCCAATACGATTCCATGGTATTCGCTAGCTACTCGTTATGGCGTAAAGGTTGTTCGATTAAATTTTGATAGCGGTTCAGATATTGTAAAAGAAATCAAAAAGCGAACAACTAGCCGAACAAGAATGGTGAGCATTCCACACGTTTCTCGAAACAATGGGCGTGCTCTAACGGTAGATGAATCTCAGCAGATAAGTCGCTATTTACGATCAAATAATATTAGGTATCATTTGGATGGAGCCCAAGGTCCTCTTTGCGTTCCGTTCAATTTTCATAAATTAGGTTGTGACTATTATAGTTCATGCGGTCATAAATGGGTTTTAGGCCCCAAAGGAACCGGGATGTTTTTCTGCAGAAAAGAGATTTTAGATAAAACACGTTTAACTTGGACTGGGTCTCATAGTCATGAATCTATGGATCAAAAAGGAGGTTATACCCTATTACCTGCTGCTAGAAGATTTGAATTTGGAACTAGAGCGCTTGCGACGTTTGCCGGTTTTGATACTGCATTACATTGGTGCGAACAGCTCAACATCGATCGCATATTGAAACGGATAGATGCGCTAGTTAATTATGCAATTAAAGATTGGGAGCGGCGCGGATATCAAGTCTCTTCGCCTACTAATAAATCGCAGCGCTCGGGAGTATTTGTGCTTGAACTTCCTCAAGGGTGTAATGGTTGGAAAGTATATGATGAGCTAAGACTGAAGCAAAAAACCTTTACATCACCCGTTGATGCGCCAAACGATTTAAGAGTGGCTATCCATTTTTTCAATACAAAGACTGAGATCAAACAAATGTTTGACTGGCTAGCTTCGCATTGTAGCTGAGGTCTTATTCTTCTGAGAAAACCCCTGTAAAATAGCCATAAGCCAAAGAGCCAATAGTCACTCCTAAGGATAGCATAGCTGTGCTTTTTGCCCCATCGCGACTTGATTCATGGGCACTAATACCGATGTTATTTGGGTCATTCTTCTTTAAATCATCAATTCTTTTTTGAGATTCTGATGCTCCAGCTGTATTTTTTAGATAGGATGAAGCGCCAAGTCCTGCAACTGCGAGAACAGCTCCCCTCTGTGCCCATGGATTTTCAGCAATCTGCTCAAACAAACTTTCTTGATTTGGCTTTCTTTT
>PBPW01000078.1 GCA_002725545.1 Fidelibacterota bacterium | reverse complement strand
ACTAATAAAAAAACCATTGAATGCCATCTATGGATCAGCAGTCTACTGGTTAAGCGATAGCGAAGGATTGATTGTTAAGACAATTATTGAAAACAGGGGAAATGTACCTGCAAAGAGCGCAGTACCTGATGGGCCTATTATTCAAGAAAATTTAGGCAAAGCTTCCCCTGCCAGAACCTACCAAGATTTATTAACAAGTCCAGATGATGAAGATTTATTTGATTACTATATGACCGCTCAAGTTTATTATGTCGGAATCAACGGAAAAATTAAAAAAATCGGGAAACCGGGCATTATTCGAAGGGCAGAACCTTCCCCTGATGGCCAATATATTCTCATGGAAACTATTCACCGCCCTTATTCATACCTAGTTCCTGTTTATCGTTTTCCTATTCTTGTTCAAGTGCTGAACATAAAAGGAAGAATAGTTCATACGCTACGAGATATACCGCTTGCGGAAAGTATTCCGATCGGAAGGGATGCGGTTATAAAAGGTCCACGCTCTTTTGGTTGGCGATCAGATGTCGGTGCAACTATTTATTATGTTAGCGCACTAGATCAAGGAGATCCAAATATTGATGTTTCTTATAGAGATGAATTATTTTCGCTTGCTGCGCCATTTACAAACGCTGATGAAAAATCTTTAATCAAATTGGACCTAAGATATTCTGGTGTAATGTGGGGTGATAAATATAATGCACTGATAAGAACGAGAAGATGGAAGGAACGCAGATCAACCATGTGGCACTTAGATCCATCAAGCAATAAAAACAAAAAAATCATAGATCGTTCATATGAGGATAGATATAATGATCCAGGATCACCAATGATGGAAAAGAATCTTTATGGTCGGTCTGTACTTGCGCTAATTGATAATAAAAAAATATTAATGTCAGGTAATGGTGCATCTCCAGATGGCGATATGCCATTTATAGATGAATTTGATATTACTTCAGCTAAATCAAAAAGACTCTGGCGCTGTGAAGCCCCGTATTATGAAAAAGGAATAAGCATTATTGATAAAAAGAATAAAGTGATTTTAAGTAGGCGCGAATCAAAAGACGAGACACCAAATTATATGCTTAGAGGTTTGAATGATAATTCATTGAATCCAATCACCAATTTTCAGCACCCTTACCCTCAAATGAAAAATCTATATAAAGAAATGTTAACCTATAAAAGAGAAGATGGTATTGATTTGTCTGCAACTTTATATCTTCCACCTGGAAGAAAGCCGGAAGATGGCCCGCTGCCATTATTGGTTTGGGCTTATCCTAGAGAATTTAAAACTTCTAAGGCAGCTTCGCAGGTTGTTGGTTCCCCGTATAGATTTTTAACTATAAATCCTGCTTCATCATCTTCGTCGGCGATAATTATGTTATCGTATGGTTATGCAATCTTAATGGGAGCAACAATGCCAATCATCGGCGAAGGGGATCAAGAGCCAAATGATAGCTTTGTTAAGCAACTAGTGGCCAGCGCTCAAGCTGCCGCTGATATTATGGTTGAAAGAAAAATAACTACGCGCGATCAAATTGGAATTGGAGGTCATTCCTATGGCGCTTTCATGACTGCCAATCTACTTGCGCATTCTGATATTTTTCAGGCTGGAATTGCCAGAAGTGGAGCCTATAATCGCAGCCTAACCCCCTTTGGTTTTCAGTCAGAGCAAAGAACCTTTTGGGAGTCACCAGAAATCTATTTTGAAATGTCACCGTTTATGCATGCACATAAGGTAAATGAACCCATACTATTAATTCATGGGGAAGCGGATAATAATTCAGGCACATTTCCAGTACAAAGCAAAAGATATTATCATGCATTAAAAGGTCATGGAGCCACTGCTAAATTGGTGCTTTTACCGCACGAAAGCCATGGGTATAAAGCAAGAGAATCAGTTATGCATGTATTATGGGAAACGGCAAATTGGTTGGATACCTATGTCAAGAAAGAAGATAAAAATTAATAAAGGGTTTTAGGATTGTTTCATAAAATTTCTTAATTCAAGAATCATAAATAAGGTAAATGGTAGTGCGACTACCCAAGATAAAGCGTCTCCATTAGAATAAACCCCATACCAGCCCACACAAGCTAGAATCCCGTTAGCGAATACAACTGCTACTTTGCCACTTTTTGAAAATTTAATCAGATTAAAAACTTAATTTTACTTCGTTGAGACTTTTTCAATGGCTTTAATGGTGAACTTTATATCTTTACCTTCAATTTCTAGAGTAAAATGCTCATCCACTGTTTTACCGATCATCGCTTGACCAAAAGGGGAAAGGTAGGTTACAACATAAGGAAAAAGATCGAGCTCAAACTCAATAGGGCCTAATAAATAATAGTCTTCGGCTTTGTCTTTGCCTTCTTCTAAAATAGTGACCTTATTACCAAATCCTACCTCATCGGTATCAATATCACCAGGCTCAATAAACCTGAATGGCGCATGAGACTGCATCAATTGTTTCTTGTATACTATTAGACTCTGTTCTTCTCTTGCAGCGTGATATTCAGCGTTTTCTTTAAGGTCTCCATGATCAGCTGCTTCTTTAATTCTGGCTGAGGTCTCTCGTTTTAGCTTATCCAGCGATTTCATTTGTTTTTCTAAAATGTGGTACGTTTCTCGCAAAATCAAAGTTGCCATATTGATATTCCTATTCTAGATCTGGTTAAATTAGTTTGTTGGTTGAGATTGCAATTATAAGCAATACAGAATAAAAATTAAGTTAAAGAAAAAGTCTAATCAAGTGCTTATAAAATAGTTGGCCGATCTATAAAATCTCATTTAAGCGCTGACAAAGATAACCATTTAGAGGCGACGATCGTTTTTTTATTTATTTCTGTCCAAGCAAAAAGAACATTATTGTTAACCACTTCCATTTGGGGGTAGCCTGAAATTCTTCCTGGTGGAATTTTTTCCACCAAAGTTTCTTTACTTAACCTAGTATTGATATTGACTCTTCTTGCATAAATATTTGATGTTTCATCACCGCTTTCTATCCAGCTTACAATTACTTCATCGTTATTGATCCATTCTAAATCAACCCTACCCAATGGCATCGAAAGATCAATTCTAATTGGCTCGGAAAATGTTCTTCCAATATCTTTAGAAAATGCAACATTTACTCTTGCGGAATTCTTTGCTCCTGTATACCAGGCGATAGCAATTTTACCTTTTTGGATTGCCAGCATTGGCCCGTTGACAGGGCATCCAGCAATTTTCCAGTTATCATTATGTACGCGATACGGTTTTTCCCATATATCGCCAGCTTTTCTAGCAATATTTATATCCCGTATCTCTTCATCGGTCCTATCTCTATACGCCACTACAAGCGTATCTTTATATCTTACGGATGCAGTAGGACAGCATTCACAGACTTTATCATCAATCACAAATTCATCTCCTAATACACCATTCGATGTAAACGTGGTATGGCATAGATTCATTTTGCCGTAGTGACCACTGCTATGCCCCATGTTCATTTCCCTGCCATCAAGCCAAACAAGATCATGGGTATTTTNNCCAATTCCAAAGGATGAAAAACCATGCTCTCCTTTTACTTTGGTGGAGTGTGGAATTTGCGAAGAAGACCATGAACGACCTTCATTAAAAGAGAAGGATAGATGCACATCATAATCATACGTCCCGGCTCCAGATTTTTCAAGCCAATGCGCAACCAGTGTGTCATCCTTAATATAATTTAGCGATGGAAAATCAGCCCAATTTATAAAATAAGGCTGATCNGAAGATATTGTCATAGGGCTGGACCATTTATTNTTTGAAAAAATAGANCCCCTTAATGACCAATNTGTGCTATCTATTTCTTCAAACCATGTAACAAAAATATCATCTTTATCATTGCTAGAAAGACGTGGAAACCTGCTTTGTTTTGAAGAGGTGGGTATGGAAGGNTATTCAGTTGCACAGGACACCAGAAATAATATCGATAGAGCAATAATTNTAGTCATAATTAAAATAGATAAAAGACCAAACCCGTGATAANAANAGCGATCAGGGTACCATTTATAACGATTTTAATAGATCTTTTTCTCTGAATTTTTAGAAANTCAGAGTCTCTTTCTCTTTGATATTTTTCCCCCATATGCTTGATACCCATTGTCGAATAGACTATACAGGTTTTATTGGANGCCTCCAAAAGTGAAATCGACATCACGATTGCCGGTAAAAAAACCAATATTTTCCAAAACCCAAAATCGTATAACGATACGATGATGATAAAGACAATTACCGCCACTAGACTAAAATATCCTGATTTTTTACGGTATGCAACTTGNTTGCCTGCAATATTTGGGCAGCTATCCATATAAACCTTTATTTGTTAATAAATAATGGTCAAAGACTAAATATAAAAAACACATTAAACCAATTACAAATATCATGTTAAATTTTCATCTCAAATTATTTTAATGCAATGAATATACAATCAGATAGATTAATAAAATTAATTAGCATCACATTAGTATTTATTTTCGTAGGTTGTGATGATAATTCTCAAGAAGCTTGCCCGGAGGCNGAGCAAGGAAAATATANNTCNATAAGAAAAAAAGGAGAGCTTCCGGCTAGTTATATCAATGATCTAAAACCAAGCTATGGACTGCCGGATGATTTTAATGTATCGTATGATATTATAATCTATGCTGTGGAGTACGAAACAACTGACCCTAAGGGCAATAGCGTTATTGCCTCGGGCGCGATATACATTCCGGTTAAGACAGATAACGANCCACTGTCATTGATTTCCGGCCAACATGGACTTACNATAAAAAGAAGTGATGTGGCTTCTGTTTTACCGCTATACGGTTATTTAGGAGTGTTTGGTGCTGGCATAGGGTACGCTGTNATTCAACCAGATTATCTTGGCTTGGGAAGCTCTACATTCCCCTATTATCCTGTCTACCAAAAAACCAATGGAAAGGTTTTACTGGATATGGTNGAAGGGATGCAATCTTTNGCCTGCGAAAGAGAAATCGATTTAAATGATAATCTTTTTTTAATCGGTTATTCCAANGGGGGTTATAATTCGATGGCGATGCATCATGAGCTGGCGATGAACCCAAGAAAATTTGATATAGATGCCAGTGTCGTTATCGCTGGATACTTTGACCTTGAGCGAGAGGCAAATTTTACTTACCCCGAACGTCTAGGGCGTCCTTCTTGGGCAGTGTATCACCCTTACGTTTTAAATAAAACCTATGAATTGAATATTATAGATAAGATTGTTCAACAACCATANGCTGACAGACTAGATGATTTATTTAATGGAGAAATCGACGCTTACTTTATAGATAATCAACTTACCGATTTCACGCAACAGTTATTTACGAAAGAATATCTTGATGACTATAATTCACTTTCAATTTTTGATACGTATAGAGACATCATTAAATCTAATTCGTTAATTGAGACAACCATCAGCGGTGATCTTCTTTTAATACACAGCAGAGAAGATGAAGTTGTCCCTTACANCCAAAGTGAAAAATTATACAATTCCNTCCTTTCAAAAGGAGGAAATGCTGAGCTAGTCTTACTTGAAACAGGCAAGCATAGTCCTCAGGATTATGCNCCTGCAGTTGTCAATGCATTGGGATGGCTAAAACAGTATGAATAAAAAGAAAATAGATAATGCGTAAATTGCAGTCATGAAAAATTATTTATCAATTATATTAATTGCGTGTTCAGCCACTTTTCTTTTATCGCAAACAAGATTTTCAAATCAGGATGTATTTGAAATTCAATATGTTAAAGATCCCCAGATAGCTCCCAATAATTCTCAAATTGTTTATGTTCGCACAAACATGGATATTATGACCGATAGCAAAACATCATCATTATGGAAAATCAGTGGAGATGGAACCGAACATCAAAAGCTTACCTCTAGCACTGCTAATGAGAGTAGTCCTCGTTGGTCGCCGGATGGAAAAAAAATCGCCTTTGTTTCCAGTACGGATGATGAGAATGGATCTGAGATCTATATATATTGGGTAGAATCAAAACAATACTCTTCTATATCGCAACTTAAACAGAGCCCAAAAAACATTCGCTGGTCTCCGGATGGAAAATACATAGGCTTTACAATGTTTGTTGAAGATGATGTGTTAAAATTGGTTAGCCCACCACAAAAACCTGATAATGCTACCTGGGCCCCAGCCCCTCGAATAACCGATCGACTAAAACATGAAGCCGATGGTTCGGGTTACATGGAAAAAGGGTTTCATCATCTTTTTATGATCTCAAGCGAAGGTGGTACACCTATTCAAGTAAGTAGCGAAAGCTATAATCACCAATCTTTTGACTGGTCACAGGATAGCAAGAAAATGATTTTCACATCTAATTATTCTGAGAATTGGGAATATGAATTTAGAAATTCAGAGATTTATTCGATTAAAGTTGATGGATCCGATTTAAAGCAATTAACAGATCGCAATGGTCCAGATAGGGGACCGGTGGTATCGCCAGATGGTAGAACTATCGCTTACCTAGGTTACCTTGATAAAGTGCAAACCTATCAGGTAACAAAATTATACATGATGAATATTGATGGATCGAATAAACGGGAGATTAAAACAAACTTAGATAGGAGTATATCATCGCTAAGATGGGCACCGGATGGTAAAGGTGTATATTTTAAATATGATAATCATGGAAATGGAAAGATCGGCTATACATCGCTTTCTGGAAAAACAAAAAAAATAGCCGATAACCTTGGCGGGACAAGTATTGGCAGGCCTTATGGAGGCGGATCGTATTCAATGTCAAAAACTGGCAAGATTGTTTATACCATTTCAACACCGTATCACCCAGCAGATATTGGAATATTTGATGGAAGAAAAGTTCAGCGAATAACCAACCTTAACTTTGATCTACTATCCAATAGGGATCTTGGTACAGTTGAAGACATCTGGTATACATCTTCTGTAGATGGAAGAAAGATTCAAGGCTGGATCGCCAAACCACCCGAATTCGATAAGAATAAAAAATATCCGTTGATTGTAGAAAATCATGGGGGACCCATCAGTAATTATGGAGATCGTTTNTCTCCGGAAATNCTATTGTATTCTGCATCGGATTATGTCGTATTCTATCCTAACCCNAGAGGNAGCACAAGCTACGGGGAAGAATTTGGAAACCTATTGTATCGTAACTACCCCGGTGAAGATTTTCAAGATGTAATGGATGGCGTAGATAAATTATTACAATTAGGATACATCGATAAAAATAATTTATTTGTGACTGGCGGAAGTGCGGGAGGAATTATGACGGCATGGATCATCGGNAAAACAAATCGCTTTAAGGCCGCNGCTGTGATTAAGCCAGTGATGAATTGGATATCAAAAACATTGGTAGCTGATAATTATTTCAATTACGCCAATTATAGATACAAAGGTCAGCCATGGGAAAATTTTGATGAATATTGGAAGTTTTCTCCTATTTCATTGGTAGGCAATATTGAGACACCTACGATGGTAATGGTAGGAACGTATGATCTTCGAACTCCTCCATCTGAAGCCAAACAGCTATACCATGCATTGAAGATAAGAAAAATTGAAACGGTTTACGTAGAAGTTCCTGAGGCGTATCACGGTATTTCAAGTAAACCTAGTCAACTGATAACAAAAATTGACCATATATTATATTGGTTCAATCAGTACAAAGAATAACAACCAAGAGAGAACTAGTCATGAGGCATGTATATAAAGCTTTATTTGTTGTATTTATCTTTTCCAGTTTGTTTTCGCAGCCTAAGAAGAATGCTTTAATTCCAGGCTCAGATCGCTCCGAAGGGAAAGGCCCTTTTAAACGCATGGTGATAAGAGGAGCAACAATGATAAATGGAACAGGTTCTCCTCCTATTGGTCCGGTTGATATTGTTATCGAAGGCAATCGAATTACTGAGGTAAAAAGTGTCGGATATCCCGGTGTGTCCATTAATGAAAATAGACGACCAAAAAAAGGTGATTTTGAGATAGATGCTTCCGGCCATTATCTTTTACCAGGGTTTGTGGATATGCACGCTCATGCTGGCTCTGCTCAAAAAGCACCAGAAACAGATTATGTTTANAAGCTTTGGTTGGCGCATGGCGTGACGACTGTCCGAGGAGTAGGGCTGGGCCCGCTAGAGTTTTCACTTAAGGAAAAGGCTCGTTCAAAGACCAACAAAATAACTGCGCCCCGAATTTGGGCCTATCAAAGACCGGGGCAAGGGAAAGATTGGAAAGGTGGACCAATTCNAGATCCTCAAAATGCAAGAAAATGGGTGCGCTATGCTTCAAANAAAGGAGTAGATGGATTAAAGTTAGGGTCGTATGAGCCTGATATAATGGCNGCTCTTATCGATGAGGCAAAAAAACAAAAACTTGGGACAACCGCGCACTTAGCTCAAACCGGAGTTGCCCGAATGAATACTCTTGATGCTGCACGATTAGGGCTAGGTACACAAACCCATTTCTACGGTTTATTTGAATCAATGTATGAAAAAAACGATGTTCAACCGTATCCCGTAGATATGAATTACAATAATGAACAAGATCGATTTGGTCAAGTAGCCCGCCAATGGAGCTTAGTAGAACCTAATGGNGAAAAATGGGAATCATTGAAAGANGAGTTGCTNGAGCTTGATTTAACAATGGATCCAACCATGAATATTTATGCGGCAGGACGTAATGTTATGTATGCAAGAAATGCAGATTGGCATGAAAAATACACNCTTCCATCTATGTGGGACTTTTTTACGCCCAACCGCGTGGCTCACGGATCTTATTGGTTTAATTGGACGACCCANGATGAAATAGCATGGAAAAAATTCTATCAGGTTTGGATGCAGTTTTTGAATGAATACAAGAATGCCGGTGGAAGAGTAACCACGGGTTCTGATTCGGGATATATTTATAAGCTTTTCGGCTTTGGATATATAGAAGAATTAGAACTGTTGCAAGAAGCNGGATTTCATCCCTTAGAAGTTGTAAGAGCTGCTACGCTACATGGAGCTGAGACCTTGCANAAGCCCTTAGAAACAAAACCTGATTTCGGTATTATAGCGCCAGGGTATTTAGCAGATNTNGTGATAGTTGGTGAAAATCCACTAGCTAATTTNAAAGTTCTTTATGGTACCGGTGCTGTCAAGCTGAATAGCGATAATAAACCAATTAGAGTTGGCGGAATACGCTATACCATCAAGGATGGCATAGTGTATGATGCAAAAAAATTATTAAAAGATGTTGAAAATATGGTAATTAAAGCGAAAAGCGAAGATGGTGAATTGAAGAAATATTAATGGAGTAAAAAGATAGTAAAAATAAACACTACGATTGTAAAACAAGTATATATTAAATAAAATTAACAGCAATATGAGGAAAAAATGATAGGGACAAAACTATTAAGCTATAAGTTAGATGATGGATCAATGATTGAATTCACCAATGCGATGTCTGGCTTTGGCAGAGTATACGTGAATGGCGAAGAAGTGTCTAAAAAAAGAGGNTGGGGAGGAANCGAATCTCACCTATTCANTCATAATGGTTCAGAATATCAACTCAATATTTGGCCCTTACTTTCATTTCATGNGTTTGGCTTTTCGATTGAATTAAAAAAAGGTGAACAGCGTTTAATGCTCTCTGGCAAGGAACCCGGTATAACGGGCTGGAAAGTCTTTTTCCTAGCGCTTGCTGTAGGAGTGCTGTTGGGAATGTTAACAATATTTTTAATCGAGTCATAAATTGAGCGAGAATAAAGAAAAAGTTAGCTCCAAGGAAGTTGGCCTAGAGATAGGCTTAGTGATAAGTCGGTTTCTATATAAAACCGAACATTTACATTACGGTTATTGGCCAGATGACCTTGCAATTATCCCAGAAAATGTGGGCAAAGCACAAGATTTACATTCCAAGCTTATTATGGATACAATCCCAGAAGANGTTGAAACCATTTTGGATATTGGTAGTGGATCCGGTGGTCTTGCAGAAAAATTAATAGATAAAGGCTATCAAGTTCATTGNGTATCGCCTAGCGAATACCTTGCAGATGCGATTGAAGAAAAACTTGGAGACAAGGTAAAAGTCTATCGAAGCACTTGTCAAGATCTTCAGTTAGAGCAGAAATATGATCTTACCATTTTTAGCGAAAGCTTTCAATATGTTCCAATGGATAGGGGATTTGAAAAATGTATTGAAGCGCTTAACCCTGGCCGTCATATATTGATTTGTGATTTTTTCAGGCAACCCGGTACCGGAAGAAGGCCTTTAGGAGGAGGGCATGGCTGGGATTGGTTTCATGATGTTTTAAAAGAGTACCCATTAACGGAGGTAGTCAATAAGGATATAACCAAAGAAACAGCTAGAACAATGGACTTGTTGAATGACATGTTAAATGATTTTGCCCTCCCAATCAGTTCGCTTTCAGCGAGATATATGGATAGTAATTATCCCAGATTAATGAAAGTTTTTCGATGGGCTTTTCGTAAGCGTTTGACAAAAATTAATGAGATATATTTTTCAGGNCATTTAACATCTGAAATGTTCAATAGAATGAAAACATATAGATTGCTTTTATATAAACTATCATCCTAATGCTATGCAGGACATTCAAGAAAAAGTCCAAAAATTTTGCGATGAGCACAACCTTAATACTTCTCCACAATCTAGATTAATTGATACCGTTTCTGAACTTGGCGAAGTGGCAAAGGAGCTTTTGGTAGGTTCTGACTATGGAAAAAAAAGTTTTCAACAAAATGAAAAAATAGAACTGGAAATTGGAGATGTAGTTTTTTCTATCATTGCTTTATCTAATTCTTTAGATATAAATATTGAAGATGCACTCCAAAAAGTGTTAAAAAAATATGAACAAAGAGCTAAGCAAGGCTCTATAGGATCTGACGTAGAATAATGAATAAATCTATAATTATTGCTCTTGGTGGTAATGCNCTTTCACCGAAAGAGGAAGCGGGTACAATTTATCAGCAGTTTGCACACACACGCGAAAGCATTGATAACATAATGCATTTTGTAGATTTAGAATATAATATTTGCCTAACCCATGGAAATGGCCCTCAAGTTGGTGATGAACTTTATCGCATGGAGCTCACGCACGAAACAATCCCCCCCTTACCTTTAGGGGTGTGTGTTGCTGAAACACAAGGAGCAATTGGTTACATGGTTCAACAATCCCTCCAAAATGTTCTAAAAGAAAAAAAGATAGATCGGGAAGTTGTTACATTGATTACTCAAACCATTGTAGATAAAGATGATCCATCCATTCATGATCCNCAAAAGTTCATCGGTAGACGTTACGAAGAAGAGGAGGCTAAGCGTCTAGCAAAACAGTTCGGTTGGAATGTAAAAGAACAAGAGCCTGGCAGCTGGAGGCAGGTAGTGCCAAGCCCAATNCCTCAATTCATTGAGCATGGTAGATCTATTCAGACGCTGGTGGATAATGGGACGATCGTTATCGCATCTGGCGGGGGAGGCATACCGACTTTTTGGAATAATAAAGATAGATTAGAAGGATTGAACGCAGTTGTAGATAAAGATTTATCGGCAGCCCTTCTTGGAAGAGTGATTAAAGCTAACGAGCTATGGATTATTACTGATTTGGATCAGGTGTGTTTGAATTTTGGCAAACCTGATGAAGAGCCATTATTAGAAATGACTTTTGACCAGGCAAAAAAATATTTAAACGAGGGCCATTTTCAAGCAGGGAGCATGGGTCCTAAAATTCAGTCAGCCCTTTACTTTCTAAATCATCATGGTGAAAAAGTTGTTATAACTTCTATTGCTGGAGTTTTAGGAGCTATAAGTGGTTCTACCGGCACTACAATTACTAAGTGAATTATTAAAGGAGAAAAAAGTGAAAAAAAGATTTATTTTGTTAAGTACATTTTATCTTACGAGCGTTTTTGCTCAAGAAGATTTTCAATTTACTTTTGAACCACCAGAGCTTCAAATTCAGTTAGGTGAAAGTAAAAAAGTCACTATTAGGCTTCTTGACAAACAGCAGAACCTTGTGAAGTCTAGTTTTTCAATGTACTCAGCGCACGATCCAGGAATTGGGCCTACACCTGATTGGCCCGGAACCAGCTTGTCTATTTCCCCAAGAGTAAGCGATGAGACCGGAAAGGCTACGGTTTCAATAGAGCCAAACAGATCTGGAACATTAAAATTAAAAGTTCGTGGTGCAAATGGCGCTACTGGCGAAATGATTGTAATGGTACCTAAGCCCGCAGTAAAGAAGATTGATATATCTGCAATCCCTCCTAAAGTTTATGTAGGTACTTTTGTACCGTTAAAATTTAAAATAATTGACGCATCAAATAATGAAAGAGATGATGTTGAATTATCAATATCATCATCGGATGACAAAAAAGGAAGAGTTGACGTCTTCAATACCTTTGAGGCTAAGAAAACAGGAACGGTAAAGGTTTCAGTTAAGGTTGAAAAAATTTCAGAAACCTTTAAAATTAAGATTGTCAGCAATCCTGTTAGACGGATTTCCATGGATTTTCAGCAAACTGAAATTCGCACTGGAGATGTACTCCATATTAATGCTAAGGCTTTAGCGGGTAATGGCAGCTTGGTCAAAGACGCTCCCTTAGATTATGCCTATTTTGGAAAAGCAGGATATGGTGAGTATGGACTTCCAGCTTCCGCATACATTTCAGAAGACGGAAGGTTCGTTGCTGAAACTCCAGGACTTTATACTTTAGTTGTATCATCAGGTAGTTATTCATCACAGAAAAAAGTAAATGTTGTTTCCAGAAATGTAAAAAAAGAAGTTCGTTTGGTTGGTCATGGTCTTATATCAAATGTAAAATCTGGCGATTTGTGGGTGTGGCCCGGAGTAGGCAAACACAGTGGAAAAGACTTTGCAGCTACAGGAAGTATTTTTGGAGATGGAGAAGCATATTTTTGGGATGTAACAGATCCGGCGAATATGAAAATAATTGATACTGTAAAAGTTGACGCCCGAAATGTGAACGATGTGAAAGTTTCTGAGGATGGACGAACAGGAGTAATAACTCGCGAAGGAGCTTCTAATAGAAAAAATGGCTTTGTAATACTTGATGTTTCCGACCCATTTAATGTAAAAATCCTTTCAACATTTAACGATGATATGACCGGTGGTGTACACAATACATTTATTTACAAGAATCATGTTTATGCCGTGAATAATGGCCGAAAATATGATATTATAAATATTGAGGACCCCAAAAACCCCTTTAGAGTTGGCGTCTTTGAGTTGAATACTGCTGGGCATGCTATTCATGATGTTTGGATCGAAAATGGAATTGCTTATTCATCAAACTGGAGAGATGGTATTGTAGCTGTTGATATAGGAGGAAGCACTTCAAATGAGAAAGAAAGCTCTGATATTGGCTTTAATCCTTTGCTTTTAAAAGCGGGTAATGGAAGCCCATCAAACCCAGTTCAGCTCGCTTCTTTTCCAGATTTTAAAGGTAGAAATCATTCAGCCTTCCCTTTTTCCAGTCAATCAACAGGGAATTTTTATATTGTAATGGGAGATGAAGTATTCCCAAAAGGTTTGGAAAACCTTATCAATAACAAACCTTCCCAACCCCGCGGCGGGTTCCACTTTATAAATTTTAGCGATCCCGAAAATCCTGTTGAAGATGCGGCATATATTGTACCCGAAGCCGGAAGTCACAATCAATGGGTTTATGGCGATGTGTTNTTAGCTGCTTTTTATCAGGGAGGTATTAGAATCCTTGATATTTCTGGTGAGCTTCTTGGTGATCTCTACAAGCAGGAGAGAGAGATTGGCTATTTTTTACCACAACACAGAGATGGAATTATTCCTAATGCGCCAATGGTATGGGGAGCGCAGCCGTACAAGGATTACATTTTCTTATCAGACATGAACAGCGGACTTTATTGTATTGAGGTTGTGGATTAGTCTGCAGGTTAGATCAAATAATTACTATTAATTATCAATTAGATTTCAGCATTTTTTCAACCTCAAGCGCATGAAGTTCTTCTTGACCAATCATTCCTCGGGCATACTCCTCAAGATATACAGATTGATTTCCAATAAGATCTAAGAGTTCGTAATAATGCTTTATTGCCTGCTTTTCATGTTCAAGGCTTTCTGAAAGAATTTCTTTTGTATCATGCTTAAAGGTTTCTTTGATGTTAGTAAGGTTAAGTGGAGGGTGACCTCCTAAGCCTGTGATATGCTCACCTGCAAGATTAGCGTGCTCTAAAGATTCGGTGGCTTGTGCCTTAAAAAAGTCAACTAGCGGAAGTCTATTGTGACCAAAAATCATTAATGAATAATGCGTATATCGTATTACTCCTGATAATTCAAGATCAAAAATTTGTGTTAGTTTTTCAATTATTTTTTCTTTGTCCATATTATCTCCGTTAAATTAATTAAAAGATAGGAAGGCTCAATACAGTTTGAACAAAATCACGCTTTCCTTCTGCTATTATTTTTGCATCTGCCACAGCCTTGAAATAATAAACATCTTCTTTGGTATTGATGATAAAACCCATTAGACCAGCTGCATCAATAGGGGCGCTTTGACCCATCCCGCCATTAAATGATCCAGAAGTTTGAACATATATCAGCTTGCTTCCTCTAATATCCATTGATTCAGATTGTTTTTCAAGCTGGGGCAAATAATCCCCACTAAATTGATTGAACCAACGTTCTATATTTTGATTTTCAGTTCCACCAATGTTTTTAAATACGATCACATCATAACTACCAGAATTATTGTTTACATTAAACTCAGCAAGTCGCATAGAGGATTTAGGCGTAACGCGCGTCCAGTTAGGTGGCACTAGATCAAATGGATCGGATACATCGTTTGATGAAAAAATATTTTCTGTGCTATTTTGCAGGGGAGCAGATTTTTTTTCTTGGTCGTTATCTATCAAAAAGATCATGATAATTCCGCTAAGAAAAATTAAGCTATAAATCTGAATTTTATATTTATTCATATTTTATGATTAGATATAAGTTGTAAAATATAATCGTGATAAATTTAGTGAACTTGAATTTAAATATATATTCACTAAACTGCACTATTTGGAAATAAATCTTAACCTGACCATCAATGTATAAAAAAATTATTTTAACGAATATTATCTTTTTTGTTATTGGCTGCAATACCCATGATATCAAATACGAGTCTATTGAAAAAAATGATTCATTCCGAAATAGCGTTCAAACTGGAGAGTTTGCTTTGCTTAAAGATGGCCATACATATTATGAATATAAAAATTTGGATCATGATGAGATTATGGTTCTTATTCATGGATTTTCAGTCCCCTCATATATTTGGGATGAAACCTATTATGAAGCGATCGATAGGGGATTTGGTGTTATCAGATTAGATCTTTATGGAAGAGGTTATTCATCCAACCCTGATGTAATTTACAATGATGAGCTATACGCAAATCAAGTAGTCGGATTACTAGATTACTTACAGGTAAGCCAAAAAGTTAATTTTGCTGGCCTGTCAAACGGTGGTAGAGTTATTTCTAAAATTGCTATAAAATACCCTGAAAGGGTTAAGCGATTGATTTATGTTGCACCTGGAGGTTTTCATGGAGATAGATCTTTGCCTGACACTACTCCTGTATCCGATGAAGATATAAAAACATTTATTGCAACAAACTACCCAACGATTGCAAAAGGACAGTTACAGGATTTTAAATACCCCAGAAGATTTAAAGGATGGGACAAAAAATATGAGGAGTTATTAAAAT
>PBPW01000077.1 GCA_002725545.1 Fidelibacterota bacterium | reverse complement strand
GATTATTTGATCTGGATCCATTATTTCTGTTTCTGAATCTGTTTCAAAATTTCCTGCTCTAATTTCACCAGGACCTTTTGTTCTTATATACATTTTTTTTAAACCTGGAGAATGGACCTTTAAACAAACTGCTTTTAAATTAAGCAATATGTCTGTTAAATCTTCTTTTACACCAGGAATAGTAGAAAACTCATGAACAACACCTTTAAGTTTTACTGAAATAATTGCTGCTCCCTGTAAAGATGAAAGTAAAATTCTTCTAAGTGAATTTCCAAGAGTTAAACCAAATCCTCTTTCTAAAGGTTCAGCAATCAAAATTCCTTTTTTACCATCATTTTCTTGAACATTAACATCCATTTTACTTGGTTTAATTAAATCCATCCAATTTTTTTGTAACACTTAATGCTCCTTATTTTATAGTTAAACTCTTCTTCTTTTTCTTGGTCTGCAACCATTATGAGGTATAGGGGTTACATCTTTAATTGAAGTTATTATGTACCCAACTGACTGAAGAGATCTTAAGGCAGATTCTCTTCCTGATCCTGGTCCAGAAACTTCAACTCTTAAAGTTTTAAGCCCGTATTCTTTTGCTTTGTTACCTACATCTTCTGCTGCAATTTGAGCTGCAAATGGAGTAGACTTACGAGAACCTTTAAAACCCTTATGACCTGCTGATGACCATGCTAAAACATTGCCATTCTCATCTGAAATAGAAATTATGGTATTATTAAAAGATGAAACAACATGAGCTACACCATTTGTAACTTTTCTTTTTGCTTTTGTTTTAGTTTTAGTTTTAGTTTTTTTCTTTTCATTCATAAACTAACCTTTAGTCACTTTTTTCTTTCCGGCAATAGCTACTGCTTTTCCTTTTCTAGTTCTAGCATTAGTATGAGTTCTTTGCCCTCTTACTGGTAACTTTTTTCTATGTCTTAATCCTCTATAACATCCAAGATCAGTTAAACGTTTAATATCCATAGAAACTTTACGTCTAAGATCTCCCTCTACAGAATGTTTTGCGTCAATTATTTCTCTAATTTTATTTAATTCTTCATCTTTCAGTTGGCTAACTCTCATTTTCATATCCACTGAAGCTTCACTGCAGATATCATTAGCTATTTTGGGTCCTATGCCAAATATATATGTTAAAGCTACACGTATTCTTTTATTCGTTGGAATATTAACACCTGATATACGAGCCATCCTATGAAACTGCCTTTATTTAATAATTTTAATGAATGAGGGTGAATACATGATAAATAGCACAAAAGTCAAGCCAAGAAACAGCAATTTTTTGACGAAAAACCTCATTTTTTAACTATTTTTAGGATATCATTCTTTATCATTTCAATTTCTTGATTTCCATCAATCAAATGATAATTGTTAGGATTTTTCTCAAGGTAATATTTTGAAAGAGGTTTAGTTTCTTCAATATATTTATTAACTCGATTTTTTATTACTTCTTCAGTATCATCTTCTCTTTTTTCTAATATTGCTCTATTTTTAATTCTTTCAACAATAATATCTCTTTNTAAATTTATATCAAAAATTTTTGTTATTTCTAAATTTTTAGAGTNCAAATAATTTTGAAGCCAATTATTTTGAATGAGAGTTCTNGGATAACCATCTAAAATATAACCATTNTTACATTCATATGAATCTAATTTTTGTTTAATTATTTCATTNAGTATTTCATCTGATACTAAATCACCCTTTTCTATTATTTTTTTTATTTTTTTTGAANGAGTACTAGTGCCGAGTAAATTATTTCTTAAAATTTCACCAGTTGACAAATGAGGTATATTAAATTGTTTTGATANTATTGCTGCTTGAGTACCTTTTCCTGCTCCTGGNGGACCAAAGAATAAAAAGATCATTATTCTTATCTTCGACCTCTNAACTTNGTTTTTTTTAATAATCCTTCGTATTGATGCTGAAATAGATGAGACTGAACTTGAGTAATGAAGTCAATCATAACAACTACAACAATCAGAAGGCTAGTTCCCCCTAAATAAAAAGGAATGGAAGTTTTAGAAATTAAAAATTCTGGCAGAAGTGCTACTAATGTTAAATAAATTGAACCAACTGTTGTTAATCTAGTAAGAACATAATCTATATATATTGAAGTATTTTCACCAGGTCTAATACCTGGAATAAAACCTCCATATTTTCTTAAATTTTCTGCNTGCTCATCAGGATTAAANACAATTCCAGTATAGAAAAAAGCAAAAAATATTATCATAAAAGCAAAAAGAGCAAGATAAAGTGGCTGACCTCTACCAAGATAGCTTGATATAATTAAAAAAATCTCGCTTGATGAACCTGCTCCAAAACCTGACATTGTATTTGGTAAAAGTAAAATAGAAGAAGCAAAAATTACTGGAATAACGCCGGCAGTATTTATNTTTAAAGGNAAATGTGAACTTTGACCTCCATATACTTTATTTCCAACTTGTCTTTTNGGATACTGAACTAATAGTCTTCTTTGAGCTTTTTCTACAAATACTATAAAAATTATTAAAGCTAAGACTAAAATTAAAATAGCTAAAATAAATGCCATACTTAATTCACCTGTTCTGCCTAACTGTAATGTACTAACTAAAGCCTGCGGAAGATTAGCTACAATTCCTGCAGTTATAATTAAAGAAATACCGTTTCCTACACCTCGTGAAGAAATTTGTTCTCCAAGCCACATCAAAAAAACAGTTCCGCCAACTAAGGTAATNATAGTAGTAACTTTAAAAAATATCCCTGGGTCAATTACAATATTACCATATGCAGTTTGCATTGATTCTAAACCTATAGCGACTCCNTAACCTTGCAAAGCAGCAATAATAACAGTTAAATATCTAGAGTACTGAATAATTTTTCTTCTTCCTTTAGAGCCTTGTTCCCTTAANGTTTTTAAATGAGGTATGCTTGATTGCATTAANGTCATAATTATAGAAGCAGAAATATAAGGCATAACTCCAAGAGCAAAAATTCCCATTCTCCCTANAGCGCCTCCAGAAAAAGTATCAAAAATACCNAGTATTCCTGATGACTGTTGCTCAAAAAATTGTTGAAGTGCTANAGGATTAATACCAGGTATGGGNAAAAAAGTTCCTAAACGAAAAACTATTAATGCTCCAAGAGTAAATAAAAGTCTATTTCTAAGTTCAGTAGCTTTACCTATAGCTCCAAAGTTTAAATTATTTGCCATTTTTTCTGCAGCTGTAGCCATATATCTTTATTAAATCTTTATAAGATTTACCTTTCCTCCATTTTTTTCTACTTTAGCTATTGCATTTTTAGAAGCATATGAAACCTCAATTTTAATTGAAGATTTTAAATCTCCAACATCCAATAGCTTTAGTAAACCTTTAGATTTATTAAAAATTTTTTTCTCAAATAAAACTGATTCTTTAATTTCATCAGGTTTAATCTTGTATTTATTAAGAATAAGATCAATATGATGAAAATTAATTGATTGTATTTTTTTTTGAAACGGATTGTTAAATCCTCTTTTTGGCAATCTCATATATAAAGGATTTTGACCTCCTTCAAATCCTTTAATTGCAACACCAGATCTGGATTTTTGTCCTTTTACACCTCTTCCCGCTGTTTTTCCTGTTCCAGAGCCAGAACCTCTTCCAACTCTTTTACGTTTTTTTCTAGATGTTAAATTAGATTTAAGTTCATTAATTTTCATATTATGATGCCGTTTTATTTGAATTNACTTTAGATATTTTNATTGTTCTTTTTGCTGCNANACTTTTNGGGGATTCAGACTTTTTAAAAGCATCNAATGTTGCTTTAATCATATTGTGAGGATTNGAACTACCAGTNGATTTAGCAACTACATCTTTTATNCCTAATGACTCAAAAAGCGCTCTCATCGGACCTCCAGCAATTATNCCTGTTCCAGGAGCAGCANATCTAAGAATNACTTTTCCAGCTCCAAATCTCCCAACGATATCATGATGAAGAGTTCTATTATCTTTTAGATGTACTCTTATCATTCTTGTTTTTGCATTTTCTGTTGCTTTTCTTACTGCTTCTGGGACTTCTTTTGCTTTTCCTGTTCCATACCCGACTTTACCTTTATTATCTCCTACAATCATTATTGCTGCAAATCCAAAACGTCTTCCACCTTTAACAACTTTTGCAACTCTATTAATTGTTACTAAATGTTCACTAAATTCTTTATTTTCACTATCAAACATATTTCCTCTAAAAGTTTAAACCAGCTTCCCTAGCTGCTTCTGCTAAAATTTTTATCAAACCATGATATTTATATTTACCTTTATCAAAAGCAACTTCTTTAATTCCATTTTTTATAGATCTTTTAGCAATTTCTGTACCAATTTTTTCAGCCAATTCTTTTTTTGAATGATTATTTTCTCTAAAAATTTTTTCTATAGATGATGCGCTAGCTAAAGTTATGCCTTTATCGTCATTAATAATTTGAGCATAAATATGATTATTTGATCTAAAAACCGTTAGCCTTTTTCTATTGGTAACTTTTTTTAGTTTAAATCTGGTTCTATTTTGTCTTACGCTATTAACCATAATTATTTCTTCTTACCTTCTTTTCTAAAAATGAATTCATTTTCATATTTTATTCCTTTTCCTTTAAATGGCTCAGGTTTTCTAAATGATCTAATATTTGCTGCAACTGCTCCTAATTTTTCTTTGTTTGAACCAGACAATTTTATAATATTTTGTTTACTGACTTCTACTTTGATCTCTTTAGGAATTTCGTAATCAATATCATGGCTATAACCTAGTTGAAGCTTTAACTTTGTACCTGATATTGATGCTCTATATCCTGTGCCATTCATCTCTAAAGTTTTTGAAAATCCTTCACTTACACCTTTAATAAGATTTGCCACGTGAGCTCTAGTTGTTCCCCAAATTGGATTTTTTTTATCTTTATCGTTTTTAGGTAGAACAGAAATTTTATCTTCACTCAAATCAACTTTAAAAAGTGGGCTAATATTTATTGATAATTCTCCCATTTTTCCTTTTGCAACTAAAATACTATTATCAAAATTACATGTAGTTTCTTTCGGAATCAAAACACTATTTTTTGCTATTCTAGACATAGATTAAAATACCTCACATAAAATTTCACCACCTACATTATTATCTCTTGCTTTTTGATCAGACATTACACCTTTAGGTGTAGATAAAATAGATATGCCTAAACCTCCATAAGATTTTTGTAGATCATTTATTTTAGAATAAACACGAATACCCGGTTTTGAAATTCTTTTAATTCTTTTAATTACTGGAGTTCCATTATAATATTTCAAATCAATCTTTATATTGTTTATACCTTTTCTCAATTCTACATCCTGAAAATCACGTATATAACCTTCATCTTTTAAAACAGAAAGAACATTCATATTTAATTTAGATTTATAACATGAGGTAAAAGCCTTATTAGCTTTATGAGCATTTTTTATTCTTGCCAACATATCTGATAATGAATCATTAAAAGCCATAATTATCTCCTCACCAACTTGACTTAACAACACCAGGTAATGATCCTGACATTGTTAACTCTCTAATTTTGATTCTAGAAAGACCAAATTTTCTATACACACCTCGAGTTCTCCCAGTAATTCTGCATCTATTACGCACTCTTATATTAGAGCTATCTCTAGGAAGATCATTTAATTTTGACTGTATCTTAAATCTTTCTTCCATACTCAAATCTTTTTTCATAATCATTTTTTTTAGAGAATTACGTCGCAATTTAAATTTATTAACAATTTTTTCTCTATTCATATTTTTTTGAATTGAACTTTGTTTTGCCATATTATTCCTAATTATTTGTTTCTGCCGGAAACGGCATGTTAAAATATCTTAAAAGCTCTATTGCTTCCTCATTAGTTGATGCAGATGTGCAGATAGTTATATCTAAACCTCTCACCTTATCAATTTTATCATAGTTGATTTCTGGAAAA
>PBPW01000076.1 GCA_002725545.1 Fidelibacterota bacterium | reverse complement strand
TGGCCCTGAGTTAAATCTCCATGAGTGTGGTTTGCCAAAAAATATGGGTTTAGAGCTTTTTAAGCCACATATGATTAGCGAGTTAATGAGCAGAGGGTATGCCCAAACGCCGAGAAGCGCTAAATTAATGATTGAAGATAAAGATCCAATCGTCTATAAGGTTTTAGAATATGTTGTAAAAGATCACCCAGTTCTCTTAAATCGTGCACCTACTCTTCATAGGCTAGGTATTCAGTCTTTTCAGCCTGTTTTGGTTGATGGTAAAGCTATTAGAATCCATCCATTAGTATGTTCCGCTTTTAATGCAGATTTTGATGGTGACCAGATGGCGGTTCATGTTCCGCTTTCACTAGCTGCGCAAATGGAGGCTCGTGTCTTAATGCTTTCGAGTCACAATATTTTGCATCCAGCAAATGGCAAACCTCTTGCGCTGCCATCTCAGGATATGGTTTTGGGGACATATTATCTGAGCTTGAAAAAAGAAGGTTGCAAGGGCGAAGGTAAGACTTTTGGCTCATTCAATGAAGTTTTACTTGCCTATGAAGGTAAAGCAGTTGAAGCGAACACAATAATCAATGTTCGACACAATGGAAATTGGTATAAAAATACTACTGTTGGAAGAGTAGTTATTAATTCGATTATTCCTTCTGAAATTGATTATGTTGATGATATAATTGATAAAAAGCGTTTAAGTAAGCTTGTAAATGAAATATATTTATTATCTGGAAATAAAAAAACTGTTACGTTTCTCGATAATTTAAAAACTTTAGGTTTTAATGCTGCTACCCAAGCAGGGCTTTCTATTGCCGTCAGCGATATCCAAATCCCTGAATTAAAAGATTCAATTATAGATGAAGCCCAAAATGAAGTTGATCTTATCAAAGATAAATATCAAAGACATATACTTACTGAGGGAGAAAGATATAACAAAGTTATAGATGTTTGGACACATGCTACAAATGATGTCGCATCTACAATGATGGAAGGTATGAAAACTAGCGACCAAGGCTTTAATCCAGTATTTATGATGGCTGATTCTGGGGCTAGAGGGTCTCAAGATCAGATTAAACAGTTAGCTGGTATGCGTGGCCTCATGGCAAAACCGCAAAAATCCATGACGGGAAGTAAAGGTGAGATTATTGAATCTCCAATTACTTCAAACTTCAAAGAAGGCTTATCGGTTCAGGAGTATTTTATATCTACTCATGGCGCAAGAAAAGGATTAGCTGATACTGCTCTAAAAACTGCTGATGCAGGTTATCTGACGCGTAGACTTGTAGATGTTGCGCAGGATGTAGTTATTTCCGAAGTAGATTGTGGAACAATTAATGGAATAGTTGCAGATGATCTTAAAGAAGGTGAGGACATAATCGAGCCGCTTTCTGAAAGAATTTTAGGTAGAACACTCCTTGATGATTTTATTGAGAATGGAAAAGTTTTAATTAAAGCAGGAACTATGATTAGAGATGATGAAGCTAAGTTAGTTTCTAATAGCAATGTCGAATCATTAAGAATTAGATCTGTTTTAACATGCGAATCACTTAGAGGCGTTTGTGCAAAATGCTATGGATGGAATCCATCAAATCATAAGCTAGTAGACCTTGGAACTTCAGTAGGTATACAAGCGGCACAAAGCATTGGGGAGCCAGGAACCCAGCTTACTCTTCGCACTTTCCACATTGGAGGAACGGCCACTCGAATCATAGAACAGTCCGAAATGCAAACAAAGCGCGCTGGAATAGTTAAATTTTCAGACAATTTGGAAATTGCTGAGGCCAAAGACTCATCAGGTATTAGTGTTGTTAGATGCATGGTCAGACATGCCAAATTAACAATCGCCGCTAAAGATGGTAAAACATTTGATTACAACGTGCCTTATGGCGCAAATCTAAATGTAGCTGACGGTGAAAAAGTTAATGCTGAAACCATATTGTTCCAATGGGATCCCTACACTGATGTAATCTTAGCAAGGCAAACAGGAATTGTGGAGCTTAAAGATTTTATTGAAAATGAAACCTATCAAGTTGAAGCTGTTGAAGGTGGTAAGAAGCAAATGGTAATTGTTGAGTCTAAAGATAGAAATCTAAGTCCGCATATTGAGATTATAGATTCTAAAGGCTCTATACTTGCTGGAGGAACCATTCTACCGGTAACTGCGAATTTAACAGTTAGGCAAGGAGATAAAGTAAAAAGAGGGCAAACTCTTGTAAAAATACCAAGAGCAATTGGAAAAACACGTGATATTACTGGTGGATTGCCTCGTGTTACAGAATTATTTGAATCTCGTAAACCTGCCGATCCTGCAGTCGTTTCTGANATTGATGGTGTTGTTAGTTTTGGTGAGACTAAAAGAGGTATAAGAAAAATTAGTATAACAGGTGTCGATGAAGGAGTTAAGACTTATTCAATTCCTTACGGTAAGCATGTTGTTGTGCATGAAGGAGATAAGATCGTAGCGGGAACATCTCTCTGCGAGGGAAGTATTTCTCCTGTTGATATCCTCAGGNTTCTTGGCCCAAATAAAGTTAGAGAGTATCTTGTCAATGAGATTCAAGAGGTATACAGACTNCAAGGAGTTAAAATTGATGATAAGCACATTGAGGTCATAGTAAGGCAAATGATGCAGAAGGTAAGTATCGATGATGCTGGTGACTCTAATTTCTTACCAAAAGATAGAATTAATAGGGCGGAATTTTTTGAAACAAATGAGAAGCTAACATCTATGGTGGTTATTACGGATTCTGGTGATTCTGANTATGAGGAAGATATGTTGGTTGATAAAAAAGAATATCTTGAAACAAATAAATCACTTAAAGAAGAAAATAAAACTCCTGCTAAATCTCGTAAGACTAAACCTGCAACTTTTGAACCGTTGCTTATGGGAATCACTCAAGCGTCTCTGAATACTGAAAGCTTTATCTCAGCAGCTTCATTCCAAGAAACTACAAGAGTTTTGACTGATGCTTCAACTTCAGGTAAGACAGATTATTTAAGAGGACTTAAGGAGAATGTTGCAGTTGGAAGGTTGATTCCTGCAGGTACTGGATCTCCCCATTTAAGTGATATTATTGTTCAAAATCCTGAAATAACTACAGACATTGATGAAAAGAATATGCCTAAAGAAGAATCTGAATCTGTTGAAACCCAAAAAAGCACAGAATAACATAAATAAAAGAATTACAAATTAAAATTTTTAAAATATTTAAAAATATATTAATTTTGTAGGCTTTAATGGAAATGAAATGCCGACGATAAATCAATTAATTAGACAAGGAAGAAAAAGAGTTACTAAAAAGAATGCAACCCCTGCTCTTAAAGGTAACCCTCAAAAACGTGGTGTATGTACACGTGTATATACAACTACACCTAAAAAACCCAACTCTGCTCTTCGAAAAGTAGCTAGGGTAAGATTGACAAATGGTATGGAGGTTAATGCATACATTCCTGGCGAAGGTCACAATTTACAAGAACACTCAATTGTTCTAATTGAAGGGGGGAGAGTGAAAGATTTACCTGGTGTACGCTACCATATAGTTAGAGGTACTCTTGACACAGCTGGTGTTGCTGATAGAACTACTAGTAGATCTAGATATGGAGCTAAAAAACCAAAAGCTTAATTATGCGAAGAAGAAGACCAGAAAAAAGAAAAATTTTACCTGATCCGATCTATAATGATTTAGATGTGGCAAAATTTATGAATTATTTAATGCTTGATGGAAAAAAAGGCGTTTCTGAGCATATTTTTTACAATGCTATGGATTATGTCAAAACTAGAACAAAAAAAGATGGAAAAGAAATTTTTCAATTAGCCATAAAAAATGCATCTCCATCTTTAGAAGTCAAATCTAGACGAATTGGTGGCGCCAACTACCAAGTTCCAATTGAAGTTCCAAAGCACAGACAATTCTTTTTAGCATCTCACTGGATAATTAATTCTGCTAGATCAAGGTCTGGTAAGTCTATGGCAGATTGTTTAGCTCTAGAGCTTATCTCTGCCGCAAATAATGAAGGTGGAGCAATCAAAAAAAAGGAAGATACTCATAGAATGGCAGAAGCAAATCGGGCATTTGCACATTTTAGATAATAACAATTATGAAAAAAATTGAATTAAATAAGGTTCGAAACATTGGAATAATGGCTCATATCGATGCTGGTAAAACAACATTAACTGAGAGAATTCTATTCTACACTGGAAGAACCCATAAAATTGGTGAAGTGCATGATGGTGGAGCAACTATGGATTGGATGGAACAAGAAAAAGAAAGAGGTATTACAATCACATCTGCTGCTACTACTGCAATTTGGGATGAGCATAGAATAAATATTATTGATACACCTGGTCACGTTGATTTTACAGTTGAAGTAGAGAGATCGCTTAGAGTCTTAGATGGTTCCTGCGCAGTATTTTGCGCTGTTGGCGGGGTTGAACCTCAAAGCGAAACAGTATGGAGACAGGCAGATAAATATGGCGTTCCAAGGATTGCATTTGTGAATAAAATGGATAGGACAGGTGCTGATTTTTATAATGTTTTAGATATGATAAAAGATCGCCTTGGAGCCAATCCGCTTCCTATTGTTTTACCTATTGGCGCCGGTGATATATTCACAGGAATTATTGATTTAATTACAATGAAGGCAATTTTATATAATGAATCTTCATTAGGTGCTCATTTCGAAGTAGGAGATATTCCATCCGATATGAAAGAAGAGGCAGAAAAATGGAGGCATCATTTAATTGAAGAGACAGCTAGTTATGATGAACACCTTCTTGAAAAATATCTCGATGAAAAGGAAATATCTGAAGATGAGCTAAAATCAGCTATAAGAAAAGGATGTCTTGATAACACTTTCGTTCCTACCTTATGTGGTTCTGCTTTCAAAAACAAAGGTGTTCAGCGTCTATTAGATGCGGTAAATGATTTTTTACCCTCACCTCTTGATATAGGTTCAATATCAGGATTTGATCCTAATGATTCAGATATTGAAATGCAAAGAAATCCAACAGAGGATGAACCATTTAGTGCTTTAGCATTTAAAGTAATGACTGACCCGTATGTTGGAAAATTAACCTTTATGCGTGTCTATTCTGGAAAATTAGATGCAGGGTCATATGTCATGAATCCTAATACTGGAAAACGCGAAAGAATAAGTAGAATCTTATTAATGCATGCTAATAAAAGAGAAGAATTAGATCAAGTGGTAGCTGGTGAGATTGTTGCAGCAGTAGGTTTAAAAAATTCTCATACCGGCCATACTCTTTGCGAAGAGAAAAAAGAAATTTTACTTGAATCTATGGAGTTTCCTGAGCCAGTTGTAGAGGTTTCTGTTGAGCCTGCGACAAAAGCTGACCAAGATGCCCTATCGAAGGGCCTTGCGAAGCTTGCAGAGGAAGATCCTACGTTTAAAGTTTCAATACATCCTGATACAGGCCAAACTATTATAGCAGGAATGGGGGAACTACACCTTGAGGTTTTAGTAGATCGCTTATTAAGAGAGTTTAAGGTAAAA
>PBPW01000075.1 GCA_002725545.1 Fidelibacterota bacterium | reverse complement strand
AGGGTTCTAGAGATAAAGCTATTAAGAAGTCAATCAAGAAGACTAAAAAAGAAGAGTTCTCTAATTGGAAAGAATCATTTGAATTCGATCTAACTGAGATCATCAATGGTGCTAAGAAAGAATCTGCACCAAAAAAGATACAGGAACTCAAGGGTAAAAATACTATTATAATTAATCCAAAATTAGAGGAGAATATTGGAACTCTTGGGGGATATGTATTAGGTACTGATGAACTTAATGAAGCATATACTGAGCAGAGTATTGATCTTGCTGCAGACTTCTTTATAGAAGAAGGAATCAATGAAGATGGTTTAGACCTTATCATTGAGGAAGTTGGAGTTGATGCATTCACTGAGTTTGTATTTGAAAATAATACTACTTTGTTGGATGAAGCAGTTCGTGATATGCAGAGAGCTCCTAAGAGAGACTATGCAAAGGTAAAAGCATCTGTTGATAAGAAGGATGCTGAGAGAAAGGCAAAAGGAACTGGTGAGTACTCTAAAACCAAAGCTGCTAAGGCAAAGTTTGGTGATGAGGATAACACCAACTATGATGATGACGCACCTGCCCCTAAGAAAAAAGGTGGTGCAATAGTTAAATCTAAGTCTTCAGCAATCGTTAAGACTGCTGCTAAGAAGGCAAAAGAGAAGCAACCTGAGAAGAAACCTGAGAAGAAAGGTATCGTAGGTAAGATTCGTGATGCTGTTGGTAAGGGTATGGAGCGTCATAAGGCTGCTACCAAGGAACTTAAGAAGACAGCAAAGGCAACTGCCAAGCAACATTCTCAACACCGTAAGGATTTTGTTAAGGGTATTACACCTACTTCAAAAGAGAAGAAGATTGCTGGTGGTGTAGCAAAAGCAGCTAAGAAAGCATTAACTGGTGAAGAAGTTGAGCACATTGATGAACTCAAGTCTTCAACTTTATCAAGTTATGTTGGCAAAGCTGTTCCTGATGCATTAAAATCTGCATCTCATAGTGGTGCTGTATCAATGACAGATGGTCCTGATAGTAAAAGAGCTACAAAGAATCGTGATAAAGCATGGAAGAGAGGTCAAGGAATCAGGAGAGCATCTAACAAACTAGCAAATAGAGCGATCCGAGGTGGACAAGAAGACTCCACTAAGAAGATGGCATGGGAAGAAGTTCAAGAAGATCTTCATCCTAATATTAAAAGGATTGATGCGATGAGCAAAGCTAATGTTGCAAAGCAAGCAGCAAAGGCAAAGGCAGATAAGTCTGCTAGAGAGAAGACTGCTGCTGCATTCCAGAAGCATAAAGCATCTGTACTTGCAAAAGGTGGTCGTCCAGTAGACGCACTCGATTCTTGGAATAAAAAAAAAGTCTCAAGTGAGGCAATAGATCCGAGGGGAGGCGGGGCTAACCCTGATCTATCTGTTAAGCAACAGAATACTGAGAAAAAACAGACTGATAATGAGAAGGAGAAACTCCGTAAAAAACGTGAGTTGATTCAAAGAATGCGTCAACAAGACGTAGCACAGGGTAGGCAACCCAGTGGTCACACTGCTCGTGAATCTGTTATAATAGATAATGATAAGGAGGATTCACTTAATGAGAGATTGGGGGGTAAAGGATACTCTCGGAAGGCTGCGGCAAGTTCCGTTTATCCTGGCAAAAAANGCACTGGTGACTGGCCTGATTCTGATAGAGGAGAAGGAAATAAGGCAGCTCGACGAGCTGGCAAACCAGTTAAGGCAAAAAGTCCGACCTACATCGCATACGTAAAGAACAAAAAAGCGAACGAGGCATTAGACTTAAAAAAGGATGATGCAGGTTCTGCTCCTGCCGATAAAAAAGCAGAGGGTATGAACAAGCAGATCGAAAGAAAGGAGAAGAAGGTTGCTGTAATGAAGCGGCAGATTCTTCAGAAGAAGGTACAGGCTGTAAGGGCAGGTGCTGGAGGAGATGTTGTTGCTCACTTTGAACCTAGTGGTACTCAGATAACTGAGAACCCAGTTGTTGATGTTGTTAAGAAAGGTGTTGAACGCCATAAGAAGGCAACCAAAANGAAGAAGAAGGGTGTAAACTATGAGTTGATGGCACAGGAGTTCGATCCGAAAGGAACGGAAGTAACTGAATTGAATCGTTATGAAAAAGAGACTGGTAAGTCATCTGGTTCTCTGAACATGCCTAAAGGTAGACCAACCAAGAAGGGTGGTGATTCTAGTCCTGTTATGAGAGCGGTTAGAACTAGTATGCGAAAGGATACTGGTAAACCAGAGGGACAACAGAAGAAAGTAAAGGGTGCTAAATCTGATGCTGGAACTGGTAAGTACCTTGCTAAACAAAAGGCAAAGAAGGACTACGCTGCTAAGGCAAAGAAGGCAGGATTCAAATCTACTCAAGACTATACCAATACAATGGCAAGGTATGGTGGTGAGGACAACTACAAAGCAGGTAGAGGTCTAGGTACATGAACATTAAAGATCTTAAGGAAGCATTAGTATCTCGTCGGAAGAAGGATTGGCCTAAGGGTTCAATTGATACTGACGATAAGAAGATGAAGCTTGCTAAGGATCTTATTGATCTTGAGAAGCAAGGTGCTCCTCGTTGGACTGTTGATCAATTACGTAAGAAGCGTCCAAGGAATGAACAGAAGACCTTTAAACAATTTCAGAATGATGCTAAGGGTTTAACTGATAAGCAATTTGGTAAACTTTTAGATAAGAAAGGTATTAAACGTCCTGATGTCTTGAAGAAGGTTAAGGAAGAAAAGAAACCTTTTCCTCATGAGAAAGTTGCAAGAAAGCAAGCATCTTTAAGGGATAAGATGTACTCTAAAGCATATGGAAGTAAACGGTCTAATGAAAAGAATCGGTCTTGGAAAATAGACGGTATTGAAGATGCTGTAAAGCGTGGTGAAGATCCTAGAAAGGATACTCGTGGTGGTGCATTTGCTAAACAAGGTAATCCAGATCATGACCATCGTGCTGATTACTCTGATAATAGAAGAAAGAGAAGAGTTAAACCAGCAGGTGTAAAGGAAGCCGTTAAGAGAGATGAGTATGGTGATCCAATTGGTGGACCAAAGATCTCAAAAAAGAAACGGAAGAAGAATCTATCTACTTATGAAGGTGATGACAAAAACGTTTAGTCAATTCCGTGAAGAGAGTTTGGCAGACAGGATGGCCGCTGCTGCTAAGAAGAATAAAGCTGCAATTAAAAATAAAAGAGGTGTTGCTAAACCAAAACCCGATAAAAAACTTGCTGATATTGATCGTCCTATAGTTGGTAAGGAACCTAAGGAACCTGAATTAAAAGCAAATAATTCAGAGGCAGAAAGGATTGTTAGGGGTATGGAGAGGCAATCTTTAGGAAGATTTAAGAATCTGTACGGTAGACGACACAAAGAAGTGATGTATAATACTGCTAACAAACTTGCATCATGACATTTAGATTCCTACCAGACGCATTTTATGCGAGTAAGTCCCAACCTTGGTTGGGTGAGGGTTATTCTACTTTTGATAGTGCCAAGGAACGCAAAAGGATGAAGGATAATGAAGATGAGAATCAGTATCAGAAAGATCGCATGACGCATGGATCTAAGAAGGTTGGTCAATCAAGAGATAGTGATACGTATAGAACTTGGAAGAAAAAGAGAGCAGCAGAGAAGGAAGCAAATAGACCTAGAATGACTGAGAAGGGTGTAAGATTTTACGATGCAAAGGGAAAAGGTTGGATAAAGGGTGGAAAAAAGACTTACGATTGACAAAGTTACTATATAGATATACCGACAAAAAAAGAATATGAGTTGCGGATATCATTCGTTGAACACTGACCTGTCAAAGGAAGTGATTCTGACTGCNTTAGAATGTTGTAGAGATGTCTATCCTAACAAGGAAGATTTTTTAGTNAATAGANCNCANAAGGATGTTACTATTCTTGCTGTTGANGGTACAAATGAGAAAACTGATTGGATAACCAATTTAAAATTCTTAATTAAAAGAGACGATTGTCATAGAGGATTTAAAAATAATTGTAATAGAACCCTAGCAAAACTAGTGGTTGCTTATGAAGGTTTAAATCCTGAGAGGAAATTAGTTATTGCAGGACATTCTCTTGGAGGTGCTACTGCNACATTNATTGCTGATCTNNTATGGGAGTCNGGCAATAAGAATNTTGCATTAATAACTGCTGGATCNCCTAGACCAGGTGGACGTAGACTNAAGAGAAGANTNAAAGATCTTGAGCATCTTCGTTTTGTACANGGCNATGANATNGTNCCAGGAACTCCTCCTTGGCTTGCTGGTTANGTACATACACATAANAAGATNCAATTACCTGATGANANNGANACTAGATTTGATGGTGTNGCNGATCANAATATGGGTAGTTATGTNTCAGCAGCANGGAAGTGGTTAGCAGACGATCATAAGCACTAAGCATTATGAGTCTCNTATTTTTAATGNTNAAACCCTTACTTTTAATGNTNGTAAGGAAGGTCTTCAAGAAGCAGATGAAACAATTCGCTGTAGAAATGCTTGAGGANTATGCTAAATATACTGATAATGACGTNGANGACCAGTTGGTCGCACGGGTCAAGAAAGCAATGAGACTGGGAGCAGTCTAAAGGTTGCCCAAGACATAAATAAAAACAGGCAAAAAACAAATTTATTACGGACGTAAAAACATGGCACTCTGGGGTAATAGCGATAACGTGACTTCGGCTGGAACAGTCTGGTTGAATTATGCCACTGGTATTGTAACTGCAACTGGCACAGCATTTGGTGCTGCTGGTTCAGCACAGGAAGGGGACGTTATAAGATTTGGTAACATCTCTCAAGCAGGGATTGGTACATATTTCGGTGACGCAGTAATTGTAAGCATCGCAAGTGCTACGCAATTGACTATTGGTTCTACTGCGGGACTTAGTGGTGTGGCAATTGCTGGTACAGACTTTACTGTAACACAGCAACCTGTATATACTGTTCTTGATTCATCCCAGAGTGAGAATAGTTCAGTGGGTGTTGCTGATCAACTAACTTATGGTGTTGCTGCTGCAAACGTAACTAACACTGCTACGTCCAAGTATGAAGTTGCTCACGGTGGATGGGTTGGTGTAACAACATACGTTGACCAACATGGAGAACTCAGAGTCAAGAAAGAGACTTTGGTTGCAATGTCTGGTATTACAACTGGTAACGTTCCTGTATACGACACAAATCCAACAGTCTAAAAGTTAATAGCTTATAGGATATATGATTTTCAATGAATTGAATGACGGTAATTTTTTATTATTTGCCATTCGTAATTACGANAATCCTCAGGCTGTAACCAAAGAGGATTTTGATAAAGACCTTAATCATTTTAAATATATNAAAAGACTATTAAANNGNTATAAGAATACGGGTCAACTTAAGACTCATTTACTTATNAANCANTTTATAGTCTTATATAATATNTTNGGTGATGCAACNACNCCNATGTTGTTTTATAAAATTGAGAAGGAGTTGTGGGATGTAATGAAGACATTCATTATATTCTTAAATAAAATGCCAGATTATCCCAAATCGCATATACATGACATCCCAGTTGACTTGGACTGTCTAGCGGAATTACACAAGGTATACAAAGATGGCGACAAACCTTGATCGCATAATCCAAATGATCAGAACTCTCGGCAAGGTCGAAGAGGAAGGTGCTGTTGCAATCACTAATAGTATAGGTGGTGGTAATATTGCAGGATCTATACAGGCAGGAGATGATCCCCCAGTACGTAAAAAGAAGAAGAGATATATCTATGCTAAGAACACTCGCAANAATTGGTCAGTAGGATAATGTCCGAAGGTATTAACGCTGCCATATTGGAGAGGTTAGAAAAGGTTGTTCAATCTCTACAGGATAACTCTGTAAAGATGGGTGAACTGCTGGCAGTTCATAATGAGAAATTAGATAAGCAGGATAGAATAGATGCAGTTCTATTCGAGAAAGTAGAATCAGTGCATAGAGAAGTAAACCGTAGAGCAGAGGAGATTAAGAAGGGTTGTGAAAGAGACATCAGAAAAGTCGATGACCGTCTTCGAGTCATGGAAAAGAAAATGTGGACTATTTTTGGTGCTCTTAGTATTATATCTTTCATCGTTAGTCCAGTCGGACAAATAGTTATTAGAAGTTTTGTACCAGCAACGCAAGTAGAAAATATATCAAAATAAATAATCTTGATTGCATTGAGCAACCATGATTAGATCAGAGAGTGTGTACTATTGGTTAACGGTTACTAATCAAGTTATCCTNTACACTGGACTNATGACTGCCTGTTTATGGGAGTCTGACGTTGACAGAAGGTTCTGGCAGTGCTAGTATCTATTGGTACACAGAGCATTTGAATGGATTACGTTGACACTAGGTTTATNAATCTAGTATCATCACGANTNCAGAAGTTTAAGAAGGTTAAACCTAACCTNTATAACTTCAGGTGTCCTGTGTGTGGAGANTCAAAGAAGCATAANAATAAAGCTAGAGGTTATCTTTATGCTGTCAAAAATAATACAAACTTTAAGTGCCATAACTGTGGTGCAAGTTTGTCTTTAAATAATTTTCTNAAAGAGATGGATGTTACTCTACANAAACAGTACGTCCTAGAGAAGTTTAAGTCGGGTAACACTGGGGGCAATTTTGTCGTCAAGGAACCCGACTTTAATTTTGAGAAACCAAAATTTAAACCTAAACCACCTGAATTANANNTACCCAAGGCAAGTGACAATGTTGCATCTGCAACATACTTGGANCGTAGAAANATTGATCCGAATAAATTTTATTATGCGGAGAAATTCAAGAGTTGGACTAATACCAAAGTTCGTAATACTTTTGGACAGAGTGATTTAAAATATGATGAACCAAGGATTATTATTCCTTTGTATTATCANANNAANCTNNTTGGATTCCAAGGNAGANCACTTAGGTCCCAGCAAGNTTAAATATATTACNATAATGATTGATGATGAAGCACCAAAGATCTACGGATTGGATAACATCAGAAGAGATGCTCCAGTCTACATTACAGAAGGACCGTTCGACAGCACGTTTCTTCGCAATAGCATCGCTATGTGCGGTGCAGACGGTGATGTTGGGAAGTGGGGTGTTAGCACTCCTACTTGGGTTTATGATAACGAGCCAAGGAATAAGGAAATTACAACAAGAATCTCCAACACCATCGACAGAGGTGAGTCCGTCGTTATCTTCCCAAACCACGTAACACAAAAAGATATAAATGATATGGTATTAGCTGGGCATGATGTCCAAAGTATGGTAGAATCAAATACATATAAAGGTTTGGAAGCAAAACTCAAATTCACAGTTTGGAAGAAGTTATGAGCAACGGGATCAAAGTAGTTAAGAGAGATGGATCTATAGAACCAATTGATCTTAATAAGATGCATGTCATGGTAGAACAGGCATGTAATGGTCTTGCAGGTATCTCTGCGAGTCAAGTAGAGATACAGTCAGGAATTCAGTTCTATGATGGTATGACTACTGCAGAGATACAGGAGATCCTTATTAAGTCTGCTAGTGATCTTATAGATTTAGATCATCCTAATTATCAGTTCGTTGCATCAAAACTTCTTCTATTCTCTATTCGTAAACAAATCTATGGCAGACTCAGGGATCTTCCTGATTTAATAGAACATGTTAATACATGTGTAAAAAAAGGTATCTATGACCCTGCCATACTAGATAACTATACAGAAGAAGAGTTTAAGGAAGTTAATTCCTTTATTGATCATGACCGTGACTATATCTTTACCTACGCAGGTTTGCGTCAGGTAGCAGATAAGTACTTAGTTCAAGACAGAAGTACTAATGAGGTTTATGAAACACCTCAGTTCATGTACATCATGATTGCTCTAACCATTTTCGCAAAATATCCTATAGAAACGAGGCTTAATTATGTCCGACGATACTACAACGCAATCTCCAAGCACAGAATCAACATCCCGACCCCGATCATGGCGGGGGTACGGACCCCAATTCGTCAATTTGCATCTTGTGTTCTGGTTGATTCTGATGACACCCTCGATAGTATCTTTAGTTCTGATGTGGCTATTGGCAAATACGTTGCACAGAGGGCTGGTATCGGTATTAACGCAGGACGGATCAGAGGGATCAACAGTAGAATCCGTGGCGGCGAAGTACAACACACAGGTGTGGTCCCCTTCCTCAAAAAATTTGAGAGCACTGTTCGATG
>PBPW01000074.1 GCA_002725545.1 Fidelibacterota bacterium | reverse complement strand
CACGTTGCCCAAGCCAGATTTACAAGAAGCAAAGAATCAAATTCATGCTCTTACAGATTGTATTGATAAAAACTTAGTATTGTCTTGTCATGATATTGCCGATGGTGGAGTTGCGGTAGCTTTAGCTGAAATGACTTTTAAAAATAAAATTGGGTGCAATGTTTCTATTGAAAGCAATCTAAAAACTGATGAAATATTATTTTCGGAAACCGGGGGATTCATTTTAGAGGTTGAGGACGAAAATATAAATGAAATTGTTCGTTGTTTTTCTGATTACGGTGTAGAAGTTTTTATGATTGGAAAAACGGTTAAATCCAATATCATAATTAATGATGAAATAAATATATCTATAGAACAAAGCTATGATGCTTGGAAGAATGGGCTAATAAATAAACTATAAAATGAAAAAAATAAACTATAAATCTGCTGGAGTTGATATCGATGCTGGAAATAAAGCTGTAGATAAAATAAAAGATAAAGTACAATCAACATTTACGGGTAACGTGCTTACCGGAATTGGTGGTTTTGGATCATTATATAGGCTTAATGATATCATTTCACAATATAAAGATCCTATAATGGTTCAAAGCATTGATGGGGTAGGAACAAAAACCATCATAGCTAGAAAAATGAAAAAATATAATACGATAGGCATCGATTTATTGAGTGCAGCAGCAAATGATATTTTAGTTATGGGAGCAAGGCCGTTGACTTTCCTTGATTATATCGCGAACGATAAGTTGAAACCTGATGTCATTGATGAAATAGTTACGGGCATGGTTTCAGCTTGCAAAGAAACAGGTGTTTCACTTGTAGGTGGTGAAACTGCTGAAATGCCAGATACCTACTTACCTGGTGAGCATGACCTCGTTGGAGTTATTACAGGAATAGTAGATAGAGAAAAAATAATTGACGGTAATAAAATCAATTTGGGAGACAGCATTCTTGGCTTGCCATCAAATGGTTTACATACAAATGGCTATTCTTTTGCCAGAAAATTATTTTTTGATATTGGGGGGTATACTGTCAAAGACGTTATACCTGATTTGGGACAATCTGTTGGCGATGCTTTGCTAGAGCCTCATATAAATTATACCAATCATATTAGAATATTGTTAGATCAAGAAATTGAAATTAAAGGTATTGCTCATATAACTGGTGGAGGTATAGTTGAAAATATTCCACGCATTCTCCCTGATAACCGTAGTGTCAATATTAATTTAGGCTCATGGCCTATATTGCCTATTTTTAAAACTATGCAATCAATTGGGTCTGTTGATGATTCTGAAATGTTTAGGGCTTTTAATATGGGTATTGGCATGGCATTAATTACTGATTCATCAAATATTGATAATATAAAAACAGCTTTAAAAGAATTAACCCCGGTTTTTGAAATAGGTAAGGTCGTTGAGGGTGATAAGGAAATAATAATTGCATAAAATAGGCATCATTCAATTCCCAGGCTCAAATACTGAAAGGGAAACATTTATGGCCTGTCAGCGTGTAGGTATGGAACCCGTTGAGGTGCTATGGAACAGTTCACAGAAAATATTATCGGATATGGTTGGGTATATTATTATAGGTGGATTTTCCTATGAAGATCGTTCACGCGCAGGAGTAATCGCCGCATTAGAACCAATAATGCAGCAAATTAAAATAGAATCCGAGAAAGGTAAACCGGTTCTTGGTATATGTAATGGAGCACAAATATTAGTAGAGAGTGGACTTGTGCCTGGATTAAAAGATTATTCAATTGGAGTTGCATTAACCGATAACAAAAGAATTGTTGATGGGCAGGTGGTTGGTGTTGGCTATTACAACACCTGGACTAATCTTAAGTTATCGACAAACCCTGAACGCTGCGCTTTTACTAGACATTCAGATCCAAACATCTTAATGAATATTCCCCTTGCTCACGGTGAGGGCAGGTTTGTTATGCCAAATGGCTTATTAGATCAATTAATCAAAAATGAACAGTTAGTTTATAAATATTCTAATGATTCTGGTGATATTATTGATGAATTTCCGACAAATCCCAATGGATCTGTGAATAATATTGCCGCTATTAGCAATAGCAGTGGAAACGTAATGGCGATGATGCCCCATCCAGAGCGAACTACAAACGGTGATGCAATTTTTTCTTCAATGAAAGAATACATTGATGAAAATTATCCCACTATTAATCAACCGCTAAGTTTTTCAATAACTAATCATAAATCAAAAGAATTAAATATAGATGATAAATCGACCGAATGGATTATTGATTTAATAATTACAGACAATGAAGCAAAGTCTATTAATACGGCATTAAATCATCTTGGCTTTGATATAGAGGTTAATAGACAAATACATTGGGAAATAAATATAGAGGGAGAACCAACTAATGTTTTAAATAAAATAATTAGTTCGGGAGAGCTATTTAATTCAAATAAAGAATATATTGTAGATAAAAAAGAAAAATATGATGCTTCATTTTTAGTAAGACCTAATGAAGATATATATGGAAGAGCTAAATATGAATCCCTTACAAATCGATTTGATATAAAAGAAATTTCTTATATAAAGCGAGGAGTAATATGGAATATAAATTCCAAAAGCGGTAATTTAAATGATGAAATAAATTCAATTTTAACAACAAACATATTTTTTAACCCCCATTGCTATGAATACTATGAAATCAAAAAATAAATATACAGACTCCATCTCAAAATCAATTAACAATACATTAACCGATACTTCTCTTGGTTCTGGTCAAAAGAAAACCGGCAAGGTTAGAGACCAATATGACCTGGGAGACAAAATTGCCCTGATAACTACGGATAGACAAAGCGCATTTGATCGGGTTTTAGCATCTATACCTTTTAAAGGTCAAGTTCTAAATCTAACTAGCGCTTGGTGGTTTGATAAAACAAAAGATATAATCCCAAATCATGTGATTGATATTCCAGACCCTAATGTAACTCTTGCAAAAAAGTGTGATGTGTTTCCAATAGAATTTGTAATAAGAGGTTTTATAACGGGCAGTACAAGCACATCTCTTTGGACAGTATATAATAATGGTGATAGAGAATACTGCGGGAATGCCCTACCTGATGGTCTTAAAAAAAACCAGAGGCTTGATAAAAATATGATTACTCCAACCACAAAAGAAGAACACCACGATAGGCCCATATCGCCTGATGAAATTGTCAGTGAAAAATGGATGACTGAAGAAGATTGGAATTATTGTAGTCAAAAGGCAATGGAGTTATTTGAATTTGGTCAAAAAACAGCATTAAGCCATGGAATGATCCTTGTGGACACCAAATACGAAATGGGTAAAGATGCCGATGGGAATATTGTCCTTATTGATGAAATTCATACACCTGATTCAAGTAGGTATTGGATAGCGGAAAGCTATCAAGAAAGAATAGATAGCGGACAAGAACCTCAAAACATTGATAAAGAGTTTTTACGACTTTGGTTTGTGGATAATTGCGATCCATATAATGATGAAACTTTACCAGACGCGCCGGATGAGCTGGTTGTTGAGCTCTCCAGCCGATATATTTATCTATATGAAACTATAACTAGTAATGATTTTCCATTTCCAAATAATGATTTGCCGATCAATGAAAGGATTAATCAAAATTTAAAGGATCTTTTATGAAAGCTATACTAATAATGGGCTCTACTTTCGATGAGCCACATGCAAAAAAAATAACGGATAAGCTTGATGAATATGGAATAGAATGGGAGCAGCATGCTGCATCAGCTCATAAACAGCCGCTAAAGGTTTTAGAAATATTAAACAATAATAAAGAAGAAAAAGATATAGTATATATTACAATCGCAGGTAGGTCTAATGCTTTATCGGGTTTTGTAGCTGCTAATTCTGAATTCCCAACAATAGGCTGCCCTCCGTTTTCAGATAAAGCTGATATGTTGGTAAATATTCATTCTACTTTACAAATGCCAAGCAGCACCCCCGTGCTAACAGTTATCGATCCAGGTAACTGTGCACTAGCTGTCAAGCGTATTTTTGGTGTTTGACTATAATTAATTACATAAGTTGAAAATGAACAATAGCATTTCACCGCTAGATGGTCGCTATTCTTCTGACATAGTAGATCTTATACCTTATTTTAGCGAGATGGCCTTGATGCGCTATCGATTAGAAATTGAAATCGAATATCTGATTAAGCTATCAAATGAAAGGGCGATAAAAGAGCTTCAGCCTATTTCAAATAAGCAAAAGAAGGAATTACAAAAAATTTATTTGGGTTTTGATGTTAAAGATGCAAAAAGGATTAAAAAAATTGAAAAGACAACAAATCATGATGTAAAAGCAATTGAATATTTCATTCGTGAAAAAGTTAATAAATCTCTACACCCATGGATTCATTTTGCGCTAACATCAGAAGATATAAATAACTTATCCTATACATTGATGTGGAAAAATGCACTAGAAAAAGTGTTTAGCCCTATTTTAACATCGCTAAATGATGAAATAAAAAAATTAGCCATCAAATATGATGCAGCTTCAATGCTATCAATGACCCATGGCCAACCTGCTACACCAACGACATTTGGAAAGGAATTAGCAGTATTCTACAGCAGGCTTAATCGCCAAGCCAATCAGATAAATAAACACTTATTTCTTGGCAAATTCGGCGGTGCCACAGGAACCTGGTCCACACATCATACAACATACCCAAAAGTAAATTGGTTACAATTTGCAAAAAAATTCATTGCCTCTTTTGGGCTTGAGCCCAATTTAATTACCACTCAAATTGAACCACATGATTCATTAGCAGAAAGCTATCACCAAATTATTCGTGTCAATTCAATATTGACTGATCTTTGCAGAGATTTTTGGTACTATATATCAAGGGGTATTCTTGAACAAAAAAAGGTTAAAGGCGAAGTTGGCTCTTCTGCTATGCCCCATAAAATAAATCCTATTCAATTTGAAAATGCTGAAGGAAATATGGGAATATCAAATGCACTTTTAAATCATCTCGCCACAAAGCTTCCTGTTTCTAGAATGCAAAGAGATCTCAGCGATTCAACAGTATTGAGAAANCAAGGTGTTGCTATGGGCCATAGCGTTTTAGCTATGAAAAATATTTTAAAAGGGCTTAAGAGAATTAGNATTAATCAACCCCAATTGAATGCTGAATTAAATAATCATTGGGAAGTTTTAGCCGAAGCCATTCAAACAATTTTACGCAAAAATAGCAATCAAGATGCCTATGAAAAATTAAAAGAACTAACAAGAGGTCATAATATTAATCAAAAATCACTGGCTTCTTTTATAATGGACCTTGATATTTCTCAAGCTGAAAAAAAGCGNTTGCTTAAATTGACACCTCATGATTATACCGGACTTGCATCAAAAATTGTTAGGTTGAAATAGATGTGCGGGATTGTAGGTCTTTTTAATAAAAAAGGTGATGTTTGCGCNGATATTTATGATGCTTTGATTCAAGTACAGCATCGCGGTCAAGATGCTGCTGGGATAGCTACTTGGAATACAAAAAAAATGTTTACCTATAAAGAGCTGGGATTNGTTAGTGAAGTTTTTAAATCAAATGATCTACTTAATTTATCAGGNAATATTGGGATTGGTCATGTTCGCTATCCAACAGCAGGTTGTGATGATGTTAGTGAGTCACAGCCATTTTATACAGCGAACCCNGTTAGCATAACCCTTGCACACAATGGGACATTAACCAACAGCGCTGATATAAAATCAAAGTTGCTCAAAACTCATTTTTGCCAATTCAATACAAACTCCGATTCTGAAGTTTTATTAAATCTTTTTGCATTTGAACTNTCTAGAACAAATTTTAAAAAGTTGAGCAAATCTCATGTTTTTAAAGCTCTTGAGAATGTCTATAAATCTGTATCTGGTGGATTTGCTGTAATAATGATNGTTGCAGGTGTAGGAATCGTTGCCTTCAGGGATAAGCATGGCATTAGGCCAATTGTATTGGGCAAAAATAATCATAATTATATGTTAGCATCTGAAAGCAGTGCTCTCACTGCAATGGGGTTTAATTTTTTAAATGATATAGGACCTGGTGAGGCTATAATTATTAGTGAAGATGGAAAATTATCAAAAAAGAAATTTGTAAAAGACGTTAATCATAACCCGTGTTTATTTGAATTTGTTTATTTTTCTAGACCAGATTCCACAATTGATTCAATATCTGTTCATAAAGCACGATTAAGAATGGGAGATTATTTAGGTGATAGAATAATCAATGAATATAAATCGCTAAATATAGATGTAGTAATTCCTGTACCCGATACAAGCAGAACCTGCGCTATGCAAGTGGCCCATAAAGTTGGTGTAAAATACCGAGAAGGNTTTATGAAGAATAGATATATTGGAAGAACGTTTATTATGCCAGGACAGTCTACAAGAAAAAAATCGGTTGCCCAAAAATTGAATCCTATTGCTCTAGAGTTTAGAGGTAAAAATGTTTTATTGGTTGATGATTCGATCGTTCGTGGCCATACATCTAAAAAAATAATTCAAATGGTTAGAAAATGTGGAGCAAAGAAAGTATTCTTTGCATCTGCTTCTCCCCCTGTAAGATATCAAAATGTTTATGGNATAGATATGCCAGCTACAAAGGAGCTTATTGCACATAAAAAGTCAATTAAACAAATTAAACAATATATTGGTGCTGATGAGTTAATCTACCAAGACCTTGACGATTTGAAACGTTCAGCCCAAATTGGCAATCCTAATATTAAAAATTTTGAAGATTCTGTTTTTTCAGGAAACTACTGCACAGGAGATGTAACTGATCAATTTCTAAAAAATCTTGAAAAAAGTAGAATTGACTCAAAAAGAAAAGCCTAATTTTCTTGAAATGATAAACAATTTTTTAGTTATAGGATCAGGTGCAAGAGAGCATGCAATTGTAAATGCTTTGTATTCATCAAGGTTAGACTCTAAAATTTATTGTATCGGTAATAGTTATAATCCTGGCATTATGAAATTATGCTTTGAATATGTAGTGGGTGATTATAATAGTTCATCTTTTGTCGTTAATTATGCTAATAAAAACAAAATTGATTATGCTATTATTGGACCAGAAAACCCATTAGAAGCTGGCGTTTCAGACGCACTTTGGGAGGCAAACATTAAGGTTGTTGGCCCTAAAAAAGAATTAGCAAAAATTGAAACCTCAAAAGCCTTTACTCGAAATCTGCAAGTTGATTATGGTATACCTGGAGGACCAAAATTTCAATCTTTTACAACATTAAATGGGGTNGCAGAATATTTTGAAGAACTAAATCATGAATTTGTAATTAAGTTTGATGGNCTTGCTGGAGGCAAGGGTGTAAAAGTATATGGAGANCATATTGAAACCATACCTGATGCACTGGATTACTGTAAAAGCATAATTGATTCTGGAGGCAGTTTCTTAATTGAAGAAAAGTTTATTGGGGAAGAATTTTCTTTAATGAGTTTTTGTGATGGAAAAAACATTCAACATATGCCAATTGTTCAAGACCACAAAAGAGCCTATGAAAATGACTCAGGACCAAATACTGGAGGCATGGGAACCTACTCAGATTATAATCACTCATTGCCTTTTCTAAATGATNCGGATATCGAAAGCGCTAAAAAAATTAACCTATTAACGATGGAAGCGTTAAAGAATAAAACTGGCATGGATTATATTGGTATACTCTATGGGGGATTCATGGCAGTAAANAATGGCGTAAGGCTAATTGAGTATAACGCAAGATTTGGCGACCCCGAAGCAATGAATGTTTTATCCATATTAAAAACAGATTTTATTGATATATGCAAAAGAATGGTTTCAGCTAGCTTAGATAAAATAAAGATTGAATTTGAGAATAAAGCAACTGTCTGTAAATATTCTGTTCCCAATGGTTATCCGGATAACCCTGTAAAAAATCAAATTATAGATATATCAGANATAAAAGATAAAGATAAGCTTTTCTATGCATCAGTNAATATTGAAGGTGATAANCTTATTGAAACTGGTAGTAGAACATTGGCAGTCATATCTGTTGCAGAAACCATTGNTGATGCTGAAAGATCTGCTGAAGATAATATCAAAAGAGTTAAGGGCCCAGTTTTTCATAGATCAGATATAGGTACTAAAGAATTAGTTGATAGCAGAAAAAGCAATATGGATAAGATTAGATGTTAAGGTTAGGAATTCTTGGATCTACCAACGGAACAGATATGCANGCCATAATTGATGCAATCGGTCAGGGAAAATTAAACGCTAAAATCAAACTTGTTATATCAAATAAGCAAGAAGCTTATATACTTAAAAGGGCTCAAAAAAATAATATTCCAAATAAATACATATCTGACAAAAATTTAGATCGACATAAATTTGGTGCCCTTATAACAAAAAATTTTANAGAACTAAATGTAGATATTATTTTATTAATTGGGTTTATGAAAATTCTCTCAGATAGTTTTTGTCTTAAATGGAAAGATAAGATTTTAAATGTACACCCCTCCCTGCTTCCTAAATATGCTGGCGGTATGAATAATGGTGTTCATGAGCAGGTATTAAAAAATAAGGAAGATGAAACTGGATGCACTATACACTATGTTACAGAAGAAGTAGATAGTGGCCCTATATTAATTCAAAAAAAATGTTCTGTTTTAAGTAATGATAGTGTTGAAACANTAAAGAAGAGGGTGCAACAGCTAGAAGGAGAAGCTTTTATTGAAGCTTTAAATTTTATTGAGAAAAAAAACCATGCTTAATGATCTAAAACTAAACAAAGATCCAATAAAAATTAAAAGAGCGCTTATTTCAGTTTATGATAAAACAAATATTATAAATTTAGCTAAAAAGCTAAATAGCGNTGGTGTTGAGATAATTTCTACTGGAGGAACATCTGAATCGCTAATGNAATCAAATATTCCAGTCACTGAATTAGATAACTTTACAGGATTTCCAGAAATTTTAGATGGAAGAGTTAAAACACTAAATCCGTTAGTAGCNGGTGGGGTTTTAGCCTTACGTGATGTACATCACACGGAAGCTAAAGAGCATAATATCAAATTTATTGATCTTGTTATTTGCAATCTATATCCTTTTGCAAAAACGATTTCTCAGGATGATTGTACTCTATCACAAGCCCTTGAAAACATTGATATAGGTGGGCCTACTATGATACGATCGGCTGCCAAAAATCTTGGTTGGGTTTGTGTAATTGTAGATCCAAANGACTATACGGACTTGGTGGATTGTATTGATAATAATAGTGAGGTTTCATATGACTTTAGATTGGCAATGGCTTGCAAAGCCTTTGCAACAACGTCTCAATATGAAACCATGATAAATAACTATTTAAANACTGAAACGTTTCCTGATCAAATGGATTTAACATATAAAAAATATTCTGATCTTCGATATGGAGAAAATCCTCAGCAAAAAGCTTCCGTTTATAAAAATGAACAGGTTTCTACTGGTATACTTAATTCTACTATTCATCAAGGAAAAGAATTATCATACAATAATATTATGGATGCTGATGCTGCTGTTTCCTGTGTTGTTGAGTTTGACAAACCTGCATGTACAATCATCAAACATGCAAATCCATGCGGCGTAGCAATATCTGAAAATATCAATGATGCCTTCAATAAGGCACTTGCAGCAGATCGGCTATCATCGTTTGGCGGGGTTATAGCGCTAAATCGAGAATGCACTGAAGAAATAGCATTGGAGCTAAGTGATTTTTTTATTGAAATAATTATTGCTCCATCATTTTCATCAAAAGCNCTAGATCTTTTCTCAAATAAAAAAAATCTTCGAGTTATAGAAATAAACAATCTCAAACAATTTAAAGAAAATATAACTCTACGCAATATTCACGGTGGATTATTATTTCAAGAGGAAGATAATCATATTTTATCCTTAGATCAATTAAAGGTTGTCACTAATGAAGGGATTGAGACCAATACATATGAATCTATTCTGTTTGGTTGGTCCGTTTTAAAATATGTGAAATCAAACGCTATACTAATTGTTAAGGATTGCGCTACAATTGGTGTAGGCGCTGGTCAAGTAAGTCGAATTGACTCTGTTGACATTGCTATTACAAAATCNAAAAACAATATAGATGGATCGATCTTACTTTCTGATGCTTTTTTCCCATTTAGAGATAGTATAGAGAAAATTGCAAATACTGGAATAAAAACCATTATTCAGCCAGGTGGCTCTATTCGTGATCAGGATGTTATCGATGCATGCAATAAGTATTCACTAGCAATGGCATTTACTGGCGCACGCTGTTTTAAGCATTAATATTGTGGAACTGTAGGATCCACCTCCTGTGACCATGACCTAATCCCCCCAGTAAAATTGACAGCTCGATATCCTTCTTTATTAAGATAACTACACACTTTTGCAGACCTAAATCCTCCATGGCACATTACTACAATTAATTTCTTTCTGTCTAATTCTTCAAGTCGTTGTTGAATTTCACCCATAGGAATATGTTGATGAGGATCTATTTTAGCTATCTNTAATTCCTCATCTTCACGTACATCTAACAAAATAAAATCGGTTTTATTTTGTTTTATTTCGTGCAATTCATGTGCATTAATAGTATCCATAATTTCTCCAATCAAAATCTTCGATATTTAAATAGCTCATGTTAAATTTACTATTCTTATATAAGATATTATAAATGGTTTTAATTATTTCCATAACGGCTTTTTTGCTTGTCACTATACTATTTGTTCTTGATACCGCAAAAGACCAATCTACAACTAGTGAAATATCTAGTTTTCTTTCNCCTTTTCAGGCTGAAACTTTTGTCAGTCATAACTATGCCGCCTCAACAGAGTCTGTTTGGAATGCCATATCTAATCTTTCTAGTTATAATTATTGGTTTCCAGGGATAGGTAGAATTCTCCCTGTTGTAAAAACAGATAGATATGTACATCGATATTCTTTCGATCAATTTAATTTTGCGCCGGGATCATTATTGCAAATCAGACCTAAAGGACCATTTCCTTCTGGGAAAGCAACTATAGCATCTGTTGAACCCAACAAGAAGCTAGAATTAATTATGCAATTCAATCCTTTTTTAAAAGAATATATATCTTTTAATCTCGAATCACATTCAGAAGGAACAACATTATCATGTACCAGAAAAAGCTACGGTCCTTTTTCCTTTATGAGTGTATGGGGATTTGATAGTAGTAAATCAAAGATCTTAGATAATCTTGGCTATTTAATACCTCAAGAAGATTTTACATCATCAAAAGATAAATCTAAAGAAGCATCGCAAGAGGATGGAGATACATCTGATAGTTTATTTTCAGATAGAAACCAAATGGCAGCCTATTTAGTTAATAAAACTCTTGANGGTGATAGTGAAATAATTAAAGCAACAAAAGATGTTTATGCCAGAGGCAAAGCTAAAGCATTGCTAATTAAAATCAATAAAGGGACAGCAGAACGACCGGCTATGCCTGAAGCTGGAGCATCGCCAACTGCTCCAACTACAGCATCAACAAAAACGACTGGTGCGACATCGCAAAGCCCTGAGGATATTATAGCTACGGTAGTTAACCAAGCATTAGATGGAGATGATGCTCCATTAAACGCACTTGACGATAAAGTACTAAGAGCAAAATCTAAATCATTGATCATGAAAATCAATAAAGGGACA
>PBPW01000002.1 GCA_002725545.1 Fidelibacterota bacterium | reverse complement strand
ATTGATAGCTTAAATGTGCAAATAATTGAAAAAGAAAATGAAATTAAAAAAATCAAAACAGAAACAATGGATGATTCTGAAATTTCAGAATCAATTGTAGATGTTAACAGTGAGGAATTGGATTCTGTTATAGATGTAGATGAGCCTTTAGATAAAGCTGATGAAAAATAATTTTATTTTTTTGAGTATTTAGGCGTTTTTTGTAATATCCACCTCTGTCTTTTGAAAAAATATGTTTCAAAGAAAAAATAACACAAACAAATATCATAATTATATTATCGTATCTGAAAAAGATAGCGGTGTTCGTAATTATCACTTTACTAAAAAGTTTGCATTAATAGTTATTGGTATATCAGTATTATCAATTTCTACAATTTTATTTTTTACTGCAAATGCTTTAACGGGTATTTTATATAAAACTAAAATGAACAATCTGAGGTCGAGCTATGAGCATTTATCAGAAACCCTAGTATCTTTGCAGTCTCAGCTTGACAATGTATCAGGTGAAGTAGGAACAATAGAAAAGAAAGATGAAGCTATAAGGACTTATGCTGGCTTACCGCAGATAGATAAGGATGTAAGAAAATTAGGCGTAGGTGGTACCGATTTTAAAATAAATACAATCGATGATATTCCAAATGACATAACGAGTAGAATTACAGAGATTGAAATGAATGTAAATGCGCTTTCAAGAAAAGTTAAGTTAGAATTAAATAGCTATAACAATTTGTATGAAGTTGTTCGTAATCACTCAGATAATTTAAAATTTGTGCCTTCAATTAGACCTGTTCAGACAGGATATTTGGGTTCAGGTTTTGGCTATAGAGAAGATCCATTCAATGGAAATACCAGGTTTCACTATGGACAAGACATTGCTGTAAATAGTGGAACAAAAGTATATGCACCTGCTGATGGAAAAATACGCTTTGCTGGAAATCAGGGTGGTTATGGAAAAGTAGTTAAAATTGATCATTCGAATGGCTATAGAACTTTATTTGCTCATCTCTCAAAGATAAATGTCAAACCAGGAGCGAAAGTAAAAAGAGGAGATTTAATTGCTTTAAGTGGTAATACCGGGAGAACTGCTGGCCCTCATCTGCATTACGAAGTTCATCATTATGGAGCACCTCAGAATCCATTAGATTATTTTTTCTCAGGCTATCTCAAGTAAGCCTTTTTCCTCTAGTTATCTTTTCATAATTTTCATCTAATTTATGCAGAAATCATATTTTATAGAAACATATGGATGTCAAATGAATGTGGCAGATTCCGAGCTAGTTTCATCAATGCTAATTGGTGCTGGCTATATTGAAGCAAAAAATATTAATGATGCTGATGCGATTTTTGTCAATACATGCGCCATAAGAGAGCATGCTGAGGATAAAGTGCATTCTAGGCTTGGCTATTATCATAAAATAAAAAAAGAAAAACCCTCAACCATAATTGGAGTTTTAGGTTGTATGGCTCAAAATTTAAAAGAGGATATATTAGAAACTAAACCATATGTTGATATAGTGTTAGGTCCAGACTCATACAGAAAACTACCTACTATGCTTTCTCAAAGAAAAAATAATACCTCTCATATTGTTGATACTAAATTGTCAAGATATGAAGTTTATGATAATCTTTTTCCTAGTAGAAATGAAGGTATTAACGCTTGGGTTTCTATCATGAGAGGATGCGATAAATTTTGCACATTTTGTATAGTTCCTTTCACAAGGGGAAGAGAGCGATCTAGGAGTATTTCAGGTATTGTCGATGAGATTAAATTGGCTATAATTAATGGATTTTCTGAAATAACCCTTCTTGGTCAAAATGTTAATTCATATAATTATGAAGGTCAGAAATTTCATAAGCTACTTGAAGCTGTAGCTAAAACTGATGGTGTAAAAAGAGTCAGATATACATCCCCACATCCTAGCGATATGACAGTTGATGTGCTAGATGTAATGAAAAACTATGATAACATCTGCAACTATGTTCATTTACCATTGCAGGCAGGTAATAATCATGTTTTAAAAAGAATGAACAGAACGTACACAAAAGAAGAATTTTTAAACCTTTCTGAGCTTATTCGCAACAAGCTTCCTAAGGTTGGCATTTCAACAGATATTATAGTAGGATTTCCTGGAGAAAATCAAATTGAATTCGAAGAAACTCTCAAAGTAATGAATGAGGTAAAATTTGATTCAGCTTTTACCTTTAAATATTCATCGAGACCTGGAACCAAGGCCGCTGAATTTGAAGATCATGTTCCTGAAGATGAGAAGCAGTCAAGATTGGACAAGGTAATAAATTTACAACGCGAACATACTAAATATAGAAATGAGAAATATATTAATAATATTGAAAATGTTTTAATTGAAAAAGATAGCAAAAGATCTTCAAAGCAATGGGCTGGAAGAACCGATTCAAACAAATGGGTAATCTTTGATAAGAAATCTGAGAGAATTGGAGATATAGTTCCTGTAAAAATAAAATCAGCATTTGGGATCACCCTTCAAGGAGAAATTAAAAAAATTCAAGAAATGGAGACAGTAATATGAAATTAGTAAAAATCTTTGCAGCGCTCGTACTTGTGATAATTGTACTCTATTTTCTTTTGCAAAATACGAATTCAGTGGATGTAGACCTGGTATTCTTTCAACATGAAGCTGTACCGGTATCTGTTGTTATGCTTGGGGCGTTAAGCGTTGGTATGATAATTGGTTATGGAGTAGCGCTAATGATGATACTTGCAGGTAAATCTGAAATAAGATCATTAAATAATAAAAATCGTCACTTATCTGATGAGTTAAATGAATTGCGAAACGCATCAATTGATGAAGATATTTATGATTCTACTAGCGGAGATGAATAGTATTGAATCTTTACTTATTTTTAATAGCAGTTATATGCAGTATTATGCTAGTAATTGCTTTTTATTATTTTAGACCAAAGAAGAAGCTACCTACAGAGTCAATCTATACAAAAGCTCTAAATGCGATAATCCAAGGCGATAAAAACATAGCTCTTAAACATTTAAAAGACGTGGTAAAGCAAGACACGAATCATATTGATGCTTATCTGCAAATTGGTAATATTCTTAGAGAAGAAGGAAATATTGAAGCTGCTGTCAAAATTCACCGATCTTTAACGATGAGGCCAAATCTTCCGAAAGAAGCTCTAAGGCAAATACACAAATCTTTGGCTTTGGATTACTATAAGTTAGATAACTTAAATAGAGCTAAGGAGGAGGCAGAAATAATAATTAAATCCAATAAGAAGAATTTATGGGCAAATGAATTTTTATTAGAAATCTATGAAGCTCAAAATAAATGGAAAGAAGCTGCGCAATTATCGAAAATGGTTCAGAGGATAAAAGCATCAAAAGACCCTGATCAATTATCAAGATTTTTAGTTTTTCAATCAATGGACAAGTTAAAAAATAATCAAACCGAAGAAGCTGTATCGCTATTAAAGAAAGCTATTAAAACTTCACCTGAATTTAGCTTACCATATTTAAAGTTAGGTGATTTATATGCTGAGATTAATAATTTTAAAGAAGCGATAAAGAATTGGGAAAAATTTGTTGATTTAAGCCCTGATAGCACAGAAGATGTTTTATCCAAAATTGAATCTGCATATTTTGATATAGGTCAATTTGATGAAGTTGAAAAATTCTATAATCGTATCTTAGATAAAAATCCTTTAAACCTTATTGCTTTAGTTAATTTAGCTAATGTACTTCAGCAAAAAGGTGAGCATAATAGCTCCATGTCTTTAATCGATGATGCGCTAATTGATAACGATAATTCTATATTTATCCACTTAATGAAATTGAAACTTTCATTAAAGGATTCTGGCAATCAAAGTCTATCAAAAAATATTGATAAAATCTTTGATTTATTAAAAGATAGTAAGAAGCAATGAAGAGATTAATTGTATTCTTTTTTGTAAACATTTCAATAATTTGCGCTCAAAATATTAATTTATATTTAACATTAATTCAAAAAGGGAGGTATGAAGAGGTTATGGAAAATCTTCCAGATCTCCTCTCTAGATATCCTAATGATCCAGGCGTATATTATATTCAGGCTCTTATAAACAAGGATGGAGATTCATCCTTATCTCAGTATCAGAATTTAATCGATAACTATCCAAATTCAGATTATGCATCAATGTCATCAATGAAAATAGGGGAGTATTTATTTGCTAGGGGTTTGTATTCTCAAGCCAGTATTCATTTAAAACGAACAATTTTTGATTTTCCAAAAGGAGACAATCACCAAAGAGCAATGGATTTAATGATTAACTCATACATTGCAACAGGCGAAGAGGATTCAGCGAAGGTTTCATTGCGTTTAATTAACAGTCTATACCCTAGTCTTAACTACAATAAATATGGATTGGATTATTCGGAAAACAATAAGCCTGATCCTAAGCTGGTACGCCTGGATCGCAATACGATAAGTGAAAGAATAAATATTGTTAAAGCTAGAAGAGCAAAGTCAAAAACTAAAAAACAAGTTTCTAAACCCTGGGTTATTCAAGTTGGGGCATTTGGTAAATACACTAATGCGAATCGACTAAAAAAACAGCTCCAAAATAGTGGATATAAAACAGAGGTTCATAAAATTAACTCCAATGGAAAAAGATTGCATGCTGTTAGAATAGAACGCTATCAATCAAAAACTGATGCTGAAAAAATTGGTAGGAGTCTCAAATCCAAATTTGGATTAGATTTCCGTGTGATAAATAGCCCAAAATAATATTATTGCTGAATTATGGGAATGATTNGGTGGCTGGTGCCCCTCGCGGTCTTCAACACCGTTGTCTTGTTGATAAAACAAGAGCTGGGTTCAATTCCCAGGCGTTCCCGCAAAGATTAACTAATTAGAAGGATTGGAATGAATAAAAAACATAAGTTGGTTTCCAAGAAGCATAGAAAAAATAAAGAAAGATTAAGAGAATTAAAGAAAGNAGCGCTAGCTAANCGTAAATCTACAAGCTCTACTNCTTCCAGCTCTACNGCAAAGAAANCTGCTGCAAAGAAACCCGCTGCAAAGAAAACTGCTGCAAAGAAAACTACTACAAAGAAAACAGCAACAAAGAAAACAGCAACAAAGAAAACTACTACAAAGAAACCCGCTGCAAAGAAATAAATGAACAACCAATTAAAAAATAAATTAAGATTAGGGTTTAGCGTTTTATTAATTTTAGCTGGTATCTGTACATTTATCTATAGTTTTTTTTATGGTGAACCTTTTGATGAATATTTTTATTTAGGAATGATAATGATTGGTGGAGCTGTAGTGCATCTTAAAAAAATCGAGGAAAGTAGTAAATCAAGCAAGGGAAAGAAAAAAAAGTAAAATTGAATGCAATCAATTGTTAGTGATTACCTAAATAATTTTGAACCTTTCCAATTATTTGGCTTATCTCACTGGGTTTCAATTGTTTTATTTTTCTTTCTTTTGTTTTTCTTGCCCTGGTTTGCAATAAATCATCTTTCAAATAAGCACCAAAAAATACTTGGAACATTATTGGTTTCAATAGTATTCATAAATTATCCTATCTGGGTGATTCTTGAGCTAATAGCTGGCTCGTTCGATAGCAAACTGCACTTGCCTTTGCATTTATGTAGATTTGCGAATCTATTGCTACCTGTTGCTATAATATTTAGAAATATATTTATTTTTCAGATTTTGTTTTATTGGGGGCTATCTGCAATGTTTCAGGCTATTTTTACTCCGGATATCAATCATGACTTTCCTCATTTTCACTATTTTAGATATTTTGCAGGTCACCACCTTTTAGTTATTACCGTTGTTTACGCTGTTTTTGTTTATGGTATGAAACCAACTTTGAATGGAATGAAGCATTCCTTTATAGCTCTTAATATATTTTTAATTATTGCATTTATTTTTAATATAATTCTTGATGCAAATTATTTCTGGGTTATGGGAAAACCACCAGTAAGCTCTCTTTTAGATTTCATGGGTCCTTGGCCATGGTATATTATTACTGCAGAATTGGTAACGTTGTTACATTTTATTTTTGTTTATAACTTATATAAGTACTTTAATAAAAAATTCAAATTAATCCACCGATGAAAGCAATATTAACTATACTCCTTTATTCAACTTTATTCTCCCAAATCATTGAAAAACAAAATAAACTTTTATGGGATGGCTCAGATTGGAATAATATTGAGAAAACTGTAACTGGAGGAGAAAAAACCACCTTCCAGATAAAGTCAGCCTATATAAGCGGTTTATTAGATGGCAGGCTATACTATTACCTAAAAGCGTGGACTGAAAAGCAGGAATTTGCGGATAGTCTTTACAGTGACAGGTTGGATTATCTTACAAATCGTGAAACTATTAGGCAGTTAGATCGATTTTACAGTGATAGATTGATGGTATATGTGCCTGTAGTTTCTGCAATAATTATTGTCCACATGGAGGCTGAACAAATACCAAAAAAGGTAGTTGATTTATATATTGATCAAACAAAATTTTGGATAAATAAATTAACGTTAGATATGGAGCAAGAAGGCATGCAAAAAATTCTCCAGCACAAGCAAGATAAATACAATAGAATTAAAAAATAAGATTACTGTTTTTTTGTTGACTGAATGAAAAAAAGCGATTATCAAAAACTGATAAAAAGACTAGATCGGCATTTTATACCAAATCAGATTGGATACGATAAAAATGAATGTTTAATTGTTGGAAGGATTTGCGAGCAATCTTCTGAAGAAAAAATAAAAAAAATTTTAAGTAAAGAAAATTATGATTATTCTATTAAACATCAGAGCTCAAAAACATATTTAAGGCTATCCTCAAATAGTGATGATATTGTAATTAATATCCCAAAAATCTCTAGGATTCACTGGATTCTTTTAGCTTCAACATTTCTGACTACCCTTCTTGCAGGAGCATTGATGCAGGGTGCCAATATTTTTTTAGAACCTTCATCTATTTTTAAAGGAATTCCTTTTTCTTTAACCTTAATGCTTATTCTAGGTACTCATGAGTTTGGGCATTACTATTATGCACAAAAACATAATGTAGATGCATCTTTACCTTATTTTATACCAGCGCCACCATTTATTTTTTTGATAGGTACTTTTGGAGCATTTATAAAAATTAAATCTGTCATTAAAAATCGAGCTGCATTGCTTCAAATTGGTGCAGCGGGACCAATAGCAGGCTTTGTTGTTGCTGTTCCAGCTTTATTGATTGGCTTAAAGCTTTCAAGTGTTTTTGAAAAAACTATTAGCTCAAGGGCTCTAATATTGGGTGATTCTTTATTAATGAAAATACTGATCTGGATTACGCATCCTGACTTAGCTCAGAATCAAGATGTTTTATTGCACCCTATTGCGTTTGCTGGGTGGATTGGTTTATTAGTAACAATGTTAAACCTGCTTCCGATCGGTCAGCTAGATGGAGGGCATATCACATACGCAATGTTTGGCCATAGGCAGAGTCTTATAGCAAAAATAGCATTAGTCGCTCTTATTCCTCTTAGCTTCTTATCTTTAAATTGGTTGGTTTGGGGCCTGCTAATCATTTTTCTTATGAGATCTTCAAGTCATCCACCCATTGATGATTTTGATATCCCTTTATCAAATGATAATAAAATAATAGGCTATCTATGCTTTTTGATATTTATATTATGCTTTATACCTGCCCCATTTAAGTTTTGATAAGAAATTTATATTTCATTTTATTATTTAATTTAGTGTCATCCCAAGTTAGGATTGGTGAATTTCAGTCACTTTCTTCTTATTTAAATATTCAGGATATTGAACTATCAAAAGATTTTTTAATATATGTTTCTAATTCTGGCTTTATTGAATATGATTACAAAGAAAAATCCAACAATGTTATCTCAGTTGATCAGGGACTTACTCTTAATGATTTAAGTGAAATTCATATTGATACAAAAGGCAATTATTGGATAGGGTCAAATAAAGGAATAATGGTATGGAATAAGGTAGATAAAAAACCTAAGGCAGAATTTGAAATAGGAATAGAAAAACTAACGGGTTTTATAAATTTTAATAATTTGATTTATGCATCTGTAAAATTAGATGGGCAGTGGGGATTGGTTGAATTTATTTATATTGATGATAAGATTTATTATAGGGATTTTTATAGTAGGGGCGATATAGATGATATATCAAAAATAATAGCATTCAATGATAGTATTTACATTCTTTCATCAAATAAAATCCTATCAGGAAATCCATTCAAGGAGTACATCACATATTGGGGAAATCCGCTTTTTGATATAGACGATGATGTCGTTGACATTTCATCTAACGAAAATAGCCTTTTTGTTTTAACAAAAAACGCCATACATCAATTACATTCTGATAATTCAACCTCAGTTTTTTTTGAAAATAATATATTATTAAGTTCAATCAAGCGTTTATCTGCATCAAATAATAATGTATTTGCAATATCTGATACATCAATCTTCCAAATAAATATAAATAAATTAACTTACTTATTTACAGACACCAGTCTAGTTTTTAATGATATTAAAAGTGATAATGAATTATTATGGCTAGGTACAGATTATGGATTGGCAAAGTATGCTAACGGTTCGTACGAAAATTTGCTATTTAATCAGCCTTTAATCAATAATTCAGATATTCTTGAGATATCTAACAAGGGCCAATTAATTCTGGCAAGTAGTAAAGGTATTTCTTTAGCTGGTTGGAGCAATTTTTCTACTCAAACGATTCCCGCAGATATATCTGATGATTTTAATATTTCTAGATTAGACTATGACTTTGGTGAAAAAATTTCTAAATCAATATTCAATAATAATATACTATACTTAAGTACAGTTAGGTCGTCTTCTGCTGGAATTTTATCATTCGATATTGCAGGAAATGAATTGGATATAGTAAAAAAATATTTCATTCATGAAAATCAAAATAGTAATTCAGCTGAATATATTGTTGAAGACATGGTTATTGATAGCCAAGATAATCTTTGGGCCTCTTCTTCTGGAGATTATAATTATCCACTAAGTGTTTTTGCCAATAATCAATCTAGACATTTTCCTGTTAACTCAGCGCAAAATAATACGATAAGAAGTGGTAGCCCATTAGTTTTAGATAATTATAACAGGTTGTGGTTGTGTTCTTTGAATGGGTTGCTCATGTATAAATATTCAGGAAATATTCTAGATCCAGAAAGTGAGAAGTGGGTTAGTGAGTCAATATTTGAGGGAACAAATCAAAGACCTTTTAGTTTGGGTGTATCAAAAAATAATACGCTATGGATTTTGACAGATACAGGTTTAATCTTCAAAGAATTAAGGGCTACAGATTCTGACCCAATTGCAAGGACCGGTCCAATTACATCTGGTGGAAATATTTCACCATATTTTTCAAATATTCCATTTGATGAAAATTCAATTATCAGATTTGATCCTCGTGGGAATATATGGATCACATCAAAGAAAGATGGAATTTTTGTTCTAGATACTAATCGTGATTATTGGCCAAATATTGAAGGGATAAATAGTTCAAATAGTAGTTTAATTTCAAATGAAATTAATGATATAAAGTTCGATGAAAATTTAGGATTAGCTTATATTGCTACAAAGTTAGGTGTGAGTAAATTTAAAATACCATTTGCTTTAGAAATTGATAAAGTTGATCAAATTGATATTTTCCCAAGTCCATTCAGGATACCATCAATATATCCATTAATAATTAATGGAGTTCCTGAGCAAAGCTCTATTCAAATTATGACCTTAAATGGGACAATAGTCAAGACGATCGATTCAAATGAGATTAATGGATATCAAGCTTCATGGAATGGGGTAGATATGAATGGTAGAGACGTAGGAAGTGGTATTTATTTGGTATTAATTATAAGCAAGAAACATAAGATCAATATAATGAAAAAGTTGGCGGTAATAAAGAATTGAGTCCTGTTACAAAAACAATTAGAGTTATCATAGGAGCCATACTGATCATTATCGGTCTAATTGGAGGATTGATACCAATTTTTCAAGGTTGGGTTTTTGGAATTCCAGGCTTAATGTTACTTGGAAGCGTTTTTCCCTCAATTAAAAAAATGACAAGAAAAATTTTAGCCAAGGCTAAGAAAAAGATGAAACGATAGCCTTATTTTTATATTTTATTTTTTCGATACTGCTTTATAAAGCCAGAAAATCATTGCCAAGAATAAAACTGGACCCAAAAGATTCATTCCTGATAACTGCGGCCACCAATCTTTTTGCCCTGAAATAAAAATTGGCACAGCTACGAGAATACCCATAAGGGCTTCTCCTGTAATAAATCCAGAGGACATTAATAATCCTTTTTTCTCAGATGCATCTGATCCTCCTGCTGCTTTACCAAAATGATTGATCATTCCTCCAATAAAAATTGGCACTGTTAATGTAATTGGAAGATAGATACCCACTGCTACGGCTAAAACTGGAACACGAAAATCAGAACCAATCTTTTCTTGTCTTAGGTCAATCAATATCAATAATACAGCAATTAATCCCCCAATGTAAACAAACGTCCATGGTAGATTCCCATTAAAAACACCATCAGCAACAGATTTCATAAGTGTTGCTTGGGGCGCTGAGAGTGTGGGAGAGCCAATTGTATATGCAGTATGCAGTATGTCTAGAACTAGGCCTAGCACTATAGCTGAAGACACAGTGCCAATAATTTGCATTACTTGCTGCTTCCACGGAGTCGCTCCAACTAATTGCCCCGCTTTTAAATCTTGAAGGTTATCTCCTCCAATAGCTGCAGCACAACACACAACCGCGCCAACCATAATCGCGCTTGCAGCACCCACTCCAGATCCTGTACCTAATAGCGCGAGTAAAAGAATAGAGGTAAATAAGATTGTTGCGATTGTAACACCAGAAATAGGATTATTTGAAGAGCCAACCACGCCAGCCATGTAAGCGGCTACCGCAGAAAAAAGAAATCCAAAAACCATCATTACAATAGTCAAAAGAGCAGCAACAGCCAATGAATTAACTATATCAACATAAAGTAAAAAAACTGGTACTAAAAATGCTAAAAGAGCTATTCCTACATAGTTGATTGGCATGTCTTTTTCTTCAAGCGGAACTTCTTTATCTGATGAATTATCTTTTAAGGCATTGAGGCTTGCTCTGACACCATCAATCAATGGTTTAAATAATTTAATTAAAGACCATACACCTCCAACAACCATTGCCCCTACGCCAAGGTATCGTATTTTTGAATTCCAAATATCCCAAGCTGAATCAAGCGCATCTCCTTCAAATCCATTAATTGCAGAGTAGATGGGTATGGCCACTAACCAGGATATTAAACCACCCCCAACAACTAAAATCCCAATATTTCTACCAACAATGTAACCTACAGAAATCAGAGCAGGGGATATATCTGTTCCAATTCCAAAAATAGAACCCTTACCTGCGCTAATTGCAGTTGCTCCTGCAATTTCTGATTTCCATGCGCCAAATCCTCCTTGGAATAGCTTCATCGTACCGCCAAACAAGCTACTTAGCCCTATTGTTTTAAGACCGCCCGACCCATCGTCTTTTTTACCTTTTTTGGCTTCATCACCAGCTTGAAGGACCTCAGCCGTGGCTACACCTTCAGGGTATTTTAGTTTGGCATTGATAATTAGTGCACGTCTCAGTGGAACTGTAAATAACACTCCAATCACACCACCGATTGCCGCAATTTTAGCTACCTCAAAATAATCAAATGTATCCCAGTAGCCTAATAGCACTAGAGCAGGAATAGTAAAAATCNCCCCAGCAGCCAAAGACTCNCCAGCCGATGCCGCCGTTTGAACAATATTATTTTCACGAATATTTGAATTTTTAAATAAAGATAAAACCCCCATAGAAATGACCGCTGCCGGTATAGATGCCGATACGGTCATGCCAGCAAAAAGCCCCAGGTAGGCATTTGCTCCAGCTAAAACCATGGAAAGAATTACTCCCAGAAAAAGAGCTTTAATCGTGATTTCAGAATTTTGATTATTTGACATATTTACCCTATTAAATGTTAAAAAAAATATGATACAGATATCGATTAAACAAGGATAGAAATTAGTTTTTATTTTTTTTGTACAATATTTGAATATCTTTTTAATTTTAAGTGTATGGGGTGCTGTTATTTAAACAGGTGATAGCGGCTGAGATTAAACCCGAGTACCTGATCTGGATAATACCAGCGTAGGAATCAAATAATGAAATTTTTTACTTTATCTCTCATCTTCTCAATAATTAACCTTTCTCATTTAACAGCGCAAAGCATTTCTGTAGTTGGGACTGTATTAAATGATCAAACCCAAGCACCTCTATCAAATGTAAATGTAATATTTAATAATAGCGGCACATCTACAAATCTAAATGGAAAGTTTGAATTTGTTGCTGATTATGGAGACAGTGTTTCATTTGCACATATAGGCTATAAACCGATAAAAATGCAGATTAAAGCGAATATGTTGATCTTGATGCAACCAACTTCATTAATCGGAAATTCAATAGATGTCAGCGCTTACAGAGCTATATCGGGATTGACTCCAGTATCATTCTCAAGTTTAACGGCTGAAGAAATTAAGCTTAAATATACCGTACAAGATATTCCAATGGTTTTATCAACAGAACCCGGTGTATGGGCGTACAGTGAAAGTGGAAACGGAACAGGTTATTCGTATGCCTCGATCAGAGGATTTGATCAAAGCAGGATTGCCGTCCTTTTTGATGGGGTTCCAATGAATGACAACGAGAGTCATCAGGTCTATTGGGTTGATCATGGAGATTTATTAGCGGATACTAAAGACATACAAATACAGCGCGGAATTGGTACAAGCCTCTACGGGTCTTCCTCCTTTGGTGGTTCTATAAATGTTAGAACTCAAATCAGTAGCAACTCTAGAGAGATCAATTTTTCACATGGCTTAGGTAATTGGAATACAAAGAAATACCGATTCAAATATCTTTCTGGAAAAGATTTTGGTGAAAAAACTAGCCTAGTGCTTAGAATGTCTACGATTGACTCAGATGGCTACAGAAAGGAGCATGGATCATCGCAGAGAGGTCTATTTTTTGGATTGGAGCACCAAGGAAAGATGATTAAAAACCAATTTAGGGCAATCATCGGATATGAAAATACGAAGCTGACATGGGATGGAATTGCAAAAGCTGATATTGATGACCTTGAAAAAAGAAGAGCGGGGAATAAAGCCTATACGGATGACTTTTTACAGCAAATATATTCATTGAATTCTACTGCAAAGTTAAATAAAAATCTTTCATTTAGAAATGTTAGCTATTTAGTAATAGGAAAAGGTTACTATGAGGTCTTTAAGCTAGATCAAGACTATTATTCTTATAATTTAGATTTTAATGATGCATACGATGATCAAGCTGAGCTCTCAATGAAAACAGATCTTTTAAGACGTAAATGGATTGATAATCATTATTATGGAATTGTGCCTATGTTGACCTATAACAATAACGATGTACGTTTTGATTTAGGGGGAGAATTTAGGATTTACAGCGGCGACCATTATGGAGAAGTTACCCAATTCTCAAACCCTCAGTTAAATGCTCAATATTCTAATAATTGGTACAGGTATTATCAATACCTTGGAAAGAAAAATATTTTTACAGGGTTTGCTAGAATACTTTGGTCTCCAGTCAATCAGCCCCTTGCTGTTTCAATTGATATTCAAAATCAGAATATTCATTGGGATTTAAACCAAGAAATAATTGGTCATGCCGCAGGACATAATTTATCAGCAGATTGGAATTTTTTAAATCCACGCGTAGGAATACTTTGGGATTTGGGAGATTCATTAAGCTGGTTTGTTAATATTGGCAAAGCTCAAAAAGAACCCGCAGACAACCAAATAATCACAGCCGATGATATGTTTAGTAAACCGGTCATGGCTGCAAATGAGGTCATTTCTGACTTAGAATTAGGAATGAATTTCTCTTTTAGCAATGGATACGCCAAGATTAATAGCTATAGAATTTTATTTTTGAATGAACAATTAAAAAACATCAATCTAGATCAAGAAGGGGAGTATAGTTATTATTCTGCAGACTCAACAACTCATAGCGGATTTGAATATGAATCATATTTTCAAATGAACACTAAAACCGCTATTGCTATAAACGGTACAATGCAAATGAATGTTTTCAATAATGGAAAATCATTACCAAATAACCCTTCCACTTTATTCAATTTATCTGTTAAC
>PBPW01000073.1 GCA_002725545.1 Fidelibacterota bacterium | reverse complement strand
TTGAACTTAATTAGTCCTCTAAAAATTTCTAGTTTATGTAAATGTTCTGCCATATTATACTAAATAAAAGAATGTAAATACAAATACCCATACTAAATCAACAAAGTGCCAATATAGACCGACTTTCTCAACCATATCATAATGACCTCTTCTTTCATAGGTACCTAGTAATACATTTATAAAAATTATAATGTTTATAATTACTCCTGAGAATACGTGAAATCCATGGAATCCTGTTATAAAGAAAAAGAAATCTGCAAATAATGGATTACCATATTCATTTCTATATAAGTTTGCTCCTTTAACTACTCTTGTTGCTGAACCTATAGCTACTTCTGCCTCCTCTCTACTTAAGATAATTTTCTTCCCCTTATCGTCAATTGCTTCAAGCCTAACAGTAATATTTGTGTTTTGATTAAAACCTGCTAGAACCTCTTCTAAAGTTATCTCAGGTAATTTTGATTCCTCAACATACCATAATCCAACATTATCATCATGCGTAACTCTATCTCCAGTTAGAGATACTGCAAATTCATCTATAGGTAGTCTTTTGTTATGTTCAAGATCATAGAATTGTAAAATCTTTCCTGTTTGAAGCTCAACTGCTCCATATTCTCCTTTAATAAAGTTTTTCCATTCCCAAGCTTGAGATCCAACAAAAACTGCTCCACCAATTATTGTAAGTAACATATAAAAAGCTACCCTATTCTTATTGTTATGATGACCCGCATCAACAGCTAGAACCATTGTAACAGAAGAAAAAATTAGAATAAATGTCATCAGTGCAACATAATACATTGGTGCATCTACTCCATGCAGAAATGGAAAGTGAGTAAATACTTCATCAGCTATAGGCCAAGAGTCAATATTTTTAAATCTTGAAAAACCATAAGCAACAAGAAATCCAGAGAAAGTTAAAGCATCAGAAACAATAAACCACCACATCATTAACTTTCCATAACCTGCAACTAAAGGTTTTGATCCTCCTCCCCATGATCCTGATGTATTTGTGTTTGATATAGCTGATGATGCTTGCATCTAGGGCAAAATTTTTCGATACAAATTTATAATATTTTAACTGAAGTATTTAATAAAAAGGAATAAATATATCCATAACGCACCTAGAAAGTGCCAGAAAATTAATGCTAGTTCAAACCCTAATTTAATTTTGTCATATTTTTTATTATTAAATCTTATTATTACTATAGATAAAACAATTATTCCTGCAAATAAATGGAGTAAATGAAGCAAAACTAAAATATAGATATAAGAAGTAGTGACTGAACTTCCTGGCCCTGTAAAATAAAATCCAAGTGAAATTATATCTTCAAATCCAAGAAATTGAGAAATAACAAAGAGAATTGCCAGAATTGCTGTAAAACACAAATATATATTTACATTCTTTTTATGCTTGTAAATCTTAGAGCTTTCTTTTAGAGCATCTCCAGCATATTTATCCAAGTTAAATTTTGCTAACTGAAAAAAAACACTGCTAAGTAATATTGAAAGAGTACTGATTAAAAACCAAGATGGTAAAGAAAAAGAATCTAACCAATCAGGTCTACTGCTACTAACTATAAATGCACTTGTTAATCCAGCAAAGGTCATAGTTATACTAATCATACCAAACCAAAGCATCATTTTTTTTGCTTTCCTGTTTTTTAAATCTATTTCAACCCTATCAGACATTACATTATAAATTTATCGAGCACAAATATAATTTGAATAAAAGTTAAATAAAAGATACTTGCATACTTTAGCCTTGCAGCATGTAGGTTGTTCATATATAGCATTAAGTTTATAGACCTAGATAACATAAATAATCCTGCTAAGAAAATTAATATCCCGGATATATACGTTATAGTGAATGATCCTGAAAACCCTGACATAGGAATTAAAGAAACTAATATGGTCCATATAGTATAAAAGACTATTTGAAATGCTGTTGACTTATCTTTTTTCCCTGTTGGAAGCATCCTAAATCCCGCCTTTTTATAATCATCATCTGATAACCATCCTATTGACCAAAAATGTGGAAATTGCCAAAAAAATTGAATCATAAAAAGAACTCCTGGTTCAATNCCAAATTTATTTGTTGCTGCTACCCATCCAAGCATAAAAGGAATCGCTCCTGGAATCGCTCCAAAAAATACACATAAAGGTGTTCTGGTTTTCAAAGGAGTATAAACAAAAATATATACAAGTGCTGATATTAAGCCAAAAAAGGCAGTTCTAAAATTAATCATATATAACAGAACTATTCCGACTAAAATCATAGCTAGGCAAACAANAAAAGCTGATAGTGGATTTATCTTACCAAGTGGTAATGGACGANTTTTAGTTCTATCCATTATAGCATCTCTTTCTTTTTCAATTATTTGATTAAATCCATTTGATGCTCCTACAAGAAAAAANCCTCCAATTAGAAGAAGAGAAAAAATCTCAAGTGAAAAATAATCAATTGCGATTAAATAACCCGCAATGGATGAAAATAGTACACTTAAGGAAAGTCTATATTTAGTTAATTCAAGAATGGTATTAATCATAAATACATTCTTTATTAGAAATTTGTAACATAAGAATTATTTTGGGGCAAATATATCTACTGCAGTCTAAATGTAATTGGAATACTAAATGGAACTCTTACTGGTCTACCTCTTTGTTTTCCCGGTGTCATTTTAGGTAATCTACCTATAATTCTTCCAGCTTCATTTTCTAGATTCTTATCTGGTCCTCTCATTCTAACATTTGTAATTACACCATCCTTTCCAATAATAAAGTTTACATAAACTCTTCCCTGAATTCCCATTTCTTGAGCAATTTCAGGGTATCTAAAGTTTCTTTTTATATGTTGATTAATTTTATCTTGGAAGCAAGTTCTTCTTTGAGATTTTGCAACCCTTTCACATCCAGGATAAATTGGCACATCTTCAATAACTGCAAATGGAACCTCAATATCATCAAAGTCATCTTCAACTTCAATATCTTCGATAACCATCTCTTCATCAGATTCTGTTGATTCAATAATAGTTTCTTCTACCTCTTCCTCATCCTCAACAACTTCAATAATTTCAGGTGCTGGCGGAGGTGGCGGAGGTGGCGGAGGTTGCTTTATCTGCTCAGTAATTGGAATTTCTTCGTCATCGTCGTCATTAACATTTAAAGCCTCATAATCATACTTTGTCTCATATGTTTTTGACTCAATAGCTTGCCAAGTAATGAATAAAACAGATGCAAGACCTATAACAAAATAGAGGTTTCTGTTTTTATTTAAATCAGCTTTTGGGTTCTTCTTCAGTTGCATTNCTATGTTATTAAAGTGCTAATCTATAAAAAAATATAATTAATTCATACTTATAATTAATTCTATATATATTTTTTTAATTATCTATCATTTTTTTNTACTCTTGAGCAGATAAAAGATTTGAAATATCTTGATCTTCAGATATTTCTATTTTAATTATCCAACCATTGCCATAGGGATCTTCATTAACAATCTCTGGTGTAGATTCTATGTTTGAATTTACCTCCAAAACCTTCCCTTTTATAGGCATAAATAAATCTGAAACTGTTTTAACAGCTTCTACTGTTCCAAAAATTTCATTACCATCAAGTTCATTTCCAATAGAGTCTATATCAATATATACTATATCCCCAAGTTCTCCTTGAGCAAAATCTGTAATACCGATTGTNGCAGTATTNCCATCAATTTTTATCCATTCATGTTCTTCCGTGTATTTTAATTCTTCTGGAATATTCATATTAAAGTTTATTTAAAGATTTTTTTATAAGTTTTTGTANTTCAATATTTTGATCATTAAAATAAATCTCATTTACTACTTTTTCAGATTTGCTCTTACTAAACCCTAATACTTCTAGAGCTTTTAAAGCTTCTGACTTAACATTAAATTTTTCTTGGGCCGAATTTAAATCATTTTTTTCAAATATATCTACTTTATCTTTCAATTCTATTATTAATCTTTGGGCAGTCTTAAGACCAATACCTTTTATTGATTTAATTGTATTTAAATCTTCTGACATTAATGCTTCTTGAATTTCAACTGGAGAAATANATGAGAGAATAGTTCTAGCAGTACTAGGCCCTATACCTGAAACTGAAATTAATTGTTGGAAAAGTTTTCTTTCACTTTTTGTTTTAAACCCAAATAAAATATCGGCATCTTCTTTTCTTTGNAGATGAGTATAAATAGTTATACTCTCATCATCTCCTATTTTCTCAAAAGTATTTAAGGATATATTAATGTCATAACCAATCCCATTTGCTTCAACAATTATCTTAGTTGGTGTTTTTTCTATAAGTCTACCTTTGATATAGGTTATCATTTTTTTCTTACTTTTCTTCTTTGTGAATCAATTGCTGAAATTGCTGCCATGTTAACAATCTCTTCAACCGATGCCCCTAATTGCAAAATATGTACTGGCCTATTTAGTCCAATTAAAATTGGGCCAATAGATATTGCGTCATCAAGCTCTTTAATTATTTTATATGAAATATTTGCAGAATCAAGATTTGGAAAAATTAATGTATTTACCTTTCTTCCATTCAAATTAGAAAACGGGAATCTGTCTTTTAACATTTCTTTATTTAATGCAAAATCAGATTGAATAGGTCCATCAACAATAATTTCTGGATTTTTTTTATGTAAAATNTTTATTGCAGAAGAAATTTTTTCAGCCTCTTCAGAATCAGATGAACCAAAATTAGAAAATGACAAAATACCAATAACAGGTTCGATTCCAAACATTTTAACTGTTTTAGCAGTATTAATTGCAATCTTTGCCAATTGTTCTGCATTAGGATTAATGTTCAAAGATGTATCGGATAGAAATAAAGGGCCTTGTTTTGTCAACATTAGGTTTGTTGCAGAAACTCTTTTAATCCCCTTAGACTTTCCTATTGTGCTAAGAATTGGAATAAAAGCTGAAGGATAACTTCTCGAATAACCTGCTAGCATACAGTCAGCATCACCAGATAGAACCATCATAGACCCAAAATAGATTCTATCTCTAAGCATTTGTTTGACATCTTTTTGTGTTTTNCCTTTTCTTTTTAAATTTTCAAATAAAACTTTAGAATATTTGGATATTCTTTTTTCCTGTTCCTTATCCTTAGGATCTATAATTTGTACTTTTTCATTAAAATCTATAGATTTCATTAATTTTTTAATTACTCTTTTTCTTCCCATTAATATTGGTTCTACAATCCCATCTTCTTTACATATTTGAGCAGCTTTAAGAACATCTAATTGATCTGATTCTCCAAAAATTAAAGTTTTAAGTCTAGATTTAGCTCTTCTATGGATTAGTCTCATCAATTTAGTGTCCTTTCCAATTCTTGAATCCAATATTTCTATATACCTGTCCCAATCTTCTATAGGTTCACGAGCAACACCAGAATCAATAGCTGCCTTTGCAACAGCAGGCGGAACTTCAGTAATAAGTCTTGGGTCAAATGGTTTTGGTATTATATAATCTTTACCAAAGACTAGCCTTTTAGTCTCTCCATAAGCAACATTAACTTGTTCTGGGACTGGCTTCTTTGCAAGATTAGCAAGAGCTATTACAGCTGCTTTTTTCATTTCTTCATTTATTTTGGTAGCTCTTACATCTAAAGCCCCTCTGAAAATAAAAGGAAACCCAAGAACATTATTAACTTGATTNGGGAAATCAGATCTTCCTGTAGCCATCACTAAATCTTTTCTTGTAGACATAGCTAGATCATAATTTATTTCTGGATTGGGATTAGACATTGCGAAAACAATTGGATCTTTAGACATTGTCTTAAGCATTTTTGGTGTTACAATATCCCCTGTTGATAGTCCAACAAAAACATCGGCATCAATCATAGCTTCATCTAGAGTTTCAAGATTTCTTTTTGTAACAAAAAATTCTTTCTCATCATTTAAGTCAGTCCTTTTTTCATTTAAAACTCCCTTACTATCCAGCATTACTATATTTTCTTTCTTAANGCCAAATGAGATATAAAGTTTTGCACAAGCAATTGCTGATGAACCTGCTCCGGACATCACTAGCTTAACACTTTTTATTTTCTTATTAACCAAATCAAGAGCATTTAATAATGCCGCACAGGANATCATTGCTGTACCATGTTGATCATCATGCATAACAGGAATATCTANNCCTTTTATCAGATCCTTTTCAATATTAAATGCTTCTGGAGCTTTTATATCTTCTAGATTAATCCCTCCAAATGTTGGAGATAGTGATTGAACTATCTCTACAAATTTCTTTGGATCTTTTTCATTTATTTCTATATCAAAGACATCTATATCAGCAAAAATTTTAAATAGTAATGCTTTTCCTTCCATTACAGGCTTTGAAGCTTCTGGGCCAATATCTCCTAAACCTAAAACAGCTGTTCCATTTGATATAACAGCAACTAAATTTCCTTTATTTGTATACTTATAGGTATTGTCCTTATTATCTTCAATTTCTTGACATGGAATAGCTACACCTGGAGAGTATGCAATTGCAAGATCTCTTTGAGAATTATATTTTTTTGTAGGAATAACTTCTGTCTTTCCTGGTTTTGGTTTAGCATGATAAACTAAAGACTCTCTCCTTTCTCTACTCTTATCCATATCATTATATTATGATCAAATATAGAAGGATTAATTAAATAAACCGCTCTGATTATTTTTATTTTTACCAAGATGTTTATACCCTTTTTCNGTAACTTCTCTTCCTCTTGGAGTCCTTATAATAAAACCTTGTTGAATCAAAAATGGCTCATATACTTCTTCTATGGTTTCAACATTCTCAGACAGAGATGTTGACAATGTAGAAACTCCTACTGGCCCTCCATTATATTTCTCTATTATAGTTGATAATATTTTATTATCCATTTCATCTAACCCATTTTTATCAACATTTAAAGACTTTAATGAAGACTTTGTAATATCAAGATCTATAGTACCTTCTCCCTCAACCTGAGCAAAATCTCTCACCCTTCTTAATAATGAATTTGCTATTCTAGGAGTACCCCTACTCCTTTTTGCAATTTCAAAACATGAGTTCTTATCGATTTTAAGACTAAGGATTGATGAGCTTCTTTCAACAATTTTGGATAAAAGGTCATCGCCATAATGTTCAAGTCTGTTAGAAATTGCAAATCTTTCCCTCATTGGATTCGTTAAAAAACCTGATCTAGTGGTTGCTCCAACAAGAGTAAAAGGATTAAGATTGATTTGCACAGATCTAGCATTAGGTCCTGTTTCTATCATTATATCAATTTTATAATCTTCCATAGCTGAATACAAGTATTCCTCTATTATGGGACTAAGTCTGTGAATCTCATCTATAAATAATATATCCCTTTCTTCAAGATTGGTTAGAAGTCCTGCAAGATCTCCAGGTTTATCNATTACTGGACCAGAAGTAACTTTAAGGCCAACCTTTAATTCATTTGCAAGAATATGAGCTAAAGTCGTCTTGCCAAGACCAGGAGGTCCNTGAAAAAGAGTGTGATCTAAAGCATCTTCTCTTTGATTACATGCTTCAACAAAAACTTTTAAATTTTTAACTATAGAATCTTGACCTATAAAATCATCAAAACTTAAAGGCCTGAGTGCCTTATCAATCTCCTGCTCTTTATCCGNNTTTTCATTCATTATATCAAATATACATTAATTGTAATATCTGAATTAGATTAGATGAAGTTAATGTTGCAGCTCTTTTTCCCCTTTCTTAAGAGGTATGTTTTGAGGAATAAAGTCTTCTTTAGATCCTGGTTTAGAGTAGTCATATGCCCATCTATGAACATGAGGTATTTTACCAGGCCAATTACCATGCATATGCTTGATTGGTGCAGTCCATTCTAGAGTATTTGATCTCCATGGATTTTGTTCTGTCTTCTTGCCATAAAATATGCTATTTATAAAATTATATAAGAATATCAATTGTGCAGCACCAGCTATTAATGCAAACATTGTAATTACAACATTTATATTAGCTAAGTCATCAAAATACGGAAAATTTGTATTTGTATAGTACCTTCTAGGGAGCCCAGCCATTCCTATAAAGTGCATTGGGAAAAAGACCCCATACGCTCCTATAGCGGTTATCCAGAAATGCACATATCCTAGATTTTTATTCATCATCCTTCCAAACATTTTTGGGAACCAATGATATACTCCAGCAAATAAACCATAAAGAGCTGATATACCCATAACTAAATGAAAATGTGCAACAACAAAGTATGTGTCATGAAGATTTATATCTAAGGCACTATCTCCTAGAATTATTCCTGTTAATCCACCNGATATAAATGTAGAAACCAATCCAATTGCAAAAAGCATTCCAGGGTTAAACTGAATATTTCCTTTCCATAAAGTAGTAATATAGTTAAAAGCTTTAACTGCTGAAGGAATAGCAATTAATAATGTAGTGAATGTAAATACTGACCCTAAGAATGGATTCATTCCTGTTACAAACATATGATGACCCCAAACTATTGTAGATAAAAAAGCAATTGCAAGAATTGATGCAACCATTGCCCTATATCCAAANATTGGTTTACGCGAATTTGTAGCTATTACTTCAGATGCTATTCCTAAAGCTGGAAGAAGAACTATGTAAACTTCAGGATGTCCTAAAAACCAAAAAAGATGTTCAAATAAAACTGGTGAGCCACCTTGATAATGTAGAACTTCTCCTTGAATAAATATGTCTGATAAAAAGAAAGAGGTCCCAAAGCTTCTATCCATTATTAGTAGTAAAGCTGCAGATAATAAAACTGGGAAAGAAATAACTCCAATTATAGCAGTAACCAAAAAGGCCCAAATAGTNAGTGGTAATCTGGTCATTGTCATTCCTTTAGTTCTTAAGTTTACTACTGTTACAATATAATTCAATGCTGCTAGAAGAGATGATGCAATAAAGACAGCCATTGAAAGAAGCCATAAAGTCATTCCTGCNCCTGATCCTGGTTGTGCCTGAGGTAATGCGCTTAAAGGGGGGTATATTGTCCACCCTGCTGCTGCAGGTCCAGCTTCAACAAAAAGAGATGCAATCATTAATACACTGGATACAAAGAAAAGCCAATAAGAAATCATATTTAAGAACCCTGAGGCCATATCTCTAGCTCCACATTGTAAAGGAATTAGAAGATTACTAAATGTCCCACTTAAACCAGCTGTAAGAACAAAGAAGACCATTATTGTTCCGTGAATTGTTACTAATGCTAAATAAACATTTGGGTCCATAACACCATCTGTTGCCCACTTACCTAGTAAAAGATCAAAAACACCAAAAGATTGTTCAGGCCATGCAAGCTGAAGTCTAAAAAGTAAAGACATTGCTATTCCAACAATACCCATAATTAAACCAGTAATTAGATATTGTTTTGATATCATTTTATGATCAATACTAAAAATGTATTTAGTTATGAAAGTTTCTTTATGGTGATGATCATGATGATCATCATGACTTGCTTCTGTTTTTGACATCTTTAATTATTTAATAAATTCTTTAAAT
>PBPW01000072.1 GCA_002725545.1 Fidelibacterota bacterium | reverse complement strand
GGACAAGGCAGCCCATCTAATCCTGTTCCATTAGCAGAGATGAAGGACCCAACCGGAAGAAATCATGCAGCGTTCCCCTTTTTAAGTGAATCAACAGGGCAATTCTATATTGTTGGTGGTGATGAAAATTTCCCCTGGGGTGTTATGGCAACAAAGAATAAACCATCTAATCCTCGTGGCGCATACCACTTCCTAAACTTTTCCGATCCTGAAAACCCAAGGGAAGATGCAATTTATGAAGTGCCTGAGGCTGGTTCGCACAACCTCTGGATTTATGGTGACATGTTGCTTGCTGGTAATTACCAGGGAGGTCTCAGGGTAGTTGATATTTCAGGTGAATTACTTGGAGATATCTACAAACAAGGTAGGGAGATTGCCCATTACCTTTCGTACCATGAAGATGGAAGAATTCCAAACGCACCAATGGTATGGGGCGCACAACCATATAAAAATTATATATTCTTTTCGGATATGAATTCAGGCCTTTATTGTGTTGAGCTTGAGGAAAAAACAAGCAGTTCTGAAGGTCAATAAAACAATTTAACGGAGTTTAGCTATGAAGAAATTTATTTCAATTTCAATTTTATCTTACNCAATTTTATTTGCACAACCCCCACGCTCACAAAANAAAGATTTTAAATTTGTTTTTGAGCCAGAATCAATCTCATTGAATGTCGGAGAATCTAAAAAAATGACTGTGCGATTAGTTGATTCAAAAGGAAAGCAGGTANAAAGCCAATTTATGGTTAGAGGCCANAGAAGAGCTCTTGCTGTTGAACCAAGAATGAGCGATTCCACTGGGGTTTCAGAGATAACAGTACAGGCTTATAAATCTGGAAAGCTATCAATCAGGGCTTTTGCGCGTGGACTTAAGGGTGGCTTTGTTTCAGGGATACTTGAATTAGATGTTCCTGATCCACCTCTAGATCGNATTGTTTTTGTNGANCCAGATAAAAAAGTTTATACCGGAACTAATGTTAGTTATGAAGCGCAGGTTTTTGATAAAGCTAACTTATTAAGGGAAGATGTTGAAGTTAATTTTTCAACAAATAATAATAAAACCGCAGAATTTGATCGCTTTGGCAACCTAACAGTGAAGAAGCCTGGCAAGTTTGTCATCACCGTTTCCGCTGAAGATATTGAGGAGGAATTAAAGGTTCAGTCAAAGAAAAATCCTGTTAAATCATTAACTTTATCATCTCCTAAAAATGAAATCAGAACCGGAGATGTTATTAAGCTAGATGCTAGCCCCTTAGATTCTCGAGGTCGAGCTGTTAAGGATGTACCTATTTCTTATTCGTATTCCGGACGGGCTGTTTATTCTGACGTTTTCATTAATAACAAGTCATCGGAATCTGTTGGATTACCTGCATCTGGAACGATTACTAATGAAGGAAAATTTGTTGCGGAAACTCCTGGTGTTTATACAATTACAGCCCAATCAAGCGGGTATTCAGCTATAGCGAAAGTTAAAGTTGTTCCAAGAAACGTAAAAAGAAGAATAGAGGTAGTTGGACATGGAACTGTCACAGATCACCATACATCTGATTTATGGGTGTGGGCTGGTGTAGGCAAGCACAAGGGTAAAGATTTTGCTGTTACAGGCACACATAGTGCTGATGGCGAAGCTTATTTCTGGGATATTACTGACCCATCAAAGATGACAATAATTGATACAATAAAAGTTGATGCGCGCACTGTAAATGATGTAAAAATAAGCGAAGATGGGCGAGTTGGAATTATTTCTAGAGAAGGTGCATCTAATCGTAAAAATGGATTGGTTATTCTTGATGTAACAGATCCATACAATGTTACAATAACTAAAATGTATGATGACGATTTAACTGGTGGTGTTCATAATGTATTTATATATCAAGACCATGTATACGCCTTAAGTGCTGGTACGAGGTATGATATAATAAATATTAGTGACCCCGCAAACCCATTTAGAGTGAGTTCATATGAATTGGATACTCCAGGACACAGTATTCATGATGTATGGGTTGAGAATGGTATAGCATATTCATCCAATTGGGCAGATGGAGTTCACATCGTAGATGTTGGAGGAATACCACAGCGTGAACAATCAAGGGATAAGTCAAGTTTTAATCCATTTTTAGCTATGGCCGGCAAGGGAAGCCCTGGGAACCCTGTTAAGCTTGCAAGCAAGTCAGACCCTAATGGTCATAACCATGCAACATTTCCGTTTGTAAGTCAATCTTCTGATAGGTTTTACATGATCAATGGAGATGAATGGGCGAAAAGTATCCCTGGTTCTGCAGAAAGAATTTATCAGGGAGGTTTTCATTTTATAGATTTTACAGATGTTAATAATCCCCAAGAAACCGCGATCTATCAAGTTCCTGAAGTTGGGTCTCACAACCACTGGGTTGAAGGTGATATTTTATATGCTGGTTATTACTATGGCGGCATACGAGTACTCGATATTTCCGGAGAGTTATTAGGAGATCTTTATGCTCAGGGCCGCGAAATTGCTTTTTTTGAAGGAAGAGACCCTAATGGAAAAATTGCAAATGAAACAAATGTTTGGGGAGTAATTCCTTACAAAGGATTGATTTATTTTGCTGATCATTACAATGGTCTTTGGGCTGTTAAATTAGTTGATGAAGAACCACTGGGGACAAATTAATGAAAAATTCTATTAAAATTTTTACTGTCATATTTTCAATGCTTATTGGAATGAGTGCATATGCTAAAGATTACTATGTCTATGTTTGTGCAGAATCAGAAGATGAGGTAGCTCTTATTCGTTTTGATGGTAAAAAAGCATATGTAGAAAAAACAATCCCTGTTGGCGTTTGGCCATTAGAAATTGAAGGGCCTCATGGAATTACTGTTGCTCCAGATGGAGAGCATTGGTATTTATCAATGGCGCATGGGATGCCCTATGGTCATCTTTATAAATACAAAACTGGAACAGATCAATTTGTTGAGCGTGTTGAACTAGGAATGTTTCCTGCAACAATGGAAATTTCAAAAGCAACCGGATTGCTGTATGTTGTTAATTTTAACTTACATGGCGGTCACAGCAAAGCAAGTACGGTTTCCATTGTTGATCCAGAAGAAATGATAGAGGTTGAAAGGGTAGAAACCGGAGTCATGCCTCACGGATCAAGGATGCTGAACAACGGTTTAAAGCATTATTCAGTTGCTATGATGTCTGGCACTCTTTATGAAATTGATGCTATGTCAATGGAGCTGACAAGGACACTTTCTACTGCTCCACCTATGAAAAAAGGAAGACATTCATCGCATAAAATGCATTCTATGAATCATTCCAATGTGAATCATTCAAAGAATTCTAGTGGTATGAAAATGGATCATAAAATGCCTGCTGAAAAACCAACATGGGTTTATCCGCACCCAAATGATAATCTATTATATGTTGTAAACAATGGTACGCATAACGTTGTTGAGGTGGACGTTAAAAAATGGAAAGTCCTAAGGACATTCAAAACGGATAAAGGGCCTTATAACTGTGAAGTTAGCAGAGATGGTAGATTTCTTGTTGTGACTTACAAAAGTGCAGCAAAAACTGGCGTATGGGATTTGAAAAAAGGCAAGGAAGTTGCCACGTTTAAAAATACGCGAAAAGTAACTCATGGAGTTTCAATTTCTCCTGATAGTAGATATGCTTTTGTTTCTGTTGAAGGCGTGGGGAAAGAGCCAGGGGCTGTAGAGATTTTTGATTTAAAAAATCTTAAAGCAGTTGCGGTAGCTGAAATTGGAAAACAGGCAGGTGGAATCGCATTTTGGAAGATGACTAACTAGGGTCAGTATTTACAGCGTTCCTTTCTTTTTTTGTCATTTCTAAGACAATCTCAGTGCTCCCTTTAAAACTTGCATGTTGCTCTTTAGTTGCTTTGTAAAAATACCAAAGAGTTAAAAAATAAGAAGCGTGAAACCACCATTCTGAGATTCTTCCAAAATAATATATTCCATCAACAATCACTGTTACCATAAAGAGCATGGTAACCATCATTGTTGGAGGATATAACCGTCTTTTAATAGCAAACATTTTTTTGTATAAATCATGACCTAACTCAGGATGTTCTTCAAGATATTCTCTTATGTTAACCCCCGTACCAACAAAGAAAAACATAACCAGAGTTTGAGCTGCAATAAAAATAATACTAACAATTAGNTCGAACGTAATTCGATGTGTTTGCCAGAAATCAAAATAGTGATTTAGTCCAATTTGNACTAATCCTAATCCTGAAATTGTTACTAATACATANCAAAGTATCATAAAAAACCACATTATATTTCCAATCTACACATTGAAATGAAAGAAGATACAATCACCATCTTCCACAATGTATTCTTTACCCTCAAGTTTTGATAGGCCTGATTCTTTGACAAGTTTTTCAGATCCCATTCTTTTTAAATCTTCATATTTGATTATTTCAGCCTTGATAAAACCTTTTTCAAAATCCGTATGTATTACTGAAGCAGCTCTNGGAGCGCTAGATCCCTTATTTATTGTCCAAGCGCGAACTTCTTTTTCTCCCCCAGTAAAATATGTTTCTAAATCTAATAATTTAAATGCCTTTCGAATTAATAAATTTAAACCTGGCTCTTCAAGATTGTATTCATTCAAAAATTCTAACTGCTCATTATTATCTAAAGTTGATATTTCTTGCTCAACCTTTCCGCAAAGTTTAATAGCCTGACCNCCGTTTTTATTTACGTTCAACATAAGGGATTCAGATAATGCGCTATTTTTATTTGATAGCAGTTCATCTTCATTAATATTTGCTACATACATAATTGGTTTAGCAGTCAAAAGAAACAACGTATTAATAAATTCAACCTCTTTTCTATTAGATGAAAAGTTTCTTGCAGGACTACCTTGATCGCAAAATGTTTTTAATTTTTTTAAAATTTCAAAATTTGAAACCAGACTTTTATCCGATTTTGATAGTTTTTCTAATCGATTTAAACTCTTATCAATTGTGCTAAGATCGGCAAGCAGTAATTCAGTTTCAATAAGCTCAACATCTCTTGTGGGGTTAATATTTTGTTCAACATGTGATATATTGTCATCTTCAAAACAACGCACGACATGAATAATGGCATCAACTTGCCTAATTTGACCAAGAAATTGATTACCAAGACCTTCCCCTTTACTAGCGCCCTTTACTAATCCTGCAATATCTGTAAATTCGACCGTAGCTGGCGTTACCACTTCAGGTTTATAAATTTTTTCTAAAACTTCTAATCTTGAATCTGGAAGCGGGACAATT
>PBPW01000071.1 GCA_002725545.1 Fidelibacterota bacterium | reverse complement strand
AATATTAGTGACTCATCATGGGTTCACTTTATGTATTTAGATAATGTACAATTTATAGATAAATTTGGAAATTTAGTATTAAATAAAAAACCAGGACAATTTTTTTCCGCAGACATTTCAGATAAATCATTAAACAAATTTAATCTTGATAAATATTTAAATAAACTTGACTGTTTAATTTTTTCAACAAAGGAATTACCAACTTTATTTAAAAATGAAAAATGTAAAGAATTTAATCAAACATCGATGAAAAATATTTTAAATTTATCTAAAAAAATTAATTATATTATTATTCATAATAAAAAGAAAAGTATCTATGTTGACCATGGAAAAATTTTTACTGTTAAAAATAATAATAAAATAGATTACAAAAACCCAAATATATTAGGGGCAGGTGATCATTTTGCTGCAAGTATTATAAATGATATGATTTCAAAAAAAACTAAACCTGAAAATATGCTAAAAAAAGCTCACAAATTTTCAAGCGACTACTGTCTAGGAAAATTGTAAAATGGAGCAAAAACAAAAATCAATTTTTTATACTGTAGTTTCATATTTTTTTTTAATTATTTTTTTNTTACCTATTTTCTGGATTTGCTTATTAAGTTTAACAAAAATTGAATTTAATGGAGTTATTCAAGTTTTTGGTATTCCTGAGGATCAATATTCCCCTACNTTAGCAAGTTGGATAGGAGANCTNCGAAGTCCAGAATTATATTCTTCTATAACTAGAAGTTTAATTATNGCACCAATTTCTACAATAATTGCNTTAATTCTTGGATTACCAGCTGCTTATTCNCTTGCACGCTTTAAGTTCTCTTTTAATTCAAATAAATATATTTTAATTTTTTTTTTANCTCTTAGATTAATTCCTATAATAACAGTTTTACTAACCTATCATTACATTTTTAATATAGTTTATTTATATGATACAAAAATCGCAATTATTTTTNTNCANAGTGCATTTATCTTACCTTTTGTAATTATTATTGTTCGACAAGCATTTATTGATATTCCTATAGAATTAGAAGANGCAGCTATGGTTGATGGTGCTAATCATTTAAAGTCATTTCTTTTTGTTGCNATTCCTTTAGCTATACCTGCTATAGTAGCTTCAAGCTTAATAATGTTTAGTTTTGCTTGGAATGAATATCTTATTGTTTTTGCCTTAAGTCAATTTCAAGAAACTTTACCACTATATGTAAGAACAGGTGGTCTTAGTTCAGGTTTTCATTTTGGAGGATTAGCAGTTCGTACATTTATAACAATAGCTATCCCCATGTTTTTAGCTATTCTTGCACAAAGATACATTGTNCAAGGTTTNACNTTAGGAGCAGTAAAAGGATAAATGATAATATGAACAAAAATCAANGTATTTTATTAACTTCAATTTATACATTGTTGGCTTTGTTTGTAGCTATGATTTTTTTCTTTCCTATTTGGTGGTCATTTTCTAATAGCTTAAGAGTGCCACTTGATACTTTTGTTGTAAGTGGTCTTGGTTTGCCTTGGCTTAACTTTGAACCAACATTAGATAATTGGAGAACTCATTTATCATTTCCAGAAGCTCATTTAGCNATNTATAATAGTAGTATTATATCATTAGTTTCAACAGGTTTAGCACTTGTCATTGGTTTACCTGCAGCNTATGCTCTAGCACGTTTCAGATTTCGTTTTCCACCCAATAAAGATCTTACTATTTGGTTTATCTCTCAAAGAGTATTACCGCCTGCTGCAGCGGTTGTTCCTTTCTTTGTAATTTGGAATGCACTTGGTATATATGATACCAAACTTGGCTTAATCATTGTTCATACTACTTTTATTATGCCGTTTGTTATAGTTATTGTTCGACAAACTTTTCTNGATTTGCCTGTAGAATTAGAAGAGGCAGCCATGGTTGATGGCGCAACGCACATTGGAGCCTTCTTAAAAGTTGCAGTACCCTTATCAGTTCCCGCGATTGCTGCATCATCTTTAATTATGTTTACTTTTGTTTGGAATGATTATTTCTTTGCAAAAATTTTAACAATGAAAAATTTAACANTACCTCTTTATAGTTCTGTTAGTGTTCAAAACCGAGGGGTTGAGTATTGGTATATTGGAACAAAAACTATGCTATCAATGATAGTNCCTTTAATTCTTTGCCTACTTGCTCAAAGATATATNGTAAGAGGTTTAACCTTAGGAGCTGTAAAAGGTTAAATTAATATTTAAAGCTTATTTTCCTTGTTGATTTAANTCCATCGAGTAAAGATTTGACGAGCAAGTTACATAAAGAATATTATTATTTTCTCCTCCAAAAGTCAGATTGGCTACAAGATCAGGTAATAATAATTGTCCAATAACTTCACCTTGAGGATTAAAACATTTTATTCCCTTGCCTGCACTAGTCCAGACGTTATCATCTTTATCAACTCTAAAACCATCCGCAAAAAAGGGATTAAATTTGTGAAAAACTTTCCCATTCTTTAAAATTCTATTTTCAATAACATCATAAACCATTATTTGATTTGGAGCGTTAACATCATGTGATCCTCCACTATCTGCAATATAGATTTTATCTTCATTGACTGAGAAAGCTANTCCATTAGGTTTTAAAAAATCTTTGGAAACAACTTCTAAATTATTTTCTTTTGGATCATATCTAAATACATAACAAGCTCCATACTCCATATCACCTTTATATCCTTCATAATCAGATAAAATACCATATGGTGGATCAGTAAACCAAATGCTTCCATCAGATTTTACAACAACATCATTTGGAGAGTTTAATTTCTTATCTAAATATTTGTCTACTAATGTAGTTGTATTACCATTTATATCTGTTTTGTATATACANCGACCGCCNTGAGAACATGANATAAGATTACCTTCCAAATCTTCAGTATTNCCATTAATAAAATTTGACGGGTCTTTTTCAATCTTTACACTACTACCATCCCAAGAAAGTAAATGATTATTAGGAATATCACTAAAATATAACTTTTTATGACTCTTAATATAGCATGGACCTTCAGCCCATTTCATTCCTGAATGAATTTTTGTAAATTCTTTTGTTGTTAAATATTTTTCAAATTGAGGTTGATTTTCAATTTTCTCCATAGGAGTGTTTTTAAGATTTTCAATTATATCTGCAACAGTGATTTCGCTATTCATATATTTTATATTACGCTCTCATATATACTGCGTGTGTTTGCATGTATTCATAAAGTCCATGCTTACCATCAGCACCGCCAATACCTGATTTTCTTAATCCTGCATGAAAAGATTGGAAGATTTCCATGTTATCTCTGTTGATCATAGTTTCTCCAAACCGTATTTCATTACAAGCTTTTAAAGCTGTTTTTAAATTATTAGTAAAAATAGAAGAAGTAAGACCATAATCAGAATCATTTGCATATTCAATCGCTTGGTCTAAATCTTCAAATTCAACTAAAGGTAAAACTGGACCAAAAATTTCTTCTTGTATAATTCTCATATCTTGTTTGCAATTAGCTATAACAGTAGGATGATAATAAATTCCTTCAGATGATTCATCTCTGTTTCCACCAGTTAAGATTTCTGCTCCAGAACCTTTTGCTGAATTCACTAATTCACTTACTTTCTTGGAGCCATCTTCATTGATTAAAGGCCCATAATCTATATCAGTTTTTGTATTAGGATTTCCAAACTTAGTGTTTTGCATTGCTTTAGTTAATTTTTCTGTAAATTCATCTGCAATTTTTTTATCTACATATACTCTTTCAACACAATTACATACTTGACCACTATTGATAACTCTTGCATCACGAATTTTAGAAACAGCTAAATCAATATCTGCATCAGCTAAAACAAGTGCTGGGGCTTTTCCTCCCAACTCTAGGTTCACTTTAGTAATATTTTTAGCAGCTTCAGTCATAATTGCTGAACCTGTTTCTACGCTTCCAGTAAAGCTAATCATGTCAATTTTTTTACTAGAACTTAGTAATTTACCGACTGTTTGACCTCTTCCATAAACAAAATTAACTACTCCCTTAGGCACTCCTGCTTCATCTAAGAGCTTAGAAAACATATAAGCGTTATTAGATGTTTCTTCACTAGCCTTTATAACAATTGTATTACCTGTGACTAAAGCTGGCGCTAGCTTTCTAACAATCAAAAAAAATGGAAAATTCCATGGCAAAATACCCGAAACTACCCCCATTGGAATTTTAAAAATAAAAATATTTTCGTCAGGAGANTCACTAGTAACAATTTCTCCTTCAATTCTTCTAGCCCATTCAGCGGTATAATCTANATAATTTGCAGCTCCTTGNACCTCACCTTTTGCNAAATCTTTTATTTTNCCTTGTTCTTCAACAATTATTCTTACAAATTCNTCTTCATTTNTTCTAATACCTTCTGCTATTTTTTTTAAATAAGAAGCNCTTTCTATAGCTGGANTTTTAGACCATTTAGANTGAGATTTTTTTGCTNNNTCAATTGCATTTTCTACATCCTCTATNGAAGTTTCTTTAAAAGAATTAATGATACTTNAGTCAGAAGGATTNATATTTTTNATCTCTTCNGTATTTGAAGAAACAGAAAAACTTCCATTTATATAATTTTGTATATTATAATTATCACTCATAAAAAAAATTAATTAATTAAATAGAAAAACATATTTAATATATTTTACAAGATAATTTTTTTAATGAATATATTAATTATATATAAAAAATATAGTTTAAAATTGAAAATACTGATGTGTTATGACAGTAATTTTTTATGAAATTTTATATGGTCTTTAATATACGTAGATATAAAATAATAACCATGACCATGATCTTTATGTTTTCTTAATAATATTTTTTGATTATTTTTCTTACACACTTTTATAAAATCATCCAAATATAAATCTTTTATAAATTCATCACTTAATCCTTGATCAATTAATATCTTATTACTTATTTTATTTTTTTTAAATAGTTCAATAGGATTATATAAATTCCATTTATTATTTTTTTTGCCTAAATATTTAGTAAATGCATTGTAAGAAAATGCACTTTTGGAAGGATCACAAATAGGAGCAAAAGCAGAAATGGATTTAAAAATTTTCTTATTTAAAACACCACAAACTAAAGATCCCATTCCTCCCATTGAATGTCCCATTATCCCCTGATTTTTTAAATTTACATTAAAGTTTTTATTAACTATTTTTGGAAGTTCTTCGGTAATATAATCATACATATTATAATTTCTTTTCCATTTGAGTTGCGTAGCATTTAGATAAAAACCAGCACCCTTGCCTAAAAAACTTTCTTTCAAATCTGGAACTTGATTTCCCCTTGGGCTAGTATCTGGTCCTACAATAATCATTTCTTCTTTAGATGCGTATTTTTGCACTCCAGATTTTTGAATAAAATTTTGTTCTGTACATGTTAAACCACTTAAAAAATATAATACAGGAAGTTTTTTATTGGTATTTGGCAAGTAGATAGAAAAACGCATTTCACATTTATTTGATTTTGAATAGTGGGAATATACATATTGATATCCATTAAAATTTTTGTTCTTTTCAATTAATGTAAGATTGCTCATAAATTTTTGTTTTAAAAATTTATAACAGTACGTATAGATTTTCCTTCATGCATCAAATCAAACGCTTTATTGATATCTTCTAAAGGAAATTCATGAGTAATAAGATCATCTATATTAATTTTCTTATCCATATACCAATCAACTATTCCAGGAACATCTGTTCTTCCTTTTGCTCCACCAAAAGCTGTTCCTTTCCAGACTCTTCCTGTAACTAACTGAAATGGTCTTGTTGATATTTCTTCACCAGAAGCAGCAACGCCAATAATGATAGATTGTCCCCAACCTTTATGACAACATTCTAGAGCTTGTCTCATTACTTTTACATTACCAATGCACTCAAAACTATAATCTGCTCCACCTTCAGTTATCTCTATAATTTTTTCAATTAAATTTGCATCTCCAACTTCTCTAGGATTCAAAAAATGGGTCATACCAAATTTTTTTCCTAGAGCTTCTCTATTGGAATTAATATCAATACCCAATATAGTTTTAGCTTTAGCTATTTTGCATCCTTGAATGACATTAAGTCCAATACCTCCTAAGCCAAAAATTACAGCGGTAGATCCTTCTTCCATTTTTGCAGTATTTAAAACAGCACCAATGCCTGTTGTGACTCCACAACCAATGTAACAAATTTTATTTGGAGGAGCATCATTTCTTACTTTGGCCAATGCTATTTCTGGGACAACCGTGTAATTTGAAAAAGTTGATGTGCCCATATAATGATAAATTGTCTGATTTTTAAAACTAAACCTAGAAGTACCATCAGGCATTAAACCCTT
>PBPW01000070.1 GCA_002725545.1 Fidelibacterota bacterium | reverse complement strand
TTGCAATAGGATGGGTTATACATTCCCACATCAAACTGGTGATAATGAAGGTAGAAGACATACTTATCTTGAGTATTTGATTCAAGATGGTAATCTTGATCATATTATGATGTTTAGTATCTTCTCTTTACCTGATGATTATCACAGACGAGATTACATTATGAGATTAGCAGTGGCACTTAAAGTTAAGTTGCATTTTGCTAACGAGGAATTCGTATTGGATAGTTGGGAGATGCTAGATAAGATAGAGTACTTAAGAAACTTTACTAACGATTGGAGTAACCCAGTATATGAGAGTTCAAATATGGCACTCCCCACAACTGAATGAATGGAGATGGTCCCTATATACTAAAACATATGCACCCAAGGGCGATTCACACCAACAGACGGGAAGTAGGAAAGAAATTCGTGAAGCAATGAATGATTTAGCAACTACGATTGAGCATTTAATCGAGTTGAGGGAAAAAGGTGGTGATTCTGAGGGTATAAATATATAACATATAAAGATTTATCTCGTAAAATAAAATGGGTCTTAGTCGCTTAGATAATTTTCTGAAGAACAGTCGTGGAGATATTCTTTACGTTGATCCTTCAAGTATAGACTCAACCGATAGTATTGAGAACCAAGGTAACTCTCTGGTAAGACCCTTTAAGACGATTCAAAGGGCACTGATTGAGGCAGCCAGATTCTCCTATCAGAAGGGGTTGGATAATGATAGGTTTAGTAGAACCACAATTATAGTATATCCAGGTGATCATGTTATAGATAACCGTCCAGGTTGGATACCTATCCATGATAATCCTTTGTCTGGTAATAACTGGATGACAAGAGGGGGATCGGGATCTAATGGGTTAACTGAATTTACTTTAGATACAAATTTTGATATTGATAGTGATGATAATGATCTTTATAAGATGAACTCTGTCTTCGGTGGAGTTATTATTCCCCGTGGTACTTCTATTGTTGGACGAGATCTTAGAAAGACTAAAGTTAGACCAAAGTTTGTTCCAAATCCAGAAGACGGAACTATTGATACAACATGNCTCTTTAGGGTTACTGGTACTTGTTACTTTAACCAGTTTACATTCTTTGATGCAGATCCTAATTCATTAATATTCCAAGATTACGGTAATAATAAGTTCGTACCTAACAAGTCACACCATAAACTTACTTGTTTTGAGTATGCTGATGGTGTTAACTCTGTTAAGTTTGCTGACTCTTACTTAAACTATAATACAACAAGAACTGATCTTGATATGTATTATCAGAAGATCGGTTTACTTTATGGATCTTCTAGTGGAAGAGAGATTACTCCTGACTTCCCTAATACTGGTGTAGATATTCAAGCAAAAATTGATGAACACCGTATTGTTGGTTCTCAAGGACAGAATATTGGTATCAGTAGTATTAAGGCAGGTGATGGTAATACATCTTCTACCCAGATTACAGTTGATATTACTGAAGCAATTAAAGGACTTGACGTTGATACTCCAATTAGGATCGAGGGTGTTCCTGTTGGTGGATACAATGGATCATTTGTTATTAATAAGGTAGAGAGTGATACTAGAATCAAATATAACGTATCCTCTGCTCCTGCAAACGCACTTCCTAATATTGTAAGTGGATCACCAACACTTAATATTGTTGTTGATACAGTTACTTCTGCTTCTCCATATATCTTTAACTGTTCATTACGTTCAGTTTATGGTATGTGTGGACTCCATGCTGATGGTGCAAAAGCAGATGGATTCAAATCTATGGTTGTTGCCCAGTTCACTGGTATCGGACTACAGAAAGATGACAACGCATTTGTTAAGTACAACCCTACGTCTGGTGTTTACGAGGACTCTACTGCTGTATCTAATTTACACACAGATTCAAGAGCACTCTACAAACCAGCCTACACTAACTACCATATTAAAGCATCCAATGATGCGTTTTTACAGTTAGTATCTACATTCGGTATTGGTTATGCTAATCACTTCGTAGCAGAAAGTGGTGGTGACCATTCTATTACAAACTCCAACTCTAACTTTGGTTCGAGAGCGATTGTTTGTAAGGGATTTAGGGCAGATGCCTTCCCAAGGGATGATACTGGATATGTTACACACTTCATTCCTCCACAAAAGATTACTGGTAAGGATATAGGTATTGAATTTTTACCTATTGATGTTGAGAAGACAGTTAGTGTTGCTAACTCATCGAGATTATACTTATATAATAAATTTAATGTTGCTGAACCACCTAATACAGTACTAGAAGGTTATAGACTGGGTGCTGCAAAGAATGATGATTTAAAGGCAATCTTTAATATTAATGGTACTCCAGTTACTAAGAAGTCGAGAATAGTTCTTCCTGATACTCAAGGTACTGGTACAAAAGAAGTAAGTTCTATTAAGACAACTATTGTTGGTAGGAATACTATTGGTATTAACAGTATTACTTCTAATATCTTTACTCTAACGGATAGTCACCAGTTTATTAATGGTGAATCTGTCAGAGTAATGAGTGANGATGGTGAACTTCCTGATGGTATAGACCATAATACAGTTTACTATGCAATTACTTCTGGTATTAATAGTGACCAAGTTAAATTGGCACAGACATTAAATGATACTATTAGTTTAGCACCTGTATCGGTTAACAGTAAGGGTGGTATTTTAAGTATTGAGTCTAGAGTATCTGATAAGGGATCAGGTGATATTGGTCACCCAGTNCAGTATGATAGTACTATTGGTCAATGGTATGTTAATACAAGTACAGTCAANAACGAGATTTATGATTCTGTTGTAGGTCTTGGTACATCAACTTTAGGTGCTGCATCTCCAAGAACATTCATAACTAGAAAACCTGATACNAGATCACTAGATGATAGGATCTATAAGGTAAGATATGTTGTACCTAAAGATTCTACTGTANTATCNAAACCACCAACNGATTCATTTGTTATTCAGGAATCTAGTTCTACTGTTGGATTAACTGATGCTGAAGTACTTAAGTACAATAGTATTGATCCAGTTCAGATTAGTAATACTTCTGAATTAAGGAACCCAAGATTTATCTCAAATGCAGTTTGGGATGCTGGTATTGGAACAGTTGGTGTTGCTACGTTTACTTCAGAAGTTCCCCATGAATTATCTGTTGGATCTAAAGTTGCTATTACTAATATAATATCTGGTCTTAACACAACTGGATTAGGTAATACTGGATATAATGGTGAATATACTGTAACAGGTAGAGTCTCTAGAAAAGAATTTACTGTTGGTATTAAGACAGATCCAGGTGTATTCCAAAATAATACATCTCAAAGGAATGTAGGTCTTCCAAGATATACTAGAACTGAATTTAATAATACATTATACCTTTATAAGAAGGACGAGATTCAGGAGTATAAGGCAAACGTCAAGGATGGTGTTTATCACTTAACTCTAATTGATGCTTCTAATAGTCCTAGTGTAGAACCATTCGATGAGATGAGGTTCTCACAACCTATTCAGAATCTTTACCCTCAGTTAGATCGAGATAATCCAAATTCTGATCCTGATCAGACTAGNACATTCTCTCTACCAACACCGATTGGTTTAACTGATGTAAACGATCCTAGNAATAGTATTACAAAAGANGTTGTTAATAANAATATTAGAGACTTTGAGGTTGGTGTTGGAATTGTTGAGATTGAATCTCANANTGGTACTGCTCATACNNTAACNACAGAACTAGATCACAACCTTAATAGNATTAATGTTGTTGCAATATCTAGTGCTGGTTNTGGATATGGAGATGGATCTGGATCTATTCAGACTCTTTATAATGCTNGATTAGTTGGTATTGGAACCTCNGTNACAGGTNANCATGCTACTGCAAACNTNAAGATTNATCCTANTGGTNNGATTACTGCNGTTAAGATTATTGATGGTGGTTCTGCATATGGTATNGGTAANACNCTTGCTGTTGTTGGTGTTGNTACTACAACTGGATGGCAACAGAGGTGTTGTNGANGTNACAAGAATACATGATAGTACNAANGAGATCTTNAAGGTNGANGGTATTNGNGATAGTGTATTTGNAGATTATAACCAACTTTATAGNGTAACTAGTGTTCCTGTTGGTGAAACTAAGAAGGTAAATGTATCTTCAGCATCAACNGTATATGCTAATTACCAATTTANAGGTGNNACGGCAATANCAGGTGTCAANACNAATGGTCTNACTAATATTAANAATACTATTCTATCTGACGTTACATCCTATGTAACTGGTGAGGTGGTTGGTATTACTTCACTGACTTATAATAATACTACTGGTATTGCAAGTGCTGTTACCAATTATGCACACGGTCTATTAACCAATAATAGTGCAAGAATTATTGGATTTGATCAAGAATTATTCAATGGTGTATTTGACGTTACTGAGATCTATGGAGTTAATTCATTTGGAATTAATATTGGTGTAGGTACTCAGGCAGTAACCCCAACTGGAACTGGATGGTCATTATATCCAACAGGATATACTGCTCAAGCTGCTACTATTGATCCTGCTAATGAATTTGCATCTCCTAGATTATCCCCACAGTATGCAGGTATTACTACATCAATTACTGTTGCATTAACAGACCCAACTATCAATACACTGACAGTCTCTAATGCTCTGAATTATAACTGGAATGTTGGAGATTACCTCATTGTTGATAATGAGATAATGAGAATTAGTGAGACTGTTGTTCAGGATACAACGATTGATGTATTCCGTGGTCTATTTGGTACTCAAAAACAGAGTCACCCAATTGGATCTCAGATTAGGAGAGTTAAGTTCAAACCGATTGAATTTAGACGTAACTCAATTATTCGTGCATCAGGTCACACATTTGAATATCTTGGATATGGTCCAGGTAACTACTCAACTGCATTACCATCCAGACAGGATAGAGACTTTAAGAATGTAGAGAGGATATTATCACAGTCTGTATCAGATAATGGTGGTACACCATTCTATAATGGTTTAGATGACCAAGGTAACCAATACACTGTTAACAAGTTTACTAGTGGATCTAGTGGACAAGACTTAATTACTGGAGCACCAGTACCAACAGTTACAGGTGAAGACCTTACATCTAATACAAACGCTATTGGATTTGATGTAGAGGATACTGACCAACTAACTGTTAACCGAGGAATAAAGGTTGATGGTGGTAAGGATAAGAATATTATCTCTGAGTTCAATGGTCCTGTAGTCTTTAATAAGAAGGTTACTACTAACGCTCCTGTTGAAGCAAATAGTTTATTCATCCAAGGTGATGAAACAATTGCTAGACAGTATACTGTTGGTGTATCAACTCCTATTACTGCTGGTAACGTAGGTGATGTAACCTTCGATTCAGAACCATCTTCAGGTGGTACTGCTGGTTGGGTATACACTGATGATAACAACTGGATGAAGTTTGGTCCAATCCAAGCAAAACCAGATGGTGCTTATGTTGGTATCTTTAGTGGATCATTCAAAGGAGATGGTTCACAGTTAACAAACGTATCTGACGTTTGGGTATTTGATGGTGTTGGTATATCTACCACAGCACAGGTTGGTATTGAAACTTCTCAGGCAAAACCAGGTTACTCTTTATATGCTGCTGGTGCAGTTCTATTCGAGAACACTGTTGAGTTCAGGATGGATTCTGTTCTTTGGAATGTACCTGATGGTTGGTTGATTAATACTGGTATTACTACCTTTAATCAGCAACTTAATGCTAATACGTTTAGAACAGTTGGTGTCTCAACTCATCAAGCAGACGTTCTTATTACCACTAACCCAGAGACTACTGGAGATACTAAGGGTAACTTCTTAAGATTTGTTCAGACTGATACGATCCTTAATGCTTCATATGAGTATGGTGGTATTAAGTGGGAAGGTTACGATACTGGTAACAGTGGTGAGAGAGGATATATCCGTGGTGTATCTGAAGGATCATCTGGACAGTTTGGTATTACCTTTGGTACAATGGAGACAGGTCCATCTGCACCAGCAGAGAGACTTAGAATTGCTGCAAATGGTAACATAACTTCTACTGGTACAATCACAGTTACATCTGATGAAAGTATTAAGTATAATGTTGAGACTATTCCACATGCTCTAAGTACAGTTCAGTCATTACGTGGTGTAAATTACAGACGTAAGTCTAATGATGCTCTTGAGATGGGATTGATTGCACAAGAGGTTGAGAAGGTTCTTCCAGAACTTGTACAAGAACATCCTGATAGTAAACTGAAGTCAGTTGCATATCAGAATATGGTTGCTCTTTTAATTGAAGCAGTCAAGGAACAGCAATTACAAATCATAGAATTAAAGGATAGATTAAATGTACTGGAGGCAAAATGAAATTAAATAAACCATTAGTTCATATGCGTCTAGATCAATGTCAGTTCTTTTGGTGGGATTCACGGATTGATCCAAGAGAACCAGACTACGATCCAGATTACGATCCGTCACAAACCCCTATCAAGGGGTTTTTTTTATGGTAAAATAGGTTCAGTGAATTTAAATTGATGCATTTTTATTGTGATGGATACAAACACAAACCCCATAGGTTTGGATTTGGTGAGACTACACGATCATATGAGAAGAGACATAAAGATGGTGATTATGGTAAAGCAAATCAAGTTATAGATGTATATGATGGTGAACGCATCCCGTTGAGAGTCTGGGAGAATCAGTCTACAAGACCTGATGGAGATTTGGATATAAGTCATCAAGATCATGTTGTACATGATTTTTTGAAGAAAGATATACCTGGTGTTACGGCGATTGGTAGAGAGACTTTTGAGGTTGATGAGAATATTATTAGTGTGCCAATGGTAGTTCAAATGATTCATGAGAAATTCTTCTCTGGTGCAAAGAAAACATGGAAGACATTTAATCCATACCCATATCAAACGAACTTTTTAAATAAGATATCTAAAGCATGGAAATCTGGTCACCAACAGTTTTTATTGTTTGCAAAGTGTCGTGCAGGTAAGTCTATAATGACTCTTAAGCATATTGTGGATTGGGATTATAAGTTGACTGTTGTATGTTCTAGATTTAATTCACCAGAGCAATCATGGAAGGATGATTCTCGTGACTTCTTCCCAACTATTAGATATATTTCAGTTAAGGATAAGAATTGGGAACAGGAATTAGAATTTTGGATGGAACGTCCAGTTAATATTGTTCTATGGGCATCTGTACAATCATTAATGAATCGTGAGATACCCCAACCAGATTTACTTGTTGCTGATGAGTGTCATATAGGTTCTACAGCAAAAGAGTTTATTGAACTTAAAGAGAGGTATAATACTAAGACACTTTATGTATCTGGTACTGCTTACAGCATAGTATGGGATTTTAATGATGATAATAAGTTTGTATATACTTATTTTGATGAGCAACTAGATGTAAGAAAGGGACTGTTTAAACGTCCTAGAATGAAACCAGTAATAAGAGTATATCAGACACCTGCATATCGTAAGATTTTTGGTAATGATCCTGATTCAATTAATAATATATTCCTGATAGATAAAGAGACTGGTAAGTTTTTAAATCCACAACTTCCTACTGACTTTGCTTTTGATATCTTTAGTCCTAAAGGTCCACAAAGAAAGATTGGATTGAAGCAGAAGATGCTGCAAGGAAGATTTATTATGATGGCACTATCTAGCATAGCAGCATGCCATGAGTTTAAAAAAATTGTTGAGTGTTATTATCCTACTCTAGTTGTTACTAGTGATACTAAAAATAAGGCAAGGGAAATTAATAAGTTTATCGAATCAAATCCAAAAGCACTTATTCTTACTCAATCTGCAAATGTATTAGGATTTACCAATGAGAAGATTGATACTATTATCAATTGTAAGGGTGGTGAATCTCTTGAGTTCTGGACTCAGTTTGCCTTCCGTGGAGGATCAGGTAAACACGATTGGTGGGTGATTGACTTTAATGGTAAACGTGCTCTTAAAGCAATCAATACTGCGTTCCAGTTAGCATGTGATAATAATCCTGAGTTGAGAAACTATCATGAGGTTCAGTTTATGGATCTTAACGGTTATGAAGATGGTTTTAGGGATATAACACAGGAAGAATTTGATAGTATTCTATCTACTGATATTGATTCTACTATGTCTACAATGGAAAGTTTAGAGTCAATTTTGAATCTAGATGATGTTGATTTTAACTACAATATAAGTACTTTTGCTACAGATAATGCTTCATCAAGGGTATTAAAGACAGCAGTAGTAGGTGATGAGAGTATGAATAGTGAGAGTGGTTATAAAGCGGAGGTTGAATCTGTAAAAAAGAACCAGACCCTAACGCTTTAAAGAAGAAAGTAGTTAGGGCAATTTTAAAGAGTTTACCTCTTTGTGTTTTTTATATCTTGAAGGAAGGTAAGAATGTTAATACTATAGATGATATCTTAAAATCACCAATCTATAGTGATATTAGTGGTGATACTGAGGGTATACTCTCTGATGTTATAGATGCTAATCACAATAGCAGAGAGAAACTTACACGTCGTATTGGTACAGAGTCTAAGACTATCATAACAAGTATGAGAGAGTCGGTAACTAAGACATTAGATATCCTCTCAGTGTCCTCTGCCATCCAGCAGACCATCCCTTTAATTCTTCTTGATCCAATGATTAGTAAATTAAAAGACACCTCACAGACCCTTATACACTCCGATCCAAGCGGTTCTCATACTGCTAGGTTGTTGGAAAAGAATGTTAATGTTTATGGATTGACAGTCTGGGATGATTGTGCTAACCATAGAAATAGGGTAGAATATATTGACAAGAACGTCACCCTAACTCACAAAAAACCAGTGTTACGTCCAACAGCGATTCTTGCTAATCCCCCTTATCAAGATCCAACTATTAAAGCAAAGAATAATAAGCAATGGAATAAGTTCCTATTGCAGCATGTTGACATGTTAGAGGATGGTGGTGATCTATGTGAGGTTTGTCCTGCATCATTTATTGGTACTACTGGGTTTGGTAAGAAGTTCCTTAAACTTTGCTCTACGATTTATAATTTAAAGGAGATTGATTATACAGCAGACCAACACTTTACTCAAGGAATAAAAATTTGTAGTTGGCATCTAACTAAAGAACCATATCAGGGTAAGACTAGAGTTATTACAGATGATTGTGAGTTTGATTGGGATCTTCGTGATGGTGTACCAGTATGGGGTGATAAAGCATTAGAGACTTCTATTTTGAATAAGATTGCTAACTCTANTCATCCACGTATCCCANTNAAGATGGGTCAAGCGATTGCTANNGAAGATTATTGTNNTGATGGTGAGTATGAAGTCTTACATNCAGGTAATAATCCTTGGAAGACTAATGTAAAACCTGAGACTAGTGATGTATTGAAGTTTGTTGTACCATACTCTACTTCATATAAGAAGAGATTTATAACCAATGCACATATTGGTATGCTTAATGTATGGTGTCCTATTGTAGATGAAGAAGAAGGTGAGAGATTATCTGAGATCTTTGGGCATCCTTTGATTCAGTTATACATTGATAAGTATAAGAGAACTGGTGGATTCGCTGCTGCGGTTAAGAATGGAGAAGTACCTGATATTACAGACTATGATGATCTAGATACTCAGTTCAACTTTACTGAAGAGGAAGTTGCTTATCTGGTGACTAATAATGTCCTCTAAGAATAGACACAATCAGAAGTATGGATCTGACATCACTAGGAGTGATGATAGGATATTGAACACTGGAGAAGTATTCACTCCACCATCTTTATGTGACAAGATGATTCTTGGTTTACCTGAGAGTGTTCTTAAAGATCCAACTTCTACNTTCTTAGATAATGCAGCAGGTAATGGTAATTTTATTGTTCAGTTNAAGAAGGTATTNATGAGGTNNCANAGTANAGANCATNTTCTTAATAACATGTTNTATGCTGTAGANTTTATGGAAGATAANCATAGNGAGATGTGTNANAGACTAGGTGTANCTGTAGATCATCCTCATTATGTTNNTGCTNATGNATTGGAATATCATTATCGTTTTGATGGAACTGAAGGAGATGTAACATTNGACCAGTTCTTCGNGTGACCTTNNAATAGTATGGTATAATATACATTATGGAACTTCGTACACACCAAAAAGAAGCACTTGACGTTATGCGTCATAAGCGTAAGGGAATCATTTGTGTCCCCACTGGTGGTGGTAAGACGATGATTGCCATAGAGCATGCCAAGAATTTGTTTAGACGACCTTCACTCCTTGGTCATAAGACCATTGTAGTTGTTGCTCCTAGACTACTTCTTGCTAATCAGTTGTGTTCAGAGTTTACTGAGCATATTATTGATGCATGTGTTCTACATGTTCATAGTGGTGATTCTGGTAATTACCATTCAACCACTAAACCTGATAAGATCTCTACATTCTGCTACTACTTCCGTAAGCAGCATAGGATACTCTTCACTACCTACCATTCTTTACATAAGATACAGGAGTCAGGTATTCATGTAGATGCCATATACTTTGATGAGGCACACAACAGTGTTCAAAGAAATTTTTACCCTGCTGTTAGATTTTTTGCAACTAGAGTTAATGGTGGGTGCTATTTCTTTACTGCTACTCCTAAGTTTAGCAGTACTCCTAAGAGGACTGGAATGAATGATAATCTCTTTGGTGGGATTATCTACAATGTACCTGCACCAAGGTTAGTTAAGTCTGGTTCTATTCTTCCACCAGAGATCAAAACTGTGAAGATTCCTGTTCCTAGAGAGAAGGGTGACCATCATCTTGATTGTCAAACTCTCTTAGATCAGATCACAAATGAAGATCACATGGAGAAGGTTCTAGTTGCTGCTCCTAACACTAAGGTGTTAATGAGGATGCTCAGTGAGACAGAGTTTTGTTCTCAACTCAAATGGTTGGGTTATGATCTCTTTTGGATCACTGCAAAACATGGTGCTTTTATTAACAACAAAAAAGTATCAAGAGATGACTTCTTCGATACCATGAAGGAGTATGGACAAGATCCTGATAAGAAGTTTGTACTTCTTCACTACTCAATCTTGAGTGAGGGTATCTCTGTTCCAGGTTTGACATCTCTTATTCTTCTTAGGAATATGAATGTCATTGAGATGTGTCAGTCTGTTGGTAGGGTTCTTCGCCCTGCACCTGATAAACAGTTTGGGAACATCGTTGTTCCTACCTACAGTAACAATGTAGGTATACAAACTTCTCGTCGTCTACAAAGCGTTTATGAGACTGCTTTTGTTGATGGTGAACCTGTAGTTGCTACTATGAGAACATGAGAAAAATTGATCCAAAAGAATACATGCAGGATGGATGGGATAGTTCCCCACCTGGTGCTCACCCATACGTGAGAGGTTCACGCCATAATAAAATTGGCATGACTATTATGTGGACTTACTACGTTATATTCGTAGCTATGGTCATTAGATTGGTATGGGTTCTAAACACATGATTACTGAAAAAGAACTAAAGCATCATCGTCTTCAAGCATGGTTGCGTGAACATAAGTGTGATGACATTGAATACCTTGGAGAAAAGAGTGGTGATTACTGGTATCGTATCGGTCAGTATGAAATCACATCCGACCAATTCAATGACATTAAACTTGTGGAGAAGCAATGACTACTGAGAAGGAATTAAAGCAGATCTACAATTTTTATAAAGATTGTGAGCATGGATTTGCTACTAAAGATGGTTATTATGCTGTCCCTGTGCTTGGCAGTGAGACCCGATTATGCATTGTGCATGAGGGTGAAATTATAAAGACTTGCAGGAATGAAAAG
>PBPW01000069.1 GCA_002725545.1 Fidelibacterota bacterium | reverse complement strand
AAACGATCCATATACAGACTGGCACTATCCACACCTAGTGGCGGATATGTCTCCTGGTGAAGCTGGATACCAAGCATGGCTCGCTTCTGCGATTGCTGGCTGTGGTGCGGCACCTGATGCAGATGGTAATTATACCACTTGTACAGGAAGCGCTCGTGGCTTAGACCAAGAAGGCGCTGAGTTAATGGGTCGTAACATTTGGTTTGTATGGAATCTTGATGATGTATCGGATGGATCTATTGACGCATTTTCTGGAGAAGATGTTGATGGTGACGGCGTTGGTGACAACACAGGAATGGAAAAAGGTTCAGTGCTTAGAATCATTACTAATAAGACAAATCAGCTTACTGATGAGTTCACAATCGATACTAAGACATTGAAGCCTGCATCTACAGATCCTAAAGAAGATGTTAAAATGGTTAATGTATTTCCAAATCCATACATGGGTCGCCATGAGCTAGAAGGTACAGATTCTGTGCTCCCGCTTCCTAAGTATGTGACATTTAATCATCTACCAACATCTCAAGATGTTTATTTCAAAGTATTCAACGTGGCTGGTACTATGGTAGCCAACTTCCAGAAGGATACCAATACACAGTATCAACGTTGGAACATGAGAAATGCAAATGATTTCCCATTGGCAAGTGGTGTGTATGTCATTCATATTGACATGCCAGGACTTGGAACTTCAAAGGTATTGAAGTTTGCAATGGTCACTGAAGAAGAATTCTCAAAACGCTTTTAAGGCGAGAAGGATAACATGATTATGATTAATAAAAGAATAATTGCGATCACAGCTGTATTAGCATTCTCTCTTAATGCCTTAACGGCTCAAGGAAGATTCGAATACGGTGGTGACTTAGCTGGAGGTGCCAGAAATGGTACATCNTCAGCTGTATCTCTACTTATCCCACAGGGCGCTGCTTACTTAAGCGGTGGCGGTGCTGTGGCAACAGCTACTGGAGTTGGTGCTGCATACTGGAACCCTGCGGGTATGTCGAGAGCAGCTAACAATCTAGAAACCACGTTCTCACAACGTTCGCACTTTGCTGACATGTCAGTAATGTTTGCTGGAGCTGCTGTAAAACTGGGTAAAAACTCATTCGGTATATCTGTAAGATCGCTGGATGTTGGTGAAATACCCGTTACTACAGTATTTGCACCAGATGGAACAGGTGAGAAGTTTTCACCTAGCAACTTTACTGCTGGCTTAACAGTTTCCCGTATGATGTCTGCCAAGACATCAATGGGTGTAACGATCAACTCAACCACAGAAGGGTTTAGACGAGTTAAGGGTAATGCACTAACACTTGATGCTGGTGTNCANTACNNTGACTTNCTAAATNTTNNTGGNCTTGATGTTGGTGTTGCTGTTAGAAACTTTGGTAGACCTATGCGCTACGAAGGTTCTGGTTTGCTTACAAAAGCTGTTGAAGTTGGCACAGATCGTCTAACTCAGTTTATGTCGATTGAACCAGCTGAATTTGACGTACCTATGTTATTTGAAATGGGTGCAGCTTATGATGTAATGCCTGGCTTGCAAGTTGCAGGTACTTATGAAAGCAATAACTTTGAACAGGATAAGGTGAAAGTAATGGGTTCATACTCATTGCCTGGCCTACTTACTGTTCGCGCTGGAATGCTANTTGAAATGGAAACTGTCGAACGTACTGATGATTCAAGAACTACAACTGTAGATGAATCTTCAGANAAAGTTAAGTTTGATAACTTATACGATGGCGTTTCATTTGGCGGAACCGTGTATCTTCAAAGATACTTAGGTGTTAATGCATCTATTGATTATGCATATATACCAACCGGTTACGATGGCTTCGACGCGAGCTCCGTGTTCACGTTAAACGTTGGATTCTAGTCTAAACTAGATGACGCTTTTAAAAGCCCCGCATATTTTGAATGTGCGGGGCTTTTTTATTTATACTTAACTTTCACTTATGATTTATAGAAACATAATCGCAAAGTTTGTTATAGTCTCATCCTTATTCATTGCAGGGTGTTCTAAAAATTCATCTGGTTCTACATTTCCCACNCTCAAGTATAATGAAACCAAGATAAGCTTTGCGGATTTTATTGGCAGCGATCAATGCCANGCCTGTCATGCAGATATCTATGAGCAATGGAAAGGTTCTTCGCACGCATTGGCAGGTGGCCCTGCAACGGCGAACAATATTATCGCTCCATTTAATGGACAGCCTATAGTGCTTGATGATGTAGTTGTATATCCTGAACAGGTTGGTTCAACTTATCGATTTAGAATGGTAACACCTGCTGGTGATATAAAACAAACTATTGATGTAGAGTTCGTTGTTGGCAAAGGTTTAATGTATGGAGGAGGAACGCAAACATTTTTCGGCAAATATGAAGATGGCACATATCGTTTCTTGCCGTTTGATTATAGCAAGCATGAAGAATCTTGGTTTGTGCAGTTAAAACGTGATGAGAAATGGGTCAAAATTAGAAANGATATCAAGCTTGATGATCTTTATAATTGGCCCCCACATCGTACCNTAGGTGAAATTAATGATATATCCAATTGCCAACAATGCCATGGCAGTCAAATCATTGCAAAAAAAGTTAACGATGTTTATGATGTNAAATTTACTTCGCTTTCNATTAACTGTGAATCTTGTCATGGCCCTGCAAAGGAACATGCAACTATCATGTCTGGNATTGTAAATAATGTGCTAAACAACGATCAGGGGATTGNTATTAAGACNGCGGTAGGGTTAAGCACCGATGAAAGCCTAAACATGTGTTTTCAGTGTCATGCGGTTAAAACACCAATTAAAGATGATTATTTNCCTGGGGAAAATCTTCAGGAATTTTACTCACTCAAACTGCCGCTTTTGGGCAATGAAAATCCATTTGGATTAAATGGTCGCATTAAGACTTTTGGTTATTCATTAAATCATTTATATAGCGATTGCTATTTGAATGGATCAATGGATTGTACCAGTTGCCACAACCCGCATAGCAATAGCTATCAGGACATNGCTGGCAATGCTTTAATTGGACGTTTTGATGATAATCAGTGTTTATCGTGTCATATGGCTAAATCTAGCGATATTACTGCGCATACCTATCACAAGCCGGAATCAGAAGGAAGTAGCTGTGTTGCGTGCCATATGCCCGCCAGACAGCATTTGGCAATAGGAACAGAAATACAGTATAAACGCACGGATCACACGGTTGCAATACCTAGGCCCTCTTTTGATGCCGCTCAAGGCCTTGAATCAGCNTGTAAACAATGTCANNCTGATATATCAGAAGAAGACTTGCAGCTTACAATTAANGANTGGTATGGTCCAATTAAACCGCTACACCCCGTGATTGCNAACCGGATGAAAGTAAATGCAGGCACTACGGGCGGTGATGCGGCAAAGGTATTATTGCAACCGCAACACGAGCATCCTATGGGTCAGTTTGCCAACCTTACTTATTTTATTAAGCGCTANCTATCACCAGGGATGANCTATTTAGATTTACAAATTATAGAAAAATTAAAAGATTATACTGACAATGAAGATATTGATATTAAAGCCTTGGCTTATGCAGGGCTCCATTATAGTCAGCANAATAACCCACAAGTTAAACGATTTTTAACAGACGAAATTAAAAAATTAGGTCAAAATGAAGAACCCGTCCGAAGAAGGTGGGGATTAATTTTGGATTANTTTGGAAGCGTATTTTATTTATCAGGCGACAAAGCTAAGGCAATTGAATGCTATGAGCTTGCTTCAGAGGTTTTACCCGATGATCCTACAATAATNAATAATTTATCAAAAGCCAGATCTTAGTTCTCAAATAAATTGTTTAGGGCAGTAATCAGTTGATCGTAATCAAGGTTTTGACCAAAATAATATTCACCGCCCTGATTTTGCAATATTAATTCCCAATGCAGGTGGGATTCATTTCGTGTACCTAGCGTACTGGGTTCAGTCCCTGTATTACCCGATTGAGCAAAAATCTCACCAGCTTTAATTTTATAACCAGGGCTTATTTCTGAATTTATACTAGATAAATGAGCGTAAATCGTTATTGTTCTATATCCCTTAAATAGTTCAAAACCATGATCAATAATCACCGCTTGACCCAATAAGAGTTCGTTAAAAATATCAGATGGAGTTCGTTTTAATAGAGCTGCCCTTTTTAGCATTTCTTTACGAAAATCAGGTGCAACTTCCTTATAAAATAAGTCAGATCGGATCACAATTCCATCTGCGACGGATCTAACTGGGGTACCCCAGTTAGAAAAGAAATCTATACCCCGATGGGTTCCGGATCGATANGATCTGGGTGCATTAGGTAGCCTTGAAGCTTTGCTCGGAATATCAAAATTCTCAATTGGCATAATAAGTTTTTTTGAAGCTATGATTTGATCAAATTTTGGAGGGTCTGGGTTTATATTAAATAGAGAATGTATGTAATGNNCANTTTNGTATGATTTAATTTGTTTTCTGATCCAAGGAAAGATGTACGTGCTATCTAGCTCAAAATAAAGATGTACCCTATCGTTATCTTTTGTTATTTGACGCAATGTCCTTTTTGTTATTGTGGAATTAATATCATTTTTNGTAGATGCTACTAACATTGAAATGGTTGAATCATGGATATCCGGCTGAATAATTCTAAACANNATATTTAGCGATAAAGGTTTTTCTGCTAAGATTTTTAACTGATCAACCTTCGAGAAATTAATATCAGTAATGATCGTTGCNTTGAGACTATCATTTGAAAAGGATATTTCCGGTTGAATAAATTGTCGATTTTGCTCAGCNGTAGGGGTNTAAGCAGGTTGAGAGCAGCTACTTAATAAAAAAAGGCAGCTAACGCTATAAATGATTAATGAATTAAATGATTTTATTGAGCTCTTTGATTCCATCCAAATAGACACTTTTAGGATTACCCGATAATGTTTTCTTGCAATATGAACTATAAATTGATTCCGCTCCATTATTAACAATTTGATATTTTTTATCAAAAAGAATNTGAATGGTTAATAAATCCGAAACCNTTAAACATTCTAGTATTGAGTATTCATATAGAGACCAAGCCATCGGTGAAAATAATAGGCCATCTGCCCAATTCCGGTTTCTTTGAATAAAATTAATAGCATTAAATACCTTATGNGTTTGGAGAATTTTTATATCAGATTTTAATTCTTTTGCAGTGCGCTTCAGCGAGGTATTGATTTTTCCTAAAGTAATATTATCACCAGCTTTTGCAGATACTTTTCCTACTAAGTTTAGATTAGGACCATGTAGCACTAGTATATTCATTTGAAAAGGTAATTATCTTATTGGTACGATATGACCAATGATATATCCAATTAATATTCCAATGAACAAGGCCAAAGTAAGAACTCGCGATTTTACCATTTCTTTACTATAACCTTTTTTAATCGCTACGGCTCCCACCAAAGATCCGCTGGCATGAATGATCCAAATGATAGGCAGCGCAAAGACTTTCACTATAAAGGGACCAATCAAGGGTAAAGCCCCAACTAAAGCAGCAAGACCCGCGAACGCTTGCGTGAAAACCCCAATTAAAACTGTACCAAACACTACCACTTTCTTATCAATTCCATATCGCAATGCGACAACAATTACAGAAAGAATAACTGTCCAAATAACTATATGCTTCCAATGCGATTTAATAAACTTTCTCTTTTCCATATTAAATACCTAATAGTAGAGATCGTGCAATTAAGAAGTAAAAAGCTACACCCATAATGTCTATTGCGGTTGTGACAAATGGGCCGGTAGCAATTGCTGGATCAATTTCAAATCGATTTAATACTAAGGGCACTAATGATCCAATTGTTGCAGCAAGTATCATTGAAACACAAATACTTAATCCAACCACAACCCCAAGCATTGGAGATGTATCAATAAATTGAAAAATTGCAAATAAACCAAGCAGCATTCCGTATAAAATACCTAAAATTAATCCAACGCGCATCTCTTTAAATAGGATAGTTATTGAATTTTCAAAACTCACTCTTCCTGTGGCTAGACCCCTCACAATAATTGTAGATGATTGCGTCCCAACATTACCGCCCATACCTATGATCACAGGTATGAATGCAGCCAATGCGATTGCGTTTTCTAGGATATTATCAAAAACCCCTATGATAAATGCGGCAAAAATACCACCAATCCAACTGGCGAAAAGCCAAGGCAGTCGAATTCTTGCGTTTTCCCAAGATGATTTTAGTAAAATTTCTCTATCTTTTCCTGCACCTGCAAGTTGAAGAAAGTCCTCTGTTGCTTCTTCTCTAATAACATCAACTACATTATCAACTGTTACAATACCTAGGAGCTTTTCATCAGAGTCGACCACAGGTACCGCTAAAAAATTATATTGGGAAACAATTCTAGCCACTTCTTCTTGATCGGTTTCTGGTCTTACCGCTTGAATATTCTTTGACATAATGTCTTTGAGCATAGTATCCCCAGGTGTCGTCACTAAATCACGCAGCGAAATTACTCCGGCTAGCCTTCCATCATCATCTAGTGCATAAAGATAGAAAACCATTTCTGCTTCTT
>PBPW01000009.1 GCA_002725545.1 Fidelibacterota bacterium | reverse complement strand
CCCCCTGCTCCATCGATCAATCTATGATCAAATCCTAAAGATAGATTCATCATGCTTTGTATGGCGATTGAATCCCCATTATGATCTTCAATAATAACAGGCCTTTTTTTCACAGCGCCTACACCAAGTATTCCCACGTTTGGCTGGTTGATGATCGGGGTGCCGATTGTAACATCGAATACTCCAAAATTAGATACCGAGAAGGTTGAGCCAGATAGCTCATCAGGGCTGATTTGTTTTGAACGCGAACGCAAAGCAATATCATTAAGTGCTCTACATAAACCTAAAAAATTCTTTTCCTCACAATTAAACATGACGGGAACCATTAAGCCTTCATTAAGCGCTACAGCTACTCCAATATTTATATTCTTATGAAATGTTATTGCTGTATTGTTGATTGAGGCATTCATTTCAGGATAGTCTTTTAATGCCTTAATAACAGCATCTAGAATAAATGGCGTAAATGTAAGACTAAAACCTTCTTGCTCTTCAAATGAAGAATTCTTTTCATTTATATAATTTGCAATAGCGGTCATGTTAACTTCATTCACAACATGGACATGAGCGGATGTTTCTAGGCTAGTTTTCATATGATCGGCAATGATCTTCCTCATGTGATCCATCTCTTGAGTATGAGTTGCAGATGCGAACTGAGCTTTATTTGCTACTAAATCTTTTGAGTCCAGCTTCTTTCCTGATTTGATGTATTGAAGAATATCTTTTTTTGTAACTCTACCTTTACGTCCAGTTCCTTGAATGCCATCAAGCTCATCCTGAGAAATATTATTTTCCCTAGCGGTTTTCATAACTGCTCTGGTAAAAAACTTATCGGAATCTTCAATCTTTGTCGAAGGTTTTTCAATTTTATTGCTTGGTTGAGTTTCAGATAAATCGCTCTGAATCTCAGGAGGTTCGCTCTTTTCTAAAACTGGTTCAGTCTTAGGTTCAGCAGTTTCATCTTTAGGCTGCGATTGGTTAGTGGAAAGCTGATCGGTTTCTATTTTTGCAATAACCTTACCAACTTCAACAACTTCATTGACTTCAGCTAGGATCTCAACGATGATCCCAGATTCAACGCATGGTATTTCAGAGTCAACATTATCAGTTCCAATTTCAAGAAACAATTCATCTTTTTCTACTGGGTCACCTACTTTTTTTCTCCATTCTAGAATTGTACCTTCCGTTATAGACTCTCCCATTTTTGGCATGACTATATCAACGATCATCAAAACTCCGATAGGTTATTTATTGCTTCTACTATTTGATCGGTTTGTGGCAAAACTTCAGCTTCTAATTCTTCATTATATGGAACATGACAATCTTGGGCAGCTACCCTTTTAATTGGTCCATCTAAATCTTCAAAAAGATTATCAGAAACTTTTGCAGCAATCTCTGCTCCAACACCTCCGGTTAGCAAATCTTCATGAACAATTAAAAGCTTACCTGTCTTTTCCACAGATCGGTAAATAGTGTCCCAATCTATGGGGTTAAGAGTTCTTAAGTCAATTAATTCAACTTCTCCATTTTCGAGATTTGATGCTTTAATTGCATCAATTGATTTTTGCACCATCGCTCCCCAACAAATCAATGTTAATACATCGCCTTCTTCAATGATATTTGCTTTGCCAAATGGAAGTAGATAATTATCATCGGGCTCAGCGGTTGAAGCATAACCCTGCCTGTACAATCCTTTGTGCTCAAGAAATAAAACTGGATCGTTCATACGCAAAGCTGCTTTTAATAAACCCTTTGCGTCTGATGCATTGGATGGAAATGCAACTCGAATACCTGGCATATTGAAGAAATAACTATCTATTGATTGGCTATGGTAAATACCGCCGTGAATATATCCTCCAACAGCAACTCTGATTACTAATGGGCAATACCAATTGCCTTTTGATCGATAACGCATACACGCAGCTTCATCACGAATTTGCATCATCGCGGGCCAAATATAATCACCAAATTGTATTTCAACGCACGGTCTCCATCCAGTAACTGCAAGGCCAATTGCAGTTCCTACAATAGATGCTTCAGCTAAAGGTGAATTGAATACACGCTCTTTACCAAACTTCTCTGTTAAACCTTTTGTTGCTGTAAACACGCCTCCTTTTGGGTCTGCAATATCCTCTCCGTAAACAACAATTTTATTATTTTCTTTCATTTCCTCAGAAAGGGCATGATTGATCGCATCTACTAAAACAATTTTATCACCAATTGGATTAAAAGGTGTTTCCTTTAAGTTTTCAAAATCCGCATATAAATGATCAAGTGCAGTCTTTGGGTCAGGGTCGTCTTGCTTTTCAACCCATGCCACTGACTCATCAATATAATTTTTCACTTCAGAATTGATTTTATTTAGATCTGTTTTTGTAAGCTTATTTGCTTTTAAGCAATCCTTTTCAAATCTAATTATTGGATCTCGTTTTCTATCTAATTCAAGATCCTTATCGTTTCTATACTTACGCTGATCATCAGATGATGAGTGAGAAAGAAGCCTAACCACATGCGAAACAATCACGGATGGCCCTTTACCTTTCCTGGCGCGATCAATAGCTTGCTGGAAAGCAAGGTTGGTTTCAAAAAAATCTGTACCATCAACATCGTACTTTGATAAATTTTTATATCCTGAAACCATATCAAATACCGAGCTACCAGATGTTTGTTCAGATATGTGAACGCTAATAGCATATTCATTATCTTGAATATGAAAAATAATTGGCAACTTTTCACGGCTAGCCCAATTTAATGCNTCATGAAATTCTCCTTCNCTTGTACTTCCCTCTCCTGATGAAACATATACAATTTCATTATTCTTTTCCCACCTCCTAGACATTGCACATCCAACTGCTTGAAGAAATTGAGTACCCGTTGGACTGGATTGACTAACAATTCGAAGTTCTNTATGCCCATAGTGCTGAGGCATTTGTCTTCCNCCTGAACTTGGATCAGAATCTTTAGCAAGAAATGATAAAAGCTGCTCTTTACCTGTCATGCCTAATCCAAGGCATAATGCTGCATCGCGATAGTAAGGATAAGCCCAATCTTTTGCAGAAATCATATTATTTGCTGCTGCTAATTGAGCAGCTTCATGTCCAGAACAACCAATATGAAAAAAGGCTTTACCTTGTTTTAATAAAGTCATCTCTTTTTCATCAAGACTTCTTGCTAAAACCATATTACGGTAAATTTCTAGAAGATTTTTTTTGTTAAATCCTTGCANTTTAGGCATTATACCGCTTCCATTTTATTTGCAGATGAAATAAGAGTATTANGAAAAGCATTTACAATTCTCTTTTTTACCAAATCCATATCTTGAGANTCTCCAATTATTTTTTTCATTGAGGTAATGCCACAATTGGTTATTCCGCAGGGCACAATACTATCAAAATAAGTTAGGTCTGTATTGACATTTAATGAAAAACCATGCATCGTAACCCACCGAGATATTCTGACACCTTGCGCGCCTATTTTTTCATCTCCAACCCAAACGCCTGTTAAGCCGTCTCTTTGGTTTGCCTGAATACCAAATGTAGAAAGTGTTTCGATTAATATTTCTTCTAAAGTTCTCATGAACCATGAAATATTTTTTTGGTAATGATGTAAATCTAAAATTGGATAGCCAACAAGCTGTCCAGGTCCATGATATGTAATATCGCCCCCTCTTTCAACATTAAAAACTTTAACCTCTGATGCTGGCTGCTCAAGAAGATTATTTTTATTGGCATTTTTTCCTAAGGTATATACGGGGTCATGCTCAAGCAAAAAAAGAGTGTCGGTCTCTTTTCCATATTGAACCTTTTTATGAAATTCTTTTTGAAAATCCCAAGCAGTTTGGTAGTCAATTCTCCCTAAATCTACAATATTAATTTTTTGATTCATTTACCTATAAAACTCAAAAATTCCGCTCTGGTTTCCCTGGACTTTCTAAACTGTCCAAGCATTGCAGAGGTTGTTGCAAAGCTATTTTGTTTTGCAACACCGCGCATCTGCATACATAAATGCCTTCCTTCCATAACTACAGCAACTCCTATAGGGTCCAAACTATCTTTTATTGTATCTGCAACTTGATGCGTTAATCTTTCTTGAACTTGCAATCTCCTTGAAAACATATCAATAATTCTTGGAATTTTTGAAAGACCTATAACTTTTCCATTAGGTATATACCCTACGTGCGCTTTTCCAAAAAATGGAATCATGTGATGTTCGCACATTGAAAAGAACTCAATATCTCTTACCACAACCATATCGTTACATTCTTCATCAAAAATCGCTTCATTAATAATTTCATCTATATTGGCGGAGTAACCTTGGGTAAAATAATCCCAAGCCTTAGCAACTCGCATTGGCGTCCTTTCTAGTCCTTCACGATTAAGATCTTCACCAATCGATGTAATTAATTCTTTAGTTATTTTTGAAATATCATCAATTTTATCTTTCATTCTTTCCCTTTATAATAATTTTTTACTTTCCTGTAAATCCACATTGAAACTGCAATAATTAATGTTTTCATTCCTGATGGATAGGTATTTTATTTTTTAATAAATATATCACTCCATAAATGATTGGAGTGTCTATTAAGGCTATAAGCATTTTAAATAGCCATCCATCAATAATGCCATTGAAAATCTGTTTAAAATCCCAAACACCAATAAAAAGTATACAAATAACAAGGGTGGTGTCAACGAGTTGTGAGGCAATTGTTGATCCATTATTTCTAAGCCACAGATGCTTACCTTTAGTTAATTTTTTCCAAAAATGAAATATTCTAACATCAATGAATTGAGCAATAAGATAAGCAACCATTGAAGCAGCAATGATTCTCCAAGCATTTCTAAACACTGCATTGTAGGTTTGATCGCTTACAACTGAATCTGGAATTGCGCTGAAAATTCCCCCAAGCCATAGGAAGATCAGGACAAAAATGGAAGCTATAAATCCTGAAGCAACTGCCCTATTTGCTTTTTTTTGCCCATAAAGCTCTGAAATTAAATCGGTGACTAGAAAAGTAATCGGGTAAGGCAGAATACCGGCGGATACTACAAATACTTTAAAACCCAGGTCTACGGTTACAAATTTATTTGCGATGAGGTTGCAAGTCACCAATGACGCAATAAATATAGCAGATAAAATATGGTAAAAGTGCTCTTTTATCTTTTGATCATTTTCCATAATAATCAGTAAAAATAGTTGGCGTTTCNTGCAGCCTTATNCGATAGAGTTTTGCATCTTTTAATCTGGGCTCGATTTGATGCCAAATATATTTTACCAAATTTTCTGAGCTTGGCTGTCTATTCTTAAACCAACTAACCTCAACATCAAATTGAGAATGATCAAGAATATCTATTACATGAGTTTTTACAATTTTTTTTAAATCACCAAGATCAACAATGAATCCTGTNTCTTTATTGATAGGTCCTGTAACCATAACCTCAAGCGTGTAGTTATGACCATGAATTTTTGAGTCAGGGCCAAANACATCCCAGTTTTTTTCGCTGGGCCAATTCTTGTGTCCATATTGGTGAGCGGCATTGAAATAAAAAATTTTAGTTAAAAAAGGATGACTCATTTTNAAAAATTATATAAAAATTAATTATTAAAATTTACCAAGTGTATCAGAAAAACTCATCAAGAATTATTATAACCTACTGGCAGCCAATAAGTGTAAAAAATATCATTCTAGGTCTTATTTTTCTGATTAAGTATTTCAGTTACTAGGCTATCAATATTTTTAAGTAAAGATGCTTTAGATAAAATTATGTCGCAACCTGAGGACTTGTAAGAATCGTGCGCATCTTTAATTACTTTTCCCATATAGCCGATGATAAAGAATTTCACGTTAGATTTCAAATCTTTGATAAATTCTTTGCGTCCAAATTCCTCATCATCTAAATCAACAATTCCTAAGATATAATTATTTGAGAATAGATTATGCTTATCAATGAATTCAACGCTTAAATCCATCGCAATAAGTCTATCAGAAATTATTGTTCCTTTCTGAAAATCTTTAATATATAGCGCAACAGTGTTCATTANTTTACAATTCTGGAACTAAAGACCAGTCAAAATTTTCAATATTTTCAATCAGTTCATATTCTCTTTCTAGCTCGACTAAACCTTCTTTCAATTTTTCAATATTGATGGATCTATGCATGCCTTCAAATTCCACAAATTTNCCTTGAGATTTTTTTAAGAGACTTTTAGCTCCTTTCATATTACTATTTTTTAGATGGACAAAACTAACGGATAATTGAATTAAGCCTTGGATAAATTTTCTATCCTTTAAATAATAATCCGACCAAAGATCTTCCCAGATCTCATGCGCATCNTAGAAGTTTCCTTTTTGATATTCAATTTTTCCTCTTTCAAAAAGAATATCTATTTTTTNTANATCATCCAAATTATTAACTCTTTTTTAATAATTGTGAAATTTGATTTGATGTATNCGGAAGATAGTCTTCTCGTTCTTTAATTAAATATCTAAGTGATTCTAAATAGATTAGGTCTTGATCATTGCCAATTAGTTCTTCAGCAATTTCTATAAAGAAATTTCCTCCGTTTTTATAATANGCTTGAAGGCCTTTGCTTATTTTTTTATTATTATCTATATATTCTTTTTCTTCTTGATCTTTAANCCAGTGTGAGATTTCTCTTTTATATCCAATAGACCTAACATAATCACCATTCCATAAACGATGGGCGGAACACAAATCAATAATTTTTAGTTTATTTTCTGATTTGAATAAATCACATTCTATTTCATTCTGCTCATGCGGCTCGGGCAAAGGTTTCTTGTATATCTCTTTTAATAAACAGCGCGTATATGGCCATGTATTTTTTATATCTCGGTTAAAAATATTAGATCGTAATAAATGAAATGCAAAAGCACCAAGTCTTTCAAAGTCTTGCAAAGCAACCTCAACAAGAACCTCTAATCCACCAAGACCATTATCGCTNACCCACTGTAGCCTTGCGGCTTGTCTTTCAATTTCATCAGGAATTCCTGTTTGGCAAGCATCCTCTAGGTCCGAAACAAAAATTGTCAACCCCAATCCATCTTTAGCTACTTCATTTAAAATACTTTGGTCATCTTCACGAGCTGGAAATTGATATGCTTTATTTTTTAAATATTCTAGGAGCTTATTGGAGGGTTCAGTCCGATTATCCCCAATGATATTTTTTATTGCGTTAAGAACAATAATGGGATGTTCNCTTGATTTACCTGTAAAATTTGAAGCCACACATCTATCTAGGCATTCTTTAATTTTTTTTGAAAGCATTTAATAAATTATTTTTTCTTAGGGGCATCTAAATCAAAAAATATNCTAAACGACAAACCGGTTAATCTTGAAAACTCAGAAGGAAATCCTGAATTATTATCTTTAATTGGCTTCTTTGAGAATCTATCCATATTATTTTCAGATAGTGGATCCCATTTTGGATTGAAAATCTCAGTAATTGGCANCGCTGTTGCATCATGGAAATATCCAAACTCTAATCCCCATCTTGGATTTGATTGAAAACCAAATAATAACCCAAACCGATTACTAGTATGCCCTGTAATTCCCTTTTGTATAGACATCATTCTCAACCCAAGCCATCTAGATTTAAGAAAATTAGTGTCAGTTTTTTTTGTTTTGAATTTATAGTATGTTGCATCAAGATTATAATTGGGATTTACGGACCAGGCCAGATTAAGTAAGTCCCATTTGTTATTTTTTTTATAAAGAACGCGACTATAATCTATCCCAGATCCATAAACCGGAAGTCCAAGGCGAACCCCTACTTCGGATTTATCGGAAAGCCCAACTCTATACCACAAATAAGGAGCAATATTTTCAACAGATAGTGCATAGCCTCTTTTTACTTTACCGGATTCTGGTAAATGTGGATTGATTACCGGGTGAGATGAGCAGGCATAAAAGAAGAAAAAATTANTAAAAATTANTAGGATCCATTTTATTTGATTTCGCAGTATTGGGATAAAATTATTTAAGAATGGTTTTAGAAAAGACAAAAATTATATTTTATTCTTTAGCCAATCTGTTGTCACTGACTTAGGCCTGGTAATTGGCATACGTAAAGCTCTATTAATTACAATTTGAGAAACCATGCCCATAACTCTAGATAAGCTGAATAACACTGTATAATAATTAAATTCTTTCAATCCATAATAATACAGTAAAGAGCCAGAAGCGGCATCTACATTTGGCCAAGGATTCTTTGCTTTCCCATGATCCTTAAGAACAGGTGGGACAACTTCAAATAGAGCCTCAACTATTTTAAATACATCATCATCATGAATATGNTCTTGTCCAAATTTCATAAAAGCTGTAAATCTTGGGTCAGGGCATCTTAAAACTGCGTGTCCATAACCCGGAATGACGCGTCCATTATTTAGTCGATCCCAACAAAACTTTTCTAGATCTTTATTGTTCGGCGCTCCATTAAAATGATCATGTATTTCTAAAACGAACTTTAAACATTCTTGGTTTGCTAAGCCATGCAANGGCCCGGCAAGACCATTTAAACCTGCTCCAATTGCAAGGAATGGCGATGAAAGGGATGATGCTACCGTGAGAGAACTAAAAGCACTAACGTTGCCACCCTCATGATCAGAATGAAGCATGAGATACAGGCGCATAAGCTTTTTAAAATCATCGCTTTCATTAATGCCTAGCATATAAGCATAATTACCAGCCCAGTCCAAATTAATGTCCGGATCAATTCGATCATTGTTTTTTGTAATCTTACGGTAGATAAATGCAGCGATGGATGGTAATGCACCAATTAATTTTATTCCATCATCTAAAATCCATTTCCAGTATTCATTTTTAGAAGTGCCTTTATTAAATTTTTCCACAAATAAACTTTCAACCCTCATTGATTGAATAGCCACTGATAACATTGTCATGGGGTGTGAATTTTCAGGCATAGCATCTAAAACTCTCCATACATAATCAGGTACATTTTGGTGCGCTCTTAATTGGTCTTGAAGATCAGATAGCTGTAATTGATCTGGCAAATCACCCGTTAATAATAAATAAAAAACCTCCTCGGGNAGTTTATCTATAATTTGTAAAATTGGGTAACCGCGAATNATTAGCCCTTCATCTGCCGATACNGCAGAAGTATCNCAAATCATGCTCTTGACTCCACGCATCCCTTTAGCGGCTTGAGCTATAGTGACCTCACTAATTACTTTAGTACCATTCTCATCCAAGATTTTTTTCAAATCTTCTTGCCAGGTCGGGATTTTTTTAGANAGNGTTTCTTGTAGCATTATGATCTAGGTAAAAATAGAAAAATGATTGGTCTAATTTATAAAAAAAATTATATAATTGTTCTAATCATCGAAAATTTCAATGTATTCNTCAAATGATGCTAAAACTATATCTGCTAGAGCGCATACATTTGCTCTCTTAATATTTTCTGTAAATGCAAAAAATTTAGAAGCGGCTCCAACAGCTTTTAATTTGTAATCATTATATCCNTCACCAATTGCATGTATTTCACCATTCAAGCATAATGATTCAAGTATTTTAGCTTTTCCGCTAACATCGGTAAGAGGATTATTTTTTTCAAATCCTACAATATTATTATCACTATCGTAGATGAATTNATTTCCAAAAATATGATTATTACTAATTCCAAAATTATTCAAAACAGGTAATAGCATTTCACGAAAACCGCCCGANATGAAGTATATTTTTTTATTATGCTCTTGAATAAAATCTTTATTTCTTAAAAAAGAAGGGGTGATGTAATCTTTTAGTCTATTTGAAACTTCGATAACATCACTTTTATTTGCCTTCATAAGGTGGAGTCTAGAATCAATAGATTCATGGAAAGTAATTTCACCGTTCATGCCAGCATCTGTGATTTTTTGTATCTCTTCAATTACAGATATATCTACTTTGCTCTTTTGTAAGGTATAATAAGCTAATTCATCAAGAGACTCTTTAGAAATAAATGTGCTATCAAAGTCAATAATCAAGAAATCTGGAAACATGGCAACGCGCTATGAGCGATTGTTTAGGCTGTGTTGATTGTAAAAGTAATCCTCTAGTTTATCTAACATGCGATCAATGGTAAAATTAGTGGCTATATGTTTTTTTGCTAGCACTCCCCATTCTGAAATTTGCTCTGAGCCATGATTTTCAATAGCAAATTGAATGGCTTTAGATATAGCGTCAACATTAAAAGGTTCAAAAATATATCCAGTCTTTAGGTGCTCCATAAGCTCAGGGACTCCATTCACATTAGCAGCAAGTACGGGGCGTCCTAATGCCATGCTTTCCATAACAACGTTAGGCATCCCCTCTTGCCTAGATGGCATAATAACATAATCTGCAGATAAAAATATCGAATCAATATCCTCTTGAAAACCAATAAGCTTAACTTTACTATTTAAATTATTTTTCTCAATTTGGTTTATTAATTGATTCCGATCCTTTCCCGTTCCAGCAATAAGTATATGAAATGGTTTTGCTGTACTATTTAATTTGCTAACTGCATCAATTAAGAGATCAAAACCTTTCTGCGGAGTTAATCTTCCAGCCGCAACAAATACCAAACTATCTTTTTCAATGTTCCATTTTTTTCTAATATCGTATTTATTAATTGAATTGCTTAATCGTAGGCCATTATATATTACAGTGGTTTTTTTCTTATCCATCCATGGAAATTCATTGTAAGCTTTTTGAATAGATTTTGAATTGGTTATTATACCATCTACTATTTCAATGGTCTTTTTATATTTCCATTTATCTGAAAATAATTGAATCCCATTTCTAGCAATGATAACAGGAACCTTTGCCCACCTAGCAGCTATACCAGCTACGCGAATATCTTTATTTAGATTAAGAACAATTACATCAATTGACTTTTCTTTGAGTATTTTTTTGGTATACCAAATTTTAAAGGGATTATAATCAGCATAAATATTTAAAGGAAAAATATCTAGTCCAGATTTTTGTGCTCTATTTAAAAATTCAGAATTAGCTTTACCAGAAATAATAACATTATGCCCTCTTGCTTTTAGCCCTCTTGCCGCAGTAACCATCCATTTTTCACCACCACCCCATTTATGTGTTGAAATTGAATTGCTAAAAAAAATGTTTAATTTTTTCATCTTCAATTAATCAAATTGAATATCATATAAGCGTCTGTAGAGCCCATTTTTTTCATACAAGTCTTGATGCGATCCAACCTCAACAATATTTCCTTTATCAATAACAATAATCTTATCTGCATTTTGAACGGTTGATAACCGATGCGCTATTACAAGTGCCGTTCTATCTTTCATTAATGATTCAATAGCTTTTTGAACTTTCTTTTCCGATTCTGTATCAAGCGCCGATGTAGCCTCATCAAGTATTAATATAGAAGGATTTTTTAATAAGGCTCTAGCTATAGCAATTCGTTGTTTCTGACCACCAGATAGCTTAACACCTCTTTCGCCGACTACGGTATCAAAACCATCTGCTGTTTTATCAATAAATTCTAACGCGTTTGCCGCTTTAGCTGCTTCTCTAATTGCATTATCGGTTTGATCAGGTTGTGCATAAGCTATATTATTTCTAATTGTATCATTAAATAAAATTACTTCCTGTGTTACAATTCCCATATTATTGCGTAAGGAATTTAGAGAAGCATCTTTAATATTATTTCCATCCAACAGCACGGCCCCAGAACTCACATCATAGAATCTTGGAATTAAATCTGCAATTGTTGATTTTCCGGCACCGCTGGGACCAACAAGAGCAACAACTTCACCTTTGTTAATTATGAAACTAACCTTATCTAAAACAGGGCCACTTCCCTCAATATATTGAAAGTGTACATCTTTGAACTCTAAGGAATCTTTAAAGCGCCCTAGNTCTATAGGATCTTTTGCTTCAACAATCTGNGGTTCAGTATCTAATAAATTAAAAATACGTTCAGCAGAAGCAGCTCCAGTTTGAATTCTTAAATTAACATTACTTAATTGTTTAATTGGACCTAAAATGGAAAANAATATCAAAATGAAGCGAATGAAATCTTCAGCAATAAGGCCTCTTTGCAAGATAACTTCATTGCCGCCATACAATAAAAGTATAACNCCTATAATCACCCCAAAGCTTTCTGTAATTGGCGCAGCAATTAAATCTAATCTTGCCCTCTTCAGATGAAGCGTTAGATAGTTNGTTGTTTCTTTAGAGAACTTTTTGATTTCTTCTTTTTCATTTACAAAAGCTTTAACTATTCTGATCGAACTCAATGTTTCGCTCAGTATTTGCATAATTTCAGCAATCTTTTTTTGAGTTCGTCTTGATTTTCTTCGAATACTTTTTCCAATCGTGATGACAGCGATACCTGCGAGTGGAATNATTATGATTGCAATCAATGCTAATTTCCAGCTAATGATAAATAATAAAGTGGCAAAGGTTAAGATGTTGATAGGNTCAACAAATAATTTTTGAAAGGCTATCCCAAGCGCTCCTTGCAATTGCTCNACATCATTAATAATTATCGAACTTATCGAACCGCTCTGCTCTTTATGAAAATACCCTAAAGATAATCCCTGAATATGTTTATATAGACGATCTCTAATATCTTTAACAATATTTAATTGCACTATATANAGNAGTATATTTTTTAAATACAGAAAAATATTCTTTACAAAAAAAACGCCTAATATNGTGATGCACAATACTTTAAGTGAAGCCAATGGCGTTTCTCTTAATATTGCAAGGTTTGTCCAATATTTTAGAGCTTCATTTGGAGTTAACCTGTCTTTAACTGCCCACTCTGCTTGAGACTTAAGGATTGAATCAAAGTCTAATAATATATTATTGATTAAAGTTGCCGTGAGCCAAATNGAGATACTATTTAGCAAAACAAAAACTACTGCTGATAATGAAGACAATAGAATATAGGGCCAGTAAGCTATCATTAGTTGACCCATGCGTTTATATATTGATTTAGACATTAGATTATCTTTGATATTTATAGCTTANTATCAAAATGGAATATAAGAGAAAATATTGAAAGAAAATCTAAGGTTTCATCGATGATTTTCTTGGAAAAATCATTTTTTGATGCAAAATATTTGCCTCTTTAAACAAAGACCCCTTTGATATAAATCCTAATTTTGAGTAGAATCCAATAGCAGACTCTTGACTGTTGAGAAAAATAATTTTTCCTTTAGGAATTTTATCAATAATAAACATTGTTAATTTTCGACCAATACCTTTATTTCTATAATTTTTCAATACTGCAAACCTTTCAAGTTTTACAGTATTGCCAATTTCTCTCCATCTAGCAGTGCCAACAGCCTCTTTATCAAAATAGGCAATAACATAAATAGCGCTTTCTTCAAATGCATCTATTTCAATTTCAACAGGGATCTGCTGCTCATCAATAAATACACTTCTTCTTATATCAAGAACGTTTTTTTGCTCCTGAGGAGTACGNACCAACTTTATTTTTAGTTCCATGATTTGAATTTCGGTTTTAAATACCCAATTTTCAAGAATTTCTCTAACTTGAACTAACAGGCTAATATTTACTAATTTCAATGATGCGTAGCAAAAATAAACAAATACTTGTTGTAGGTGATCGCGTACTTATCAAGCCGGATAAAGGAGAACAAAAATCAAAGGCAGGTTTATATTTACCTCCAAGTGTGATTGAAAAACAAGAAATTCTAAGCGGGGTAATTGTAGAGATAGGCCCTGGTATTCCCCTAGGAAATCCTGAGGAAAATATTGATGAACCTTGGTCAAGCAATGACAATTCTAATGTAAAATATATACCTACTCAAGCAGATGTTGGAGACATTGCCCTTTTTTTAAATAAAGCTTCAATTGAAATAAAAATAGAAAATGATGATTACCTTATTGTACCGCAATCTGCTATTCTAATTCTAATTAGAGATGATATAAATAGCTTAGCCGATTAATTAATTATCAAAAAATAATATTTTTTTACGAAGTGAACCTTGAAGAACATCTAAAATTATTTAATATTTTTCATTTTAAAAGTTTTGATGAAATTGAANATTTTGCCTATGCAAATTGGCCTAAACCAACTAAGAGNGAAATAAAATTTCTTAATCAACGTGAAAAAGCTGACCCATCATCAGACTTCANGGATAATTTAAAATTTTATAGCGCTATTGGTAAATCAGAAATACTACAATCCTTAATACTATCAGAGAGATATGGTTCATACGAGTCTAGTAGTAATTTTATTGTAAAAAATTTAAGTGGTTTAAAAAAAATTTTAGATATTGGTTGCAGTACTGGGTATTTAACTACCTATTATGCATTAAAATTCCCAGAGTCATCATTTATAGGAATTGATTTTTCTTTAGAATCAGTTAATAAAGCAAATACCATGAAGGAAAAATTGAATCTTAACAATGTTGATTTTATTATAGAGGATATGAATAGTATAAACTACCCTGAAAAATACTTTGACTGTATTTTAGATACTCAAAGCATTTACTACTCNAAAGATTATTCAAAGACCTTTAATCATTTAAAAAAAGTTTTGTCAGATGAAGGGTTATTAATTACTATTCCAGGGATCGGTGAAAAAGACCTAATTAAGCAATATATTAATGAAATAGAAGGGGCTGGTTTTTCAATACAATATTTTAAATTTATTGAAACTAAAAATCTTGGCAAAACAGAATACCTGCCAACAATTACCTGCAGCCTTAAAAAGCCAAAAGAAAAAATTAATATTGATCAGATTATCNGTAANCTTTTTAATTCATTATAAAATTTAAAATCCATTATCTTGAATGGTAATTGATACAGGGCAATGATCTGAGCCCATTACATCATCATGTATTTCAGCGTCTTCGATCTCTGANATAAAAGATTCATTCACAAAGAAATAATCAATACGCCATCCAACATTTCTTTGTCGTGCGCCAAACCGATAGGTCCACCAAGTATATCTTTCAGGCTCGGTATGAAAATGTCGAAAAGTATCTACCCAGCCAGATGCAACGTATTCATCAAGTTTTTCTCTTTCNATTGGCATAAAGCCAGAAGTATTAATGTTTTCTTTAGGTCGCGCAAGATCAATCGGGTAATGAGCGGTATTCCAGTCTCCAGTTACAACGACATTNGAGCCATTTTCCACCTGATCATTAATAATAGGTAAAAGCGCATCATAGAAGTCCATTTTATATTTTAATCTAATTTCATCTTTTTGACCATTGGGAAAATAGATGTTATATAATAAAAAGTTTTCATGCTCAGTAATTAATACCCTACCTTCGTTATCAAAGCGCTCTATCCCTAATCCTTCTTGAATGAAGTAAGGTTCCTTTTTTGAAAATGTAGCTACTCCACTATAGCCTGGTCGTTCAGCTGAATGCCAATATGTGTAATAGCCATGATCTTTGATCAGAGAAGATCCTAATTGATCTATTTTAGCTTTTGTTTCTTGAATGCAAACAATATCGGGTTGAACTTCTTCAATCCAATCAAGAAAGCCTTTCTTTTCGATTGCACGCACCCCATTTACATTCCAGGAATATATTTTCATTATTTACATNAAGTTTAATTTTAAGAATAGTAATTTATTTAAATAATGTACCATAGTAAATTTTATTATTGAAAATATTTTGTTTTCTTTAATAATAAAGATCAATTTGTAAAATTAATGAATACCGATAAAGTTCAAGAATTAATTCAAANTGGAATNACGAATTCCAAAGTTGAAGTAGTTGATACCACTGGTACAAACGATCATTTTAGCGTTATAGTTATTAGCGATAGCTTTGAAGGGCTTTCACTTATCGAACAACACCAAATGGTTTATAAGGCAGTTGGTTCGTTTATGACAAATGAAATTCATGCTCTTGAAATAAAAACGTATTCAACAAAAGCTTGGAAACAAAAAAATTAATGAAAGTTATTAAATGGATTTAAGTGAACAAATAAAATCAGAAATTAATGAGAACCCTATAATCCTTTATATGAAAGGAACTAAAGAAATGCCAATGTGTGGATTCTCTAATCAAGTAGTTCAAATACTTAATCATTACGGCATCCAATATAAAGATGTAAATGTTTTAACTGATCCTTTGATTAGANCAAAGCTTTCTGAGCAATCAGGTTGGCCTACTATTCCACAGCTATTTGTAAAAGGTAANCTTATTGGTGGCGCTGATATAACTATGGAGCTACATCAAAATGGAGAGCTCATGGATATATTAGATGTTTCTGAAAATTAAGATATAACACTTGGTCATTAACCAATAAGTCATATAATTTCGCCTTCNATATTTAATGTTGGCCCGTTCGTCTAGTGGTTAGGACTCAGGATTTTCATTCCTGCAACAGGGGTTCGATTCCCCTACGGGCTACAAAATTTATGAGAATTACAAAAATTAATTCTTTGCAATGAATCTGCCCCTCCATCCCTTTTTTGTCCATCTTCCAATTGGCTTTCTAGTTGGGGCCTTGATATTGCATACTGTACACTTATTAAGGCCAAATTGGATATGCAGAGTAATTGGCCTTTGGCTCACAGGTCTCTCTGGGATTTCATCATTATTTGCTTCAATTACTGGACAATGGGAATTTACAAAAACGGAAAGCAAAGATTACTCCCAGGAGATTATTCAAATTCTTGAAAAACATCAATTAATGGGAAATATTGTTACCTGGGGAACAATAATATTTTTTGTTATTTGGTTAAATATGTNCTTCAAAAAAATGGATGACCATCGAATAGATAAGGTTGCATTTCTTATTCTATTTATACTTGTAGGTATTGTTTTGTTTACAGCTTATTTAGGNGGAACGCTTGTTTGGAAATTTGGAGTAGGAATAAAATAAACTATCTATAATCCTTACCTCTTTTTAAATAAACATAAAATGAAACATAGGTATGNGAAGAGAATAAACCATACCCGCCATTTATGTTTGACCCTGGAAGCGTATATATATTATTTCCAAGTGGGTCGCCCTGTAAATAATCATAATAGTTTTTATCNGTAGCTTGGACGGTAATTAATTGTAATCCGTAATAGTTAAAATATAACCAACTCATTCTGATTGGCCCTCGCTCAATTGACCAAACAAAAGGATTTGCCCTAGATGGATTGTTGTTATCATCTCTTAAATAGGGNCCTTTCCAAATNACATTAACAAAACTTGTATCATAAATTAAATTGATATTTGTTGAATCGCGCTTGCCATTCCAATTGTAATCATAATAATCAGAGTCTGTACCTGGCTCAAGACCTTTAACATCTGTTTCAAGGGCATAGGTTAGCGTGCGAATTAATTTTGATGATTCATCTGTTTCAAAATCAAGTGTAAACATTGGATANGAAGCGAAACTACCTGTGAAGCACTCACCATAATTGTATTCCAATGTATCTACTTTATCAGCTATAGGATTCCCTTCGCTATCTATATTCTCTACATTTATAACCTTAACGGGTAAAGTAGTGCCATCTCCGCAAGTATAGTTTTTTATTTCAGTATTTGGATCAATATTCAGAGATTTAGGAATAGTAGTTTCTGATGTTAAGACTTTACCATTAACTGAAACTGAAAGTTTATACTTGATGCCTGTTTTGAAAATAACTGATGGATCTGTTTGATATCTGCCGCTATGACCAGGCACTAAAGAAGCTTGATATTCGTTACCATCACCGCTTATTGTTACAATAGCATCGTTAATCCATAATTGATCTGCATCAATTATCTCATCAAGCGAAGCAGAGCGGGAAACATAAATGGTGTCATCAATCATTGGCATATTTCCAGATATATTTCCAAATACTACATACTTTTCTAGATAAGGAGATTCAGGATCATTAAAATTATCACATGCTCCAAAAAGCATAAATAAGATAAATAAAAAATATAAATTTATTTTTTTCATTAGAAATTCCAGGTGATACCAATTGTCGGAATTATTGGAAATAGACTAACAGGGTTTCGTTGTATTCTACCTTCATCATCTTCATCAACATTAGGCTCTCCCTTATCGGGTCTTCCATTGCCATTATTATCATGATCTTTCCTATCCCAGTCTCTATCATCATCTATCCCATTAAAAGTATTACCCAGTGGATACGTATAAGTGAAAATATTTTTTCTGTTGTATGCATTGATGACCTGCATAAATACATCAAATTTTCTTCCTTTGAAATCAAAATGGCGTACTGCGCCTAGATCCAATCGATGAAATGAAGGATATCTTCCTCCGTTCCTTGTCGCAGGAATTGTGCGATAACCTTGTTGGGTTTCCCCAGGTAGGTTTTGAAGGAAATATCCATTGATAGGAGTAAATGCCTGACCGCTTTGCAATGTAAATTTTAAATTATATTCCCATTTTGGACTGGCTTGATAATTTGCTAAAACATTTATTACATGAGAACGGTCCCAGTTAGTGAAATACTCTTTACCATTCATTAGTTTTCTACTTACAGCCCAGGAATATCCAGCCCATCCACTAAGTTTTCCAGTGGATTGTTGAATGAACAATTCAGCGCCATAGGCATATCCATCTGCAGGAGTAAGTAAATCTAGTAAGCTTTTATTTTCAAAACTTCCATCAGTAGTTGCTCGTGACTCCTCGTAGGTTAACATGTCTGTAATTTTTTTGTAATACCCTTCAATTTGTACTTTTAACCCTCTTCCAATAAATTGCTCATACCCTAATACAGCTTGAGATGCGCGAGATGGCTCGCCGGTTTCATCAATAGCAAACCAGCTATCTAAAATTTGAGCAGTGAAGTCATCTTGAAAGGTTGAAATAAATTGATGATAGTTGCCAATAGCAAAATTAATAAACCTGCTTTCATCAATGATAAATTTTGTACTTAACCTCAGATCTGGATATAATCCATCACTGTGAGAAGAAAAAGTAATGAGCCTAACTCCGGGCTCAATGATGAAGCGTTGATTAGGTTTCCATTTTATTTTTGTATAAAATGCAGTTTCAAATGGCTTTGTTTGTGAATCAAAAAGAATTCTATCATTGAATTTTGAATTATATGTTATACTAAGACTTTTAGCCTGTGCACCAAAAAATACGTTAAAATCTTGATTGTGAAAATATGCTAAGTCTCCAGAAAGTGTTTGATCTGATAAAGGGTTATATTCTTGAATACCAGCATCACCGCCAAGACCAAAGCGGGTATAAAACTGACTATTCGCGGCAAGAAAATTGCCAATCAATTTTTCATTAAAAACACGACGGTAAGATAAGCTTAATGTTTTGTTTCCCCAATCTGACTCTAAATCTAAATCTTTAAACTTTAAATCATCTACGCCTCTATAGAAACTTAGTGATATTCTATCCTTTTCATTTAGATCCGTAAAAACGTGTCCTTGTAGATCATAGAAGTAATATGGTAAATCAAAATTAACTGGTAATAATGGGAGAATTTTATCGAAATAAGTTCTTCGACCTGCGACTAACCATGCACCATTTAAAAAAGGTCCTTCTAGCGTGGTTTGTGCAGACAATAACGAAACGCTACTACTTCCTTCAAAATTATTTCTGTTTCCTTCACGACTTCTTATATCAAGAACAGCAGATAGTCGTCCACCGTATTCTGCGTTATAACCTCCTTTAATCAACTCAGCATCTTTCACCGCATCAACAATGAAGTTTGAAAATAGACCTCCAAGATGAGAAGGATTATAAACAGTTATTCCATCAAGTAATATTAAATTTTGATCAGTATTGCCCCCTCTAATCACGAGCCCTGTACTAAATTCTGAGGTTGTTAATACACCAGGTAGCGATTGAATAGTTCTAAATATATCTGGCTCTGCAAGTGAAGGCTGTGCTTTCAATATTCTAGGAGAAAGATTGACTCTACTTGGTTCAATTTTATTTAATCTTTCAATTTCTTCAGCAGTAACATCAACTTGCATCAACTCAATAGATTCGGGCTGCAAAGCAATATTATAATTCTGTGATGCAATTTCACTAAAATTTACCGATTTTTCGTAGCGTTTGTATCCAACATAAGAAACCACCAATTGTGCTTCTTGGATTGCGATATTTGAAAGCACATAATACCCATTATTATCTGTGGCCATTCCTTGGCCGCTTTCCCTAATGAAAACGTTGGCCCCAATCAATGCTTCGCCTGAGGTGCTATCGGTTATAAACCCATAAACCTGATTAGTAGATTGTTGGCAAAAAATAATTCCTAACCAGACTGATATTGCAATACTATTTCTTTTGAGTAATTTCACTTAATATTTTCTCCGCATGAGTGTTAACATTCATTTTTCTATATATTTTTTCAATTTTACCTTTTTCATCTATTACAAATGTAATTCTTTTAGTCCATAAAGAGCTATTTGCACCATATTTTACAGCTACTTCTTTTTTTGAGTCAGATAGTAAATTAAAAGGTAATTTCCATTTTTTCTTAAATTTTCTTAAAGACCTTGATGAATCATAACTAATTCCAAATACCACTATATTTGATTTTTCATATTTATCATAAATGTCGCGGAACCCGCAAGCCTGAATAGTTCATCCAGGTGTATCTGCTTTAGGAAAATAATATATCACTACACGTTGCCCTAGATAATCAGACAAATTATGAACTCTTTTATCTTGATCCTTTAGCGAGAACAAGGGGGCCTGGTCTCCAATATTTAGCTCTATAATAGACTTTCCAGAAAGTGTAGAAAAGCTAAAATAGGCTAAGAAAGAAATTAAAATGAAAATCGATAGCTTCACTAAATTCAAAATTTCATTAATTATTTAAATAGCTTAATGTTTCAGTATTGTAGGGTATTGGTTCAATTTCAAAAGATTCAAAATGCTCTTTAGAGTCACATACATTACTTTCAATAAGCATAGTTACTTGATCTCTTGTTATTGGGAACCAGGCAAATCTTTCAAAGAAAAAAGCTAACATCTTTACGCCAATGGCTGGCGCAGGAATCATCCATTTTTTCTTACCATATGAAGCTGCCATTGTTTTTACAAGATCTGGCCAATAATAGGCTTCGCCGCCAAGCAGATAGGTTTTCTTTTTGGAGTTTTCCAATTCGATAGATTTTACAACAAACTCGGCAACATTCTTGATATGAATAGGAGAAAGTGCAAATTTTCCTGCATTCAATGGTAATAATCCAGAATGAAAATTTGGTGAAGGAATCGGTAGTTTTAACATATCTTTTTTTAATTGAGAGCAAAATTCAGGTCTACCGCCTCCCCTGGGGTCCCCAAAACATAATGAGGGGCGAAAGATTGTCCATTCTAAATCAGAATGTTTTAAATATTCCTCAGCAAGATATTTTGTGCTTTGATACTTAGTACCATCAAGTTTTGCTCCATTAGCACTTACAAGAATATATCGTTTGATGCCGTATTCTTTTGCAAGATCAACAGAGTCTTTTACCCCATCAAATTGCGTCTCTTGAAAAGTGATTCCCTTATGTGGAAATTCTCGAACTAAACCTATGCTGTAGATTACTACATCTGCTGATTTAATCAATTTTGCCATTGCAGCTTTATTAGTAAGATCACCTACAATGATTTCACATTTGCTAGCCTTTAATAATTTTTTTTCAGAGCTTTCCCTAACTAAAAGCTTTGGACTGTACTTATGACTCAATAACTCATCGATAATGTAGGAACCTACAAAACCAGTTCCTCCAAATAATGCTACTTTCATTGTTGCTTATCCCTGATTTCTTTATGTTTTTCTTTATAATTAGAAACTAAAATTTTATCAATAACTTTCTTTCTATGGTTAAAAATCTTTTTTAAGTCATTTTTAATCCATAGAAAGTGTAAAAGTCTCCCCAATACTCCAAATGGAATTGAATATCTTACAATATCTTTCATTTCAACACCTTGGTCAATAGCCTCAAAAGTATGGGTATGATGCCAGAAAGAATAGGGACCTTTGAGCTGTTCATCAACAAATTTTTCTGGTGGATTATACGCTGTTATCAAAGTTCTCCACCGAACAGGTATACCAAATAATTTAATTGTGTAATCAATCAATGTTCCTTTCTCCATTACAATTGGAGATGGCGTTAAAATATTAAAACCAAGCTTACTTGGTGTAATTTCAGCAAGATTCTCCGGTTTTGAAAAAAAATCAAATACTTTTTCCAAAGGAGCATCAATTCGCTGAGTAATATTTAATTCATATATTTTCATAGAAATAAATTAAACTAAAATTATAAATATTCAAATCGTTATTTGAGCGTTTTGAGCGTTATTAATTTTAATATATTTGTCTATATCAAATTTTCTTTTGCATCCATTAAAATTCATATACCTAATTTTACCAAAGATCGGTCTTTCAAACCATGGCCTATCGTGAACCCCTCCTATGCTCCAAGCGATTCCAGTATATCCGTTTGGATCTCTACCATCAAGTTCATATTTATCATTTAAGTCTATTGCAATTTGAAGCGCAGTCTCAGGGTCAGGGCTCCATTCTAGTATCTTTTTAGCCCAATACATTCTTAAGTAACCATGCATTTTGCCTTTTTCTGTCATTTCAATTTGAGCTGCATTCCATAGATCGTCATGTGTTTCAGCATTCTCAAGCTGCCGCGGTGTATAAATATACTCTCTTTCATCAAGTCTGTGCTCACTGAGTGTTTTTTTCGCCCAATCCGGAAAACCATTAAATGAATCATATTCATTATTATAATAACAAAAATTTTCTGACAGCTCTCTTCGAATGATCAGCTGCTCAAGAAAGGAATCTTTTCCATCGCAATCTTCTATTTTTGAAACTCTAAGTGCAATTTGTTGGGCTGATATTTGTCCAAAATGAATATATGGACTTAGGTGAGAAATTTTATTTCTATTTGGATTGTTTCTTAATTCTCCGCTTTTATCAAACCGCTCAGAAATAAAAGAATCAAGCATCTTTTTAGCCATTTTCTCCCCTGGTTTAATCCATGATAACTCGCCTACAGAAAGATCAATTTTTAAGTTATTAATTAATAGTTCGGAATCAAAAACATCTGAAACTCCAACATATTTATAGGGGTGGCGTTCAATTTTTTTTATAGGGGTCAAAAAATCATCAAGTTTAGATAAAAGTTTTGGCCGGATTGTGTACGCAGCATATTCCTGTTTATCAGAAGCGCTCCATATTGGAACTATATTATGCGCATCAATAATATGCATAGGTATATTCAACTTTTTAGCAATGGATAAGGTTCTGTTCCTATAGACTTTTAATGGCGAAAAATCTGTAACTAAAAATCCAGCTTTACTATCTCTTACAAATTTTGAAACAGATTTATGCACAGATCCTTTATAGACAATGAATGGTATTTGATTTTTCCTAAGCTTTGCGGAGGTTTCTTCAAGTCCTCTTATAAGAAATCCATACTGTCTAATATTTGATTTAATAAAGTTTCCATTTAACGAGTAAAAAACGATTAGTGGAACTTTAAATTGAAGGGCTTTTTTTTGAGCGTAGAGCAATGCCCAATTATTTTCGGCCCTACGGTCTCTTTGCATCCAATAAACAACAGGGCCTTTTGAGTATACTTGTGTGTTTAATTTTTGGATACGACGCGTATCAAAATCAGGCATCTAGTCCTTTTAGATTAGCTTTGATAAGTCGTTATAAGTTAAAAAAGAGTTATCTATTTTACTTTTAATATCTGAAAGTATAAATAAACCCTCTCCACCAAAAAGTATCTTAATATTTAGTTTTTTTGCTACCTTGATACTCTCAAGAATTTGATCAATAGTTTTGGATATATTATCTTCAACTACAGCATTGCAACATTGCAGATTACATAAGTAAAACAGAACTACATCGATATTTCTTTTTAAAATAATCTCAGCTAGCTCCCCAAGCTCAGCATGGGAACCAGCATTAAAAACGTTGTAACCATTGTGACGCATTAAAACCTCGGACATCACTACACCTATATCTGGTAAATTATCTTCAAAATTTATACATAAGGTATTTTTGCCATTAAAATTCCCATTTGGCTTATCCCTATTTAGCGCATCTACCGATCGAGTAATTATTTTTCTAGATAAATATGCATCAGTATGTACAATTTCTTGATTGGTTAGTTTTTGTTCTACGATGTTACCAGCAACATCAACAACAAAATCAAATAAATCAGCGATTGGTGTGCCATTCATGTATAGACCATTAATAATTGTATCTACAGTGGATTCATTTGCATCAAGACTAGCATCTGCAAGTTTTGTAGATAGCTGTTTGTATTTTTGCTGATTAATAAGGCCATAGACAGCCTTATGCTCCTTTGATTTTAAGCTAAGGAAATCCCCTCTGCTGCGATTGGGGTGTGATTTATAATATTCGCGAATATGCTGCATAGTAAATTTACGATGTCCACCCGCAGTTTTTTCACATCCAAGCTTACCGCTTTCAGTCCATCTCTTGAGCGTAGAAATGTTAATCCCTAATATTCCTGAAACTTCTCTTGAGTTTAAATATTTCATACATTTAAATTATTTGTTTTTATTAATAAAAGCAAATAGAAAAGGAGCGTTATGAGCTTTTATATGTCTAATGAAGATAATATTTTGGAGTATATTTCTTTTTGTTCCTCGCTCTTTTTATCATACAACTTAACCATCATCGCCATTCTTGGGTTTTTTTGAAAAAAAGATCTATGCTTATCAATGAAGTTCCAATAAAGCGCATCCCATTTATTGCACCAGCTGCCCCTTGAGTAGTTACTCATCTTTAGGATATAATTGCTACCATTAATATAGGGTTTTGTAGACATAATGCCCCCATCTGCAAATTGGCTCATTCCATAGACATTTGGAACCATAACCCAATCATAGGCATCAATAAATAACTCCATAAACCATTTATAGACACTATTGGGATTATAATTAAGAAGACACATTATACTTCCAAGTATCATCAGTCTTTCAATGTGATGCCCATACGCATATTTAATTACATTCTTTATAGTCGCATCTACTGGTTCAATACCTGTAGTTGCGCTATAAAAATTTGAAGGAATCTCCTTGTTAAATCCCCAAAAATTCCTTGTACGCTGATAGGTTCCTTTTGATTGATAAATTCCTCTAATAAATTCTCTCCATCCAATTATTTGCCTAATGAATCCCTCTAAAGAGTTTAATGGGATTTTATTCTCTCTCGAGAATTCCAAAGTTGTATCAATAATTTCTTTTGGTGTAATAAGCCCAATATTTAACGCTGGTGTTAAAACGCTATGAAAAATAAATCTATGCTCCTTTGATATTGCATCTTCATAGGTTCCAAATTCTATAATTTTTGTTTGTAAAAAGCTCAAAAGAGCTTTACTTGCCTGCAATCTGTTGATCGGATAATTAAATGAATCTAGATTTCCATAATTTGAATTATACTGATTAGATATTTTTTCAGTGTTATTTTTTAAACTTAAAACATCATAATCATGAATTAAAATTTTTGGAATCGTGATTTTTTTCGGCAATTTTTTTCTATTTTCAGCATCAAGGCTCCATTTGCCACCAACTGGTTTATTTTCATCATCTATTAATATGTTTAGCTTCTTTCTTTGATTCATATAAAAGGAGGACATTAAAAATCTTTTTTTATTAAAAAAGTAGTCCTTTATTTCGTCATTTGTGTTAATAAACCCAGGTGTATCATAACAATAAGATTTAACTTTAAGTCTTTCCAAAGACATTTTGAATCTTTTGTTTAAAGTGTAATCATTTAGCTCAGCATAATGTACTTCAGTGATTTTATTTTCTTTTAAAAACGCATCGTAAAATTTTGGGTATTTTATTTTTTTTAGATCTATTCGAATCACCTCATAACCATTTTTCACTAATTCATTTTGATACGAATCAAGACTTAAAAAATGTAAAAGTAATTTCTGCTTATGAAATTTTACGGGATATTCATGATCTTGAAAAAACAATGGATCTTCAATGATAAAAACTCTACGGCTCTTAGATAAGATTGGATTTGGGTAAAAAAGTTGATTAGGAAAAATGATGGATCCTTTCACTGTTTACTTTTTCTACACCTTTTGCTACAATATTTCACATCTGACCAATGTTTTTTCCATTTTTTACGCCAACTAAATGCTCTTTGGCAAACAAGGCATATTTTAATAGGGAGATTTTTATGAATGATTAAGATTTAGTGGAGGATAAGCCACCATCCACCCGAAAAGTTTGACCAGTTATCCAATCGTTTGCAGGGTCGAGTAAAAAAGAAATCATCCGACTAATATCTTTAGGAGATCCAATGCGGCCGCGGGGATGCATTTTTTTACTTATTTCAAGGGCTTTGGGATTATTGACGATTCTCTCAGTCAAAGGTGTATCAACAAGTCCTGGAGCTACAACATTAAATCGAAGGGATTTTGTAGCGTAGGTAACAGAAGCTGACTTCACCATAGATTCAATCCCGGCTTTGACAGCAACTATCATTTCATGATTGTTTAGACCGATATCTGTAACTGCAGTTGATAAAAAAACTACAGAGCAATTATCAAGAATCTTACCGCAAGCTCTAAGAACTGAGAAAGCAGTTTTTAAATTTACATTGACAGATTTTTGAAAATCGTTTTCAGTAATCAAATGTGGTGGTCTTAAAATTACTGAACCTGGCAAACTAACTACTCCATGAATTTCTCCAGCGATAGCTTTAGCCTCTTCAATAAAATTGATAACCGACTCGAAAGATGAGGCATCAACCGGTGCGGATTTTTCAACTGAAAATCCATAATCAGGGACTGCATGATGGTAACCAACAAGGAGTTTGGATTTACAATCATTTAAATCCGCAGCCAGTTGTGAGCCTATTCCCCCGCTCGAGCCAAACAAAATGAAATTTTTATCTTTCACTTTTTGCTCAGAGCTTGGTAAAGCATGCTATTCGCTGCACTTATACCACCAATGGTACTCCAACCATCGCTGATTAAGGCTTGAACAGATTCTGTGAAATCTACAATATCATCCGCAAAAGCAGATACAATACAATAGGATTTATTTTTATTAATTTTAACTTTTGACATAATATTTATTTGATTAGTGATAGATAAATCTAAATGATAAATAAATAAAGATGCAAGAATTATTTGAGCGTTATGAGCTTTTTTATGTCAATAAATTATTATTATCAAAAAATAAATACACTAAAAATATATTAAATTAATGGAAAAAGGGGGTTTTGATAATTGCTATCTATCACAATTTTGAAGATAGTGAAAATAGCGCCAGGCAGGTTAGGAAAGATTTATCTTTTGTTTATTTCTTTCTATGATTCTCTATCTAATAGTTCAATAAAATTACCATTTGGATCTTTTTCATAGATATAGCCAATGCCATCACGATGATATTTAATTTTATTGCTATTCACTATGGAATGATCAACTATCGCAAAATGATTTGGATGTTCATCTTCAGTAACCAATGCTAAACTGATATTATTAAACTTTAGCATTGCCCATGTTGAGTCCTGATATTTCACTTCGCAGTTAAATTTCTCAGTATAGTATTTTACAGACTGATCAATATTTTTTACAATAACTGCAAGATGGTCAATTTTTGATAGTTGATCATTCATACAATAATCGGATTTACTATTTCTTACTTCCTTTTGCGGCACACCAAACAACTAGGCCAAATCCAATTTTATTTACAGCATCACCAACATTATAAATCAGGTCACGTGTATCTGAGTTGACTAAATCAGCCAAGAAAGAATACCATTGACCATCAGCTGTTCCGATTAAGTAGCCAAGTGGATAAATACCCCAGCCAATTACAACGAACTTTAACAGAAGTGAGTTGGCATTTTGAATATTTTTACCAGCTTTTTTTGCTGCTTTTGCTACATCGCCTTGGTACACTTCATTGACGATATAAAAATACGCCAAACCGCTAATCAATCCCCATATTGCAGGGCTATGAGTACCAAAAACTGAACAAACTGATGCTTCGCCAAGATAACCTGTAACAAGCATAACAACAGAAGCTGAAACCATTTTACTCAAACCAGTTTTTGTTAATAGATAAAACTCAACACACATCAACGGGACTGTTAAGATCCAATCAATGTATCTGAATTCTGTTGGGCTAGTATAAGAAGTAACCCAAACATCTCGCATATAGTAGTAGTGAACAGCTGCAATAAGAGTAATTAGACCGGAAACGGTCATTGATAATTTCCACTCATCGCTTACCGATGATCTTTCAACAAAGAAAAATACAGTAGCTGCAAACATAGCAACTGATCCAAGAAAGAAGGTAAATCCAACAAGATCCCCGCTTTGAAGGCCAGAGGCTAATAACATATTTACCATTATTATCTCCTTTTTATTTTTAAAAAATTAATAAAATTCTTTATTTGATATCAGAATTTACAAAACTATGCCAATAAATATTGATTTTAGTATTTAGTTCATAATTTTAAAAAAGATAAAAAATAAGTTGATGGAATAAGGGCTGCTTTTTGAAGATTATTTATTCTAATCCTTTTATTTGCCAGCTTATCAACAGGAGTAGCTTGAAGCTTTTTAAATAATTTTTCGTAATATCGACAGGCCAACAATACTCCAAATCTGCTTGAAGAAGGAAGTTGGTATATGCCTTTACGTGCTTCAGTAAATTCATCCCTTATCTCTGATTCAATATTTGATTTAATCTCATCATTTAAATTTTGATCTAAATCAAAACCAGGGAAATAGATTCTTCCTTTTTCAAAATAATCTTCGCGGATATCTCTGAAGAAGTTGACTTTTTGGAATGCTGATCCAAGTTTTTTTGCAGAGTCCTTAAGTTTATCATATAGGTCTTGATTGCCTTCAACAAATATTTTTAAACACATCAATCCAACGACTTCAGCCGAACCATATACATATTGATCTAATGAATTTTTTGTATGCTTAGCTTTGGTAAGGTCAGACCGCATACTTGAAAAAAAGGCACGAATTAATTCACTATCAATATTATAAAAGTTGACAACATGTTGAAAGGAGTGCAAAATAAGATTTGGACTGTATTTTTGTTTAATTGCAGAATAAGTTGAGGATTCAAACTCATCTAACTCGTTTGCTTGATTTGTATCAAAAAACGTATCCACGATCTCATCAGCTACTCGAACAAAACCATACACGCCATAGATTGGATTTCTAATTTTCTTACCCAAACAATGAATCCCTAAAGTAAACGAAGTGCTAAAGGATTCAGTTACAGCTTTTGAAGAATCAAAACTGGCTTTTAAATAACGTTCAATATTGGTCAATTGAAATCCTTTGAAATTTGATCAGCAACAATTTTTCCTGAAACAAGTGCCGGTGGCATTCCTGGCCCTGGTACAGTTAATTGCCCAGTATAATATAAATTTCTAACTTTATTATTTCTTATTCTAGGCTTTAAAAATGCAGTCTGAAAAAGGGTATTGGCCAATCCGTAGGCATTGCCTTTATAGGAATTATAATCAGAAATAAATTCCTCATGAGCATATGACTTGTTTACTACAATGTGATCTTTTATTTCTTCACCTGTCACCGTTTCAATCCTATCAATAATTTGATTAAAGTATATTTCTCTCGACTTGGTTTTTTCTTTAAGACCAGGCGCAACTGGAATTAAAACAAAAAGCGCCTCCCCGTTCTCTGGTGCTACATTAGGGTCGGATTTTGATGTGCAAGAAGTGTAGAACAAAGGGGCTTCAGGCCATCTTGGATCATCGTATATATCTTTGACGTGTTCCTTAAAGTTTGTATCAAAAAATAAGCAGTGATGAGGAAGATTGATTTTCTTATTTATTCCAATGTAGAATAATAATGCGCTTGGAGAAATCGTTCTCTTATTCCAATAAGATTCTGAATAATTACGATATTTTTTCTCTATCAATCTGCTTTCAACGTGCTGATAATCTGCATTAGCAACTACAATATCAACATTATAGCTATTTCGACTAGAGATCACTTCGATGGCTTTACCATTTTCTGTATGTATTGTTTCGATGGGTTCATCAAAAATAAATTTTACACCCTGCTCAATCGCTACATCATGAATCGCTGTAGCGACCGATCTAATACCCCCACTAGGATACCAAGTGCCCAGAGCTATATCTGCATAATTCATTATACTATAAAGGGCAGGCGTTTTAGATGGCTTTGCTCCTAGCAATAGACTAGGAAACTCAAGCATTTGAATAATTCTTCTATCTTTAAAAAATTCACGTATATGTTTACTGATCGGTTTAAATATACTTAGCCTGCCAAGGTGTTTTATTAAGTCAAGTCGTATATATTCTAAAGGGGACAAACTGGGTTTATAAATAAAATTTTTAACTGCAATTTCATATTTCTTTTTGGCGTCTTTTAGAAATTTATCAAGAGCATACGATGATCCAGATTCTATATTTTCAAAACTGCTTTTAAGTTTTTCATAATTTTCAGGTACATCAAAATATTCTTCATTTTCAAAATAAACCCTATAGCCTGGATCTAGTCTCTTTAATGAATAGTAGTCGCTTGTTTTTTTTTGAAAGTCAGCAAAGAAAGATTCGAATAGATCTGGCATCCAATACCAACTAGGACCTGAATCAAAAACAAACCCATTTTCTTCATACGTCTGCAATCTACCTCCATAGGTTCTATTTTTTTCGATCACCTGTACCTCATGACCTTCTTTTGCTAGGTATGCTGCACATGCCATTCCAGCTAAACCAGAACCAATAATCGTTATTCTTTTTTTCATGTTAATTTTATTTTAAGCAAAAAGAGGAAAAATAGTATTTATTTTCTGTANTCNAGAGGAGGATTTCGGTCNCCTAGCATTGAATAATAATTAAANCCNGGTCCTCTTCTTTCAATTAATTCCTTTTTTGCATTTTTGACAGTTTTTGGATCGTTGTATAGATCAATAGCTGCACCAACCAAAACCTTGGACGCGTTGATCATTCCTTTCATTCCAATACTCATCCCGCCAGCAGCTACCGCTTGCCAGGTATGAGCTGATGTNCCTGGAACCCATGTTGCAACCCTAAGCCTTGCCGTAGGTGTCTTCCAGCTTACATCGCCAACATCTGTAGAGCCTTTTCCTTTTGTAAATTTGTAAGGCTGGATAGTTTTTGCAGAGCTTATACTCAAACTTGGATCAATAAGCGTTTTATATATTTCTTTTGCAAATTTTTGTTCAGCCCGCGTGTACGATACGCCTCCTACTTGAACTAAATTATCATACATTACCTTTTGAACAACTTCATTTGGCAGAACAGGTCGATTCCCATGTATGATTTCATACTCCATTCTAGTCCCGGTACCTAAGGCTGCAGCCTCTGCTGTGTTAATCAACCGTGACCACATATCTTCTAAAATATTTACATCAAAATCTCTAACATAATAAAAGACTTCAGCAAAATCTGGTACAACATTAGGAGCATTGCCGCCTTTTGTAATAACATAATGAATGCGCGAACCATCAGGGATGTGTTCACGCATTAGATTTACCATAAAATTCATTGCTTCAACAGCGTCTAACGATGATCGAGCTTTTTCAGGTGCTCCAGCTGCATGAGCAGAATAACCATAAAATCTAAATTTTGCAGATCTATTTGCCATTGATGTAACTGGGCTCGCAGCGTTTTTGTCTGAAGCATGCCAATCAAGAACAATATCTACATCATCAAAAAGTCCNGACCTTACCATGTACACTTTTCCAGATCCACCTTCTTCTGCGGGTGTACCGTAAAGCCTAATCGTACCTTTTGTTTTAGTTTTATTAAGATAGTTTTTAATTGTGATCGCGGCAGCTGTTGATGCTGTTCCAAATAAATGATGTCCGCAGGCATGACCGCCATTTTTATTGGGGATTGGTTTTCTTACGGTTGCAACTTGCTGAGATATACCTGGTAAGGCGTCAAATTCAGCAAGAATTCCAATAATCGGAGAACCGGAACCGTATTCTGCAATAAAGGCTGTTGGAAGATCTGCTACTCCTGCTTGAATTGAAAAACCTTCCTCTTTCAATGTCTGCTGTAAAAGGGATGAACTTTTCTCTTCCTGATAGCCCATTTCTGCCCAATCCCATATAGATTTAGCAATCGTTTCAAATTGCTCAGCGCGATCATCGATCGATTGTTGAAACTGATTTTTTGTAGTTTGGGATATTGTCCAAGAAAAAAGGGATATGCTAATCAGTATTATCTTCATATTATTGTCTTCTTGCGTTAATTATTAAGATCATTGGTAAATCTTTTATTCATAAAACCATTTAACATATAAAATATAATTAAAATAATACCCCATTGAGTTAAGCATGTAACAAAAAAGCTGGGACTTTCGATCATCCACCATGTTACTAAAACAACTCCAACCATTGGGGCAATATATTTCACAATGAATGGCCACCAAGATGGGAACGGCCAATCGCCCTGACTCTCTAAGCTGACTTCATCCATGATGCGGGGTAATCCGTACTTGATAGCAGCAATCGCCATTAATACTCCTGAAATAATTAATCCAACGCTCCATACAAAGTCCTGGTCTCCTAAAATTTCTAAGCTCATCGCAGATGGAATACCTAAAATAAATGAAGCACCAACAATCCACATTACTGCAGTTGAACGCTTTATGCCAAAATCAATCAAGTTGCGTACTGCTAATTCTAGCATTGAGATTAACGATGAAAATCCAGCAAAACTAAGACCCAAAAAGAATAGAATTGCTAAAGGCTTTCCAAAAGCCATCTTGGCAAATAATAATGGCATCCAGATAAATGTCAACCCGGTTGCAGCCGGACCAGAAGTTTTCATTATTTCTAAAATCTCAGATTGTTGCATTCCCATCTCATTGCCAAGTATGGAAAAAACTGTACTGAAGATCATTATTGCGGCTAGCATAGAAACCAGATTATTTCCAATTGCTGTTGTAAATGCATTCTTTACAACACCATAACGTTTTTTAATATAAATAGCGTATGTTAGAAATAGTCCAAATCCCGCTCCGGTATCAAAAGCATTTTGAGCAAGGGCATCAACCCAGATACCCGGTCGCTTTAACTGAGACCAGTCTGGCGTAAATAAATATGAAATTCCTTCAAACGACCCAGGTAAGCTTATGGCTCGTAGAACTGATAGGATGACAATACCGAGCAATACAGGAATTAACACCTTGTTGACTTTTTCTATTGAGGATACTCCTTTGTATATAGCCAATCCTCCAACAGTCATCGCTACACCATGAAAAAGAATAGGAAATAAACTATCCTGAAATGAACTCCATAGCATTAATGATGCCTGATTGGTTTGCGGTAGATTAGTAAAGGTAATTACTCCAAAATAATAAATATTCCATCCTACAATTACGGAATAGAAAAAAGCAATAGCGGTTGAAACAAAACCTACAAATCCTCCAAGAAACGCAAATGGCTTTCCCATAAAATTAGCAAAGGCTCCAATGGTGCCCATTCGTGATTGGCGACCCATGACGTACTCAACAATAATTAAAGGAATACTCCACAGAAAGAGAAATGTTATCCAGGCAACAAGGAAAGCGCCTGCGCCATCTTCACCAGCATTTGATGCTACAATTCTTGGAAAGCGCCATATATTTCCCGTACCTACCGCAATACCTAAGGCACTTAACAAGAACGTCAATCTGCTAGAAAAACGATTGTTCTGATCAGTCATATTTCTATCTTAATATTTGAGATGCTATTAAATAATAAGTTCATTTCAAAATTATCTATAAAGCTTTATTAGGTCGTCATAACCACCGATTGGTTCTCCGTCAATCACAATTTGAGGAACCGTTGTCGCCTTTCCGACTTCTAATAATTTTGAACGATTCCATCCAAGTTTTTCAATATTGATTTCTTCATACTTCCATCCTTTTTTATCTAGAAACATTTTAGCTAGATCACAATATCTACACCAATCTGTACTGTAAATAATTATTTTTTTCATTATTGAAATAATCGAACTTTAATTAATTCTCTTTNTCTTCGGCCATCATAATAAGTTTATGNATCACATAAAATCCTGCAAGNGATACAACCCATCCAACTGTAAAATAAAATAATTCCATTTTAGTCCCTTAATATTANAATTGTTAGTTATTTTTTGATACAAAATCTAATGCTAAGGAATTTATACAGTATCTTAGTCCTGTAGGTCTCGGTCCATCTTCAAATACATGACCTAAGTGAGAGTCGCATTTGCCACAGGTAACTTCGATACGCTTCATTCCAAAGCTATAATCCATTTTTGTATTTACTTTTGTTTTATCAAGAGCATCATAAAAAGCAGGCCAGCCTGAGCCTGAATCATACTTCGTTTTTGAACTAAACAATTGATTATCGCAACCTGCGCAAACGTAAACACCCTCTTCTTTATGATTATTATATTTTCCAGTAAAGGCGCGTTCAGTCCCTTTTTCTCGAAGTATTTGGTACTCTGCGGGCGTGAGGCATGTTTGCCACTCTTTATCAGTTTTTTCAACTTTGTCCATAAAAATTCCTTCCGCAGGATTTTTTTTGCTTTGCGCGACAAGCTGCAAAGCAAAACAGTAAAGTGTAATTAAAATGATTTTTTTCATACCTAAATATACTTAATAATACATTTAGAGATTTAGGTTTTGAATGGCAATCTTACTAGAACAAGAATCTATATTGAAGCGTTATGCTTCTTCCGGTTTCAGGCATGATTGATTTTATTCTAGAAAGATGATTATAATAGATTTGATCAAAAATATTGTCAATTTGGAAGATAATCTTATGAGAGCCATTCTTTCTATTTATGCTGTAGCTTCCGTAAAGGTCCATACAGATATATCCATCTGTTTGATCTTCAAATTGACCCAATCTTTTCTGATCGAACCCTTTAACAGCCTGAAATGTGTAGGATAAATTATTTTTTCCTTTAAATGAAANCCTTCCTCTTGCTTTCGATGCGGGCATATAAGNCAGAGGCATTGAAGCGGTAATATCTTCTCCAATCACCGTAGAGTANTCAACGCTAAAGGTTGCATTATTNACTTTGTAAGAGAGATCGAACTCTAANCCAGATATATTTGCCTCAATACCCTTCATTNGATATTTGTAAAGCCATCCAGTAGATCCACTGCCCCATTCAATCCAATCTGCCCCTGGGACATATCCATTTCCAATCTTTGAAAATAAATGATAATTAGGGCTGTAATTATTGAACGCAGTTACGCTTGAAGAAAATTTATTTTTCTCATATTTAGTAGATATTTCAAATCCTAATGTTGATTCTAAATCAAGATNNGGTTGACCAATTTCGTAAGAGTANCTNCCCAGNTGAGGTCCATCAGAAAATAAATCTTCGATACCGGGAGCGCGTTGGGTGTACATNGCNCTCGTTGAAANTGCCCAATGATTCCAATCTTTCAANAANGTGAGCATCGCCGAGCCCAGATGAAATGTTCTATCTTTAACTNNAGATTTNTCAAAGTTTGAGAAAAGAACCTCAGAAANAATGGGAAGCACTGANAGCATTTCATATCTAAANGAATTTTGCAGNGTAAAATTTNNTANATCAATNTCNCTAAAAGAAAATAAGGCTAGATTAATTTCATCAGTGTTNGGNGTCCANTAGAACCCTCCAGCGCTAAACTTTCTATATTGAAACAANGAACCTAGTNNNCTTCCAAATCCAGAAAGCTTTCCTTGNANAGANAATATTTGNTGNCTCAACCTTACAGCTGCATAATTATCATTGGATTCAAATTCTCTNTGCTCGTAACCAACAAATCTTTGTTCAAGATCAAAAATATNATATTTATCAAATAATTGAATATCTCGATGNANAATTAATTTTTGTGTAATCTTCTTCATTTCAAGNTCAACACCGCTAATATGNCCTTCCGGACTTCCTGGTATACCATAATTCATTGACAAAAACTCTACCGAAGCACTGGNTCTACCTTTNTCTCCATAATTTGAAATTCCTGTAAAAAATTCATTATTATTCACNGATGTATTCTTCAAAACACCCACCGGNGTCATTTGATCTCCAGNAGAACGATTCAAGACTGAAAATCTTAATTGATTGTTTTTAAAAGGNAAGTGATACACTANGTTGGTAAATANACTACTATTTCCAGACTCTCCNCCAATNATTCCATGAAAATGTGAATGGTCAAACTTGACTTCTGGCATTGAATTTTTATCTATNTCAATNACTCCAGCNATNGCNTTNGAGCCATAAATNAAAGATTTAGCACCTCTTATNACTTCAATGCTCTGAGCGGTTGTCATATCNATGCTNACAGCATGATCTGCAGAGGTTTGNGAAAGGTCTCCCAATTTTAAACCACCGTCNGTCATCAAGAAACGATCGCCAGAATACCCTCTAAGAACNGGTCTTGCNGTAGCNTGACCCATNGAACCTACTTCCACCCCCATTTCATCAGAAAGTGTAGCNGCCAGCGTTCCTTTCATTTTTTCATGCATTTCTGATCCAGAAAGAGAAATGGTTGATATGGTTTTTGAACCTTNAAGCTCAGGNTGGGCGCCAACAGATATCTCATTAAAATGCAAAATTTCAATATTAAGATAAATAGGGCCTAAATCAATATTGGTCTCATTGGAATTTATTAAAACTGTGGTATCTTGATACCCAATCAGCGCAAAGGATAAACTAAAAGACTCTTTGGGTATATTTTGAATTTCAAAAGAACCATCTTCGTTTGATACAGTCCCTATATCTTCNCCAAATACAAATATATTTACGCTTTGAAGTGGATATTGCTTTTCTTTATCAAAAACAAAACCAGTAACAGTACGGCTTTGAGCAAAAAGTATGCTCAAAGCCGAAGTTACTACAATGATCCCACGATTGACTTTGCAACTACAAGAACATTGTTTATTATTGCGTTTATTTGACAACTACAGGCACAAGGTTAGCTGATGTGTAATCAGCATGATCACCATGCATCAACTCAAGCTTGAAGTAGGTTGTACCATTTGAAACGCCAACAATTTGCAGGACTTTATCTCCATGCTCATCNCCGTGATCATGATCATCGTGACCGTCTTCTTCTTCTTCAACCATCTCAACAACGGCTATAGATGCATTAGCGCCCGATACCCTAACTCCATCTTCATCGTCACCATGGTCATCATGGCCATGGTCATCATGACCGTCTTCTTCATGTTCAATTTCNTTTCCATCATGATCAAGAAAATGGACCATATAGTGCAAGGTGTCCCCTACCCCAAGAGAGATAGATCCAGTTACGACTCCTTTAAGCTCTTTGTAGGCCTGTACACCATCTTCTGTTTCAAGAACAAAACCATCCGCATCAGTATGACCTTCATCNTCATCGTTTTTATCTTCACAACTAACTGCAAATAAAAGTACAAATCCAGCTAAAANGGTGTACAAGTAATTGCGTGAAGTGCTAATATCAATAATTGACATTATAGCTCCTTATTTTATTTTTATTTTATTAATTAAGTTTGTTTTTTGTCAGCTAGCAACTGCTGATATATGTAATTTTAAATACTATGGGTAGGTGGGGCACGCGTCGAAAAATTTGCGTGTTCGATAGCAAAATAATGAAATTCTAAATTTGTAAAAACTTCAGAGGTTAATTCTAAATATAGTGGAGATGAATGATCTAAGAAAGATCCGCTATGCGTAATGAGTCTATTAGCGATAAACCAATCGCATGAATCTCCAGCTTTATCATGTGAAGAATCATCACAATTCTCATCACACATATTTTGCTCAACTGGCAAAAGTTCGTGAGCATGCCCAACGTGCAAAACTGATAGCTGAGTGAAAACAGTCAGCCATAATGTTAAGACTAATGAAGTAAATTGATTTACTTTAGAAAACACTAAGTTCAATCCTGACGTCTGTCGTCTCCCGATCTACGATCTGCGCTATCTCTACGATCAACGCCAGAACGACGGTCATTGGCGACTGGAATATCTTCCTTGCGACGGTCATTGTTCGCTCTACGATCTTCAAAACGTCTTTCTTCACCACGATTATTCATTTTTCCTCAAGATTATCAAAAATAAACTTATAGATTAATCAATCATTAAGTCAATTCCTTAACTATTGATTAAATCAGTGAAAATAACGGCTAAACTATAAAAGGATAGCCGTTATTTATATTGCTCCGGAGGAGGGACTCGAACCCCCGACCTGGTGGTTAACAGCCACTCGCTCTACCAACTGAGCTACTCCGGACTGCATTAAATAATTTAATAAGCGGCGCGAATTTAAAATATTTATTACGCAGACGCTAATATAATTACATTTCTTTCTCTGCTTTTAATTGCAAACCTTCGAGAAATTGACCATGATCCAAATGGGATGCATTAATATACACTACACCATCTTCGTTATGCGGCTTTCCGTAAACTGAATGGGCTGATTTTAATCCACCGAGCCACCACCTAGCATCCTGAATATATAAGAAGTCACCGGGATTGGCTTTCATTTTTTTCATATCATTTTTTGAAAATTGCATGGTATCTTGATCATTTTCTATCATTTTCCAACCAACCTTTACTGATTTTCCTAATACTTCATTAGGCTGAGAACCCTTATAAATCTCTTTCAGCTTTGGAGCATCAAAAATTGTTAGTCCTTTTAATTTTTTATCAGAATCAGGTTTTGTAAATAAGGTAACAATAATACCAACGCTTGCACACACAAAAATATTGTATAAGGCTCCAATATATGAATAGCCTTTATCTGGTCTGAGCTCTATTCCATGCGCAAAAGGGCTAATTAATTCAGGATAGAACTGTCCGAGTATCATTAAAAATGAGCCTCCTACAAATGTAGCAATGATCGCTGGGGTAGTAAATCTTTTCCAAAAGATTCCTAGAAAGACTCCTACCGCTAAAGGTGGTGTAAATGTAGAATGAAACCAACCATTCGCTTCATAAATGGAATCAAAAGAATTGAAGAAAGGTACCATTATAACCGCGATGACCTTAACACCAAGGGATGTCCATCTGGCAAAATGCAATTGTTCTGTATCGCTATGTTTTTTCTTTGAAAGGGGTTTATAAATATCATTGACAATAATTGCAGATGAAGCATTTACAAGCGTATCCGCTGTTGACATCAATGCAGCACATAGAGCTGCAATAATAAAACCGAATACGCCAGGAGAAGAAACAATATTTGTGACCGCGACAAATACATCATTGGCTGCCATATCTACAGGGAGCGTCCCTGGTAGTGCATTGGTTATTGCTCTGCCTATCCACCCTGCATTTGAAACAACTATGGCTGATATTGGTAAAATAACTAACGTATTAAATGCCACAGCTTTTCGCCCATCGTTAACGCTTCTAGCTGCCATAAACCGCATAATTAAACCTTGATTTAAAAATAAAAAACCAACCGATCCAGCAATGCCATCTTGCCAAAAAATACCTACAAAATTAAAGTCTGGTGGACGATTGAAATGGGCCAATGGAAGCTTTTCAATTGGGGATAAATTCATCCAAAAAGCGCGTAGACCGGTATAGGGAGTTTGGTCACCTAAAAATTGAATGCCTAAATAAAAAAGAAGCATTCCTGCGAAAATTAATATGAATCCCTGAATGAGGTCTGTAAAGATTACTGATGTTTGCCCACCAAAATGCATATAGATAGTTGTAGCGATAGCAATTAGGACTACGGTTGCCATCAGCGGGATGCCAAATATTTTGTACAGCGCAGTTGCTAGCGTTAAAAATTGAATAGCAATATACCCTATCATAAAAATCAGCGTCAGAATTGTAGCAAGATAACGGGCCTTTGAATTAAATCTACGCTCAAAATACTCTGGGATGGATTTTATTCGCATGTAATAAATGATTGGAAGCCAACCAAACATAAACAACGGTACAAAAAACCAATCGTTCATATAGGTCATCGTAGATGATAGTCCGTATTGGTATGCTTTAGTAGAATATTTTAAAAAACTATGAGAACCCACTCCAGTTGCAACAATTGAAATGGATATTAACCACCACGCAAATCTTCTACCTCCAAAAAAATAATCTGTAGTAGTTTTACTGTATCTGCCAAAATAAGCACCGAATCCCATCACTAAAGCAAAATAGCAAATGATTATAATTCGGTCTAATGAGGTTCCAATTGCAATATCCATTACTGACTTCCGATCGCTAAGTAAATAAATAGTGCATGTAAACTCATCCAGAAGAAAAATCCATACAATAATAACCAAAGCCATTTTTTATGTCGATGATAGGTAGGGCGAAGCGCTTTTGTTCTAAGAATTAAAAACATGCCAACAATAAAAACAATTCCACCTACACCATACAAATAGATGAAGGGAAGCCAAGTTCTATAGAAATCCATTTTATTTTATATTATCAAATTGCGGTTTTAGATTATCATATGTTTCAAATAAACCATCCATAATTACTTTAGATTGGCCTATTACTGGCATGAAATTTGTATCACCTTTCCAACGCGGAACAACATGAAAATGAATATGTTCGGCAATGCCGGCTCCAGCAGCCTTACCTAGGTTTGCACCAAAATTAAATCCATCAGGACTCATTGTATTATCAAGAATTCCCATAATTTGTTTGGCAAGTTCCATAACTTTAGTCAATGTTGATTGGGTAAGGTCATTCATGGTATCGCAATGCTGATTAGAGCAAATTAAAAGATGTCCATTAGTATAGGGGTATAGATTCATCACGACATAAATGTCATCATCCCTATATAAAACTAAGTTATTTCTATCATTTTCTATATCTTCAGCCTTGATACAAAAAACGCATCCTTGGCCATCGTCTTTTTCGCGTTGAATATATTCCATCCGCCAAGGAGCCCACAAATGATCCATCAAATTATTCGGCTTCTACTTTAGCTGCTTTTGCTTCATCAACCACCTTGTTTTCCATATCGCGTGGCACCTCTTCATAGTGGCTAAAGGCTTCAGAATGGATGCCCCGTCCACCTGTCAATGACCTAAGCGTTGTGGAATATTGATACATTTCAGATTGTGGGGCTTGAGCTTTGATTCTTTGAAATGAGCCTTCAGAATCCATCCCTATTATCTTTCCTCTGCGGCTAGAAATATCCCCCATGACATCTCCCATGAATTCTTCAGGGACTTTAATTTCAATATTTAATACTGGCTCTAAAAGACATGGTTGGGCAGCCATGAATGCTTCTTTGAAGGCGTGCTTACCTGCCATTTGGAATGCTATATCCTTTGAATCAACAGGGTGCTGTTTACCATCATAGAAATCGACTTTTAGATCCACTACTCTATAACCAGCTAGTACCCCTTCAACGCAGGCTGCATTTACACCTTTTTCTACAGAAGGAACAAAGACACGATCAACATTTTGACCAACTAATGATTGTGTAAACTCTACGCCTTCACCGCGCGGTTTTGATTCAATTTTCATCCAAACCTCAGCAAACTGACCGGCTCCACCGCTTTGTTTTTTATGGCGATATTTTGCTGAACCGTTTGCACGAATGGTTTCTCTGTAAGGAATCCTAGGCTTGAATGTTTCAACATCTACATTAAATTTTCGTTTCAATCTATCTATTGAAACCTGAAGGTGTAATTCTCCTTGCCCAGAAAGTACAGTTTGATGAAGTTCAGGATCTACATTATATATAAATGTCGAATCTTCCTCATGTAAGGTAGATAGGCCTGTTGCAATTTTTTCCTCATCACCTTTTGTTTTAGACCTAATACCAAGATGGATATTTGAATTAGGCAATTTAACAGCAGATAATTTGACCTTATTGCTTGGATCGCTTAGGGTGTTGCCTGTATGCGTATCTTTAAGTTTGACTACCGCGCCAATATCGCCAGCGGATAATTTGGAAACGCTTGTTCTTTCTTTGCCATTCATTAAAAACATTTGGCCAAACCTCTCAGAGTTTTCCCTTTCAGAGTTATATAGATCAGATCCGGTAGAGACTGATCCAGAATACACTCTGAAAAATGAAAGTTCTCCAACATGCGCTTCGCTGATCGTTTTGAAGACATGCACTACAGGCTCTGAACCATCAAGATTTACTTCAACCTCTTTATCTGAATTTGCATCTTTTGCCTTAATTGATCCACGATCCACAGGTGAAGATCCATATTTTGAAATAAAATCCATTAGCCGTGCTGTACCAATCTTTTGCGTTGCAGCAGTACAGAAAAGCGGAATAAAAACCTCTTTTTGAATTGCGCTATGAAGCCCATCGCGCATTTCCTCTTCGCTGAGACTGCCTTGGTCAAAAAACTTTTCCAAAAGTGAATCATCGGATTCTGCGACATATTCAATTAATTCTTGATGAAGAGAGTTGACCCTTTCTTTTAGGTCATCTGGTAATGGTTCTTCCTTGTAATTACCGCTTCCATCTGTTTCATATGTAATCAGCTCATTCCTTAAAACATCAATGATTTGATTGAACCCAGGGCCAGCATTTACAGGTAATTGCATAGGAAAAACATTGGAGCCAAAGTGATCTTTGGTCTGCGCAAGAATTTCATCAAATTTTGAATGTTCTCTATCTAACCCATTCACAACTAATACTTTTGTCAATTCATAATTATTGGCATAATTCCATACCTGTTCTGTGCCAACCTCGACCCCATTTGCAGCATGAATAACAACTGCAGCNGCATCTACAACTGCAAGTGATGAAATGGTTTCTCCAATAAAATCTAAATAACCTGGCGTATCAATTAAATTAAATTTGGTATTTTCCCACTCAAGATGGAGCGGTGATGAGTGAATGGAGATTTGTCTTTCGTGCTCATCATGATGATAATCAGAAACCGTGTTCCCTGATTCAATTGAGCCGATGCGATTAATCAATCCCGCTCTTGATAACATAGCCTCAGCAAGCATAGTTTTTCCTGATCCACCGTGCCCTACTAAAGCAAAATTTCTAATATCTTTGGCTGAATATTCCTTCATAACAATTCCTATAAAATTTATAGTTTAATAAATTGCTGGCTCGGATTGAAGATGGTAAGGNTAAGTGTAATGAAATAAAATGATTTATTTCAAGAATAAAATGGATGGATTATATTAATTCTTGTTGCGTATCCATGATGTATTCTCGCAAGAACGGTTGAATATATATATTTTTCAAATTAAGCTTGGAGAATTCTTTGACTAATACCCCCAGCCTTTGCTCTACAGGCTTCAATTTATTTAAAACGATGTAAGATTCATCATTNAGATGACACATACCTCCTTGAAAATCTCCCTTACCCTGAACAATATTTATATCCATCTTCTCAGCAAGCTCATCAAATAATATCAATAACTTATCTGGCTTTAGCTTCNCCATTTANTATAACAGATCTTTCTTTTTTGTTTTTTCTAAATGNTGAATAATTCTTTTAACTTCTTCAACCCTGTCCTTTGGCACTACCAATGTNGCATCCCCTGTGCTGACAACAACTAAATCGCTCTGACCTATGACAGCGGTAAAATGATCATGCGATTCTATAAAATTGTTTTTTCCATCTAGAACAATACCATCACCGCGAATAACATTATTTTCTTTGGTTTTGCGTGAAATATCAAAAATAGAATTCCATGATCCAAGATCGTTCCATTCAAANTCAGCTCGCACCACATGAATATTTTTTGTTTTTTCAAATAAGCCATAATCAATTGAATCTGGCTCTATCTTGTTCCATAGTCTTGAAAAGTTTTCTTTTTTTANAATTCGCTTCTCAATCTTTACTAATTGCGAATCAAGCTCTGGCATATACGTATTTAACTCATGAAAAAAAGACTCAATATTCCACACAAACATTCCACCATTCCACAAAAAATCACCACTTTTTAAAAAACGTTCGGCAAGTTTTTGATGAGGTTTTTCAGCAAAAGTTTTTACTGGATAGGCATTTAAATGTTTGTCCTCGCTCTTTGTATTGTATTGGATATAGCCATAGCCTGTGGCAGGATAATGGGGTTCAATGCCAATCGTAACTAGTGTCTTCTTTTTATTAGCAATTTGAATTGCTGATCGTACNGTTTTAGAAAATTTTTGCGCCCCAACAATTAAATGGTCTGCAGGAAAAACACCCATCACCGCATCTGCGCGCTTTTGTTTAATATGCAATGCAGCAAGTGCGATTGCGGGTGCCGTATTTTTCGCGCTGGGCTCAACAATAATATTTCTGGTCTTAACTCCAGAAATTGTTTTTTTAATTTTCTTTTCTAAATGGTTTCCCGTAACAATGAAAATATCTTCAATATTTTTCATTTTTTGAAGTCGATCAACAGTCATCTGCAACATAGAATGATCACCAATAATATTCAAAAGTTGTTTGGGGTGATGTTTTCGGCTGGCAGGCCAAAATCGCGTTCCCCTTCCTCCGGCAATAATTACTGCAAACATTTAGCTATTATTCCTCAATTGTCATTTTCCCAATATCAATATCCCAATTTGCTCTAACCTCAAACGTGTCAGGAAAAATATAAAACCACTCGCTATTTTTATGTGGACTTACTGAGCCTGGGGTAAATGCTTGGTTATTATCTTTATCGTTGATCATCATTAATTTATATAATCCTTCTGGTATATTTTTCAGCTGAAATTCGTTGTTGGAATCTACATTAGAAAAGAAGATTTCAGGATCATTTGTAATTGATTTTATTTGAACTAAAAATGATGCGTTTGATGCATCAAGCGACCCCATTAGCCCTCCGTATCCAATTTTCTTTTTTGAAAAGATATCAATAAACGTAATTGAATCAACAAATGTNTTTCCTTCTATNGGTGTTAANTCACTTGAGAAAAACATTAAACGATAATCTGTTTTTTCTTTCCAGCCATTAGGAGGTAAAAACGAAAAATCAGTTGGATTGTTCCANTGCATCTTGACGATAACAGTATCCGTATCAGCTACCATATAAAATGCTGAATCGGTNTATGAAGTGATGGGCTTTGAAAAAATAATTGGAACCTGTGGTCCGTTCTTATTGTCTTTATTAATGATTGAACTAGGAGGNGGTTTTAATATTNNAATATTTGATGTATCCGGTTTGTTTGAAAATCTAAAACTCACCTTTGTATTGCGGATNTCCAACCCATCAGCTGAAGAAATCTTGTTGATTTTTANATCTACCTTTCCATTGNCAAGTGTATCGTTTATTGTTAACAAAAATCTTGATTTATCTTGATTATCCTGGAAATAGCTAGGCTCGATTTGATTGGAGTCAGANTCAACAACAACCATATTCTCAAATGTAATATTGTGTAAATCTTGATTAAAATGAATCCATCCCCATTTTAAACCCTTCCAGTCTACATGGGTTAATTTAATTTGAGGGTTTTCTCGGTGCGTCATAAAAGGAATATTTTTTATGATTTCATTTGTCGAAAGCCTGTAAAGCTTTTCAGGGCTCATTCCATACATAATTCTACTTGGAACAAGTGGCAGTCCAGCAGCGCTTCTTTCAACAGCNAGANCAGCATAGCTGCCTGCAGATAAATAATTAAATTGAAAAAATCCCTCATCATCTGCTTCGGATATATACAAGGGTTTTGATAATAAAAGGGAGTCGGTAAATCCATTCTCTACTTTCCATAAATGAGCAGCGTACCGTTCATCGCCATGAATTCGCCCCATGATTTTACCATCTTCAATCGTATCTCCTGTGCTAAANGCTACTTGCACTGATTGATCAAGAGCTACATTTCTCTCATCTGTTAAATTGCGGTTAATNGTGATAATATAGGTTTGATCATTCAAAAGGTTATTNGGAAAGGNCAAATGAATCTCATCGTCTTTGTACTTTATCTCAACTATAGGATCGGTAAGCGGTGAAATCGAAATTGCGTTATTGATTGATTTTTTTTCTAAGTACTCTGAAAATTTCAATACCACTTCTCCTCCATTGAATCCCGTGCTTCCGGATTTAGGATTTGAAGAAAGAAACTGTGGAGGGGTATTATCTTCAGGTCCTCCNCTCGGAGGAGCGATTGCCGCGCACGCATAGATAAAAATAACGATTATTACGCTAGCAAGGTAAAAAATTGTTTTTGTAATAATTGAACTTGTCAAAGGTAAATTAAATCATTAATAAGAAAACAAATTTACAGGATTTCTTTGTGAAATTTCATTATAATCATTAGCGGCATGTCAGATCTAAAAAAACAAATTTATAAAGCACAATGCATCGGCAATGTTGAGCCTATTGAGTACATGGTTCCATATCCAAATCTGCGAGCTTTAATTGATGGGCAAAACATTAAGTATGGTGAAAAAATGGTTTATGCTGATCATGGATTAACATCTGATAAAGTGTATAGAATGGCGCAACAAACAGCAAACTGGCTAGTGTCTTTGGGTGTAAGCCCAAAAGACAGNGTCTTNATTGATAAACTACCCTTCCCAGNGCCTGAAATTATAGCGCTGGGAGCNTGGACNCTGGGCTCNTCATTAGTTCTTATGGGTGATGATGATANGGAAGGCGCCACTAAATCTGCACAGCCCAAACTAATTATAACTGAGGAAACTGGTTTACTTGAAAAAATCAAAACATTCCCAGAAACATATAATCCTGATTTTAAATCACTGCTGCAGGATGAAGCGATAGTATTTTGGCAAAAGAATACGGGTATTCGCTTGAGCCATTACAATATCCTTGTAAATACCAATGGTATTCAACATGCAATTGGCCTGTATGAGAATCAGTCGTTTTATGTTAACCTTGATGCAGATTCAATGCCCTGGGTGATCCTGCAAATTGTACTCCCATTATATAGTGGGGCTCCAATTGACAAAAATAAGGCTGATGTTACTTTTGGAGATATAGATAGCGATTACTTGATTCAGTACGAATGGGCATCAATAACGAATTCTCAGCCAAATACTTTAAATGTTTGCAATGAGAATACTGCCTTTATCAGCATTGGAGATCAACCCATACACTTAACTGAGGTNAACGATCTCGATAATCCAAAATCAATTAGNGGCCATTCGGTAATGATGGGTTATTTAGATGATACAGTTAATCGTAAAGTTTTTAAGGATGGGCAATTATTTATCATTGATCAATAANTAGCTAGGGTAGATTTTCATTCGCATATTTTAGCATGCGTTTTTGCATGCTTAACCAACCGAGCCTGGTTTCAATATTTACGTAACGAANCCCCCATTTTACTGCCGCCCAAGATAGAGAACCATCATCTGTAGTAGGATAACTCTCTTGCAAAACAACGTTGTAGGGGGATTTGGAAAGTATTTCAAAATCGTTTCGATTGGTGCATAGAAAAAAGTCGCGGGGATTCTGATCTTTTTTGATTGATACTGTATCGCTTTTAGATAGCTCCTGATTGACATTATAGCCTTTGAAATTATTATGCAATGCGATCACCACTTCACCGTTTTTAGGGAAAATGGTTTCTAAGAAATTTTCCCTATCCTGATCCATCTTTTTTAAAATAGTGTTCCTCTTTTTTGTAGACCATTGGGGATTATATTTATGAATATTGTTTTTAGCACCAATCGAAGAAAAGATACGATTGGGATCAATCATTCCATCGGATATGTANACTTCTCTCTTATTATTATTTATGAAATAGGCAATGCCTTGATTTGAAGACATATGATTTTCAAGNGCCATCTTTGCGGTCTGCTCATCACCGTGTAACCAAATATAGCGCCTATCAGAAGTTCCTTTTTGTACTACTTTAAAGGAGATTTCACCAATAGATATCTCATTAGTNATCGATAAAAAGGTTGATAGTAAAATAATTTTAAACATTGTTTTGCTTAAAATTAAGAAAGATCAGTTTGATATAAATATTATAAAAATAAAAAGAAAAGAATTAGAAGTCTAATATTATAGCCCCTATCATTAAAGCAAATCCTACGCCAACTGCCGCCGTTGGGGTAAAGCATTGTTGTGCTCTTAGCTTGCGGGTCTCTTTTCTATAGATGGTTCTGTATTGTTTTTTTAAATCAGGGTCTAGATCTTTATAATATTTACTTTCTGGTTCAGGAACTCCCGCATTTCCAGCTATAGCTATACCCATTGCAGGGAGGGTAATATACGGAACAGGGTTAAAGCAGGCACCTGCGCCAACTACTATGTTGAATAATCTTTGATTCTTCATTGTTGCTTCGTTTTTTGCTCGCATCGCAAGGGTTAGATTATCCGTAGATATGCTCTCTGGTGAATCATTTCGTTTGACAATCGGTACGCTAGAAGCTCGTCTTGTGGATACCGGAACTCCTCCAAGCGATATGCTTTTAATATTGCCCCTATCAATAGTGACGGTACCTATCATTTCAGACTCAA